>NC_022080.4:2163750-2486875 GCF_000445995.2 Geobacillus genomosp. 3
TTCACACGAAAAAATAGACTCCTTGTCCATGGAAAGGAGTCTTGGCTGCGCCCTAGTTAGCCCGGAAATAATGAACGAGTTGCCTAATGGCGCGCCGTTCGATCAACTGTTTCCCGTATTCTTGCACACGGTGTATCGTTATCGTGGCCGGGTTGCCGAACTCGGCCAGCAAGGCGACAAAGTTGTCGAGCGGAATCGGCGGTTCTTCAGCAACATGCAAGTAAAAGCGGCCTTGGTACGAATAGAGCGTGCCGTCGAGGCAGCCGACCGCATACAAACGATGGGCGAGCTGGATGACATCTTCGAACGTTTGGAATTCGTAAAATATGTCATCGCTCTCATCGAGCGTTACTTGCATTTCAATGTAATCGTCGGCGAATTCTTCTTCGATGTCGTCGTAGTCGCCTTCGTTCGTGACGATAACGACCATGCCCTGTGCCGGTAAAGAGTACACTTCGACCGCGATCGACCCGTTCACCTCAAAGCCGAGCTCTTCGCTCGCCTCCTCGATCATATCGCGGAACAACTGATGGACTTTAAACGTGTCCTTCCATAAATCGTCTTTCGTCAACCCGCGGTCCAGCAAATCGTCAAACGTCAAGAAGATTTTAATTTTGTTGTGGGTTAAGCGCTCAAGACGCATCGGCACCCCTCCTTACCTACAGAGCCATCTCTTACCGTTATTGTATGTTGCAACTCGCAATTGGTTCGTTTGTTATTATTAATGAGTTTACATCGTTTCCCCGGTTTTAGACAAGCATTTTTTCTCGGTTGTCGGTTTTCCGGGGGCAATCGTGATGAGATGGGTCTCCGCAGGCGCTCCGAGGCGAAGCGGCACCCCGGTCGTACCGTAGCCGTTACTCGTAAACAGCGCGGTATTGCCGTGCCATTTGATCCCCCCTTTCTCATACAACCCAAACGAAAACAACCGGATTTGCCCACCATGTGTATGGCCGCTCAACACAAGCGAAATGTGCTGTTCCTCTCCGAGACGGGCCATGATCGCCGGATTATGGCAGACCAAAATACGAAATGATTGAGGCGGGACGTGTTCAAGCGCCCGATCGATATCCGCCTCCTTCCGGCTTACGTCGCCGACGCCGATGAGCGCGACCGGCACACCGCCGCGCTCCCATACTTCCGCTTTGTTTTTGAGCACATGGACGCGTTCTTCCTCGAGCAATGATTGAAGATCGTAGTGGACTTCGTCATCATTATTTCCCCAAACAAAATAAACGGGAGCGACCGCCTGCAGTCGGCGCACGTTTTCGCGGACGCGCGCAGCCGGCACCCCTTTTTCAGCCAAATCCCCGCCAATCACGACGAGATCGGCTTTTCCTTTCACCGTCTCAAGCATGCGACAGGAAACGATTCGCCGATGAATATCCGAAATAAAGAAAATCGTAAGCTGCGGCCAATTGTCAGGAAAATGAGGAAACGACAGCGTCACATGGCGGACCCGGTTGCTGTGCGCTTCTTTCCACATATAGCCAAGCAAAAACAGAAAACTCGTGATCGCTCCCCCGATGAACATACTTCCTCCTGCTAAAGCCGGCCGCCTTCGGTCAACCGGCGATCTCTCAATGTCATCATACCATAAAGAAAGGAAAAAACGAAAAAAAGTGCCGCTGTTTGCCAATGAAACTGAAACGCCCAATAAAAATGGCTAAGGGCCGCTATACTCACGAACCATTCACCAACGCGGAACCGACGGCCGGACAGCAGACGTATACTCCCGATGATCACCATACGGATGAGTGCCCCATTGGCGGCACTGCCAAGCAAAAAACAAGCGATCGCAAGCCATGTCCGCAGCGGGGAAAAGAGCAGCTCTGTCAAAAACGGCGCCGGTGAAAACGGTTCGAGCGGCGGCAACCAACGAAAAAACAAATACGTGCATAAAACAGCGGCCATAGCGGTCATGGATAGGCGGCCCATGTTTTCCTCCTTCGCTTTATTCTCCTTATTCGTCATGACAAACAGGCATGAACGACACGGCTCCGTCATACATATAGACTGAACTTTGCCAAAAAAAGGGGGGGTTTTATGTTTACGACGCGCAAACAATACGAGCCGTACATCAGCCCGTTTGACCCGTGTCCGCCGATCCGCGTCAAAACGTACGTCACTGCGCCAAACTTATACATCGGCTTCCAACCGCCGAATTTGCCGCAGTTTCCGCTGCGTGAAGCGTTAATGAAAGGAACGCTCTGGCAAGTGTTTTACGACCCGTATTACAGCCCTTACGAAACGAAGACAAAAGGTGATGGCTCATGAAACAAATGCCAAAGGAGTATTACGAGCAGCTTGAGGAGCTGCAAGCCGTCGACTTTGCCCTCGTTGAGCTGACGCTTTATTTAGACACCCACCCAACCGATTATCAAGCGATTCAACAATTTAACCAACTCGCCCAAAGACGGAAACAACTGAAAAAACAGTTTGAAGCCGCCTACGGCCCGCTTGAGCAGTTCGGCCATAGCTATTCGAACTACCCGTGGAATTGGGACGACACGCCTTGGCCTTGGCAAGTGTAGCCGACCCATCACGAGCGCAAGGAGGAACGGATCATGTGGATTTATGAAAAAAAATTACAGTACCCGGTCCGCGTCAGCACGTGCAACCCGCGGCTGGCCAAATATTTGATTGAACAATACGGTGGAGCGGACGGGGAGCTGGCCGCTGCGCTCCGTTACTTAAACCAGCGTTATACGCTGCCATCGAAAGTAATCGGATTGCTAAACGATATCGGCACCGAAGAGCTCGCCCATCTCGAAATGATCGCGACGATGGTATACAAACTGACGAAAGACGCGACGCCGGAACAGCTGAAGGAAGCCGGACTTGAGCCCCATTATGTCGACCATGAGCGCGCCCTCTTTTACCATAACGCCGCCGGCAACCCGTTTACGGCGACGTATATTCAAGCGAAAGGCGACCCGATCACTGACTTGTACGAAGACATCGCCGCCGAAGAGAAGGCGCGCGCGACTTATCAATGGATTATCAATATGAGCGACGACCCGGACTTAAATGACGGACTCCGCTTTTTGCGCGAGCGGGAGATCGTCCATTCACAACGATTCCGCGAGGCGGTCGAAATTTTAAAAGAGGAGCGGGACCGGAAAAAATTTTTCTAAACAGAACACAGCTGGATGGAGTCCCCATTCAGCTGTGTTCATAATATAAGTTAATGTCGTACTCCCGCCTCAGCCACTCAAACAGTCGATGACGCCCGTTCCACTGCTCTTCTTCTTTCCATAAATCAATGCTTTTTTGAATAATTTCGCAGCGGAGAGCGTGGAAATCATCTTCCGCCTTTTCGCTTTTTCCTTTGTAATAAACAGCCGCCCAATACACAGTGCATAACAGGAGCAGGATCAAAATGTGGACAGGCGCGGCAAAAAACCAGGCAAACCGCTCGCTCCACGTCGCAATGGCCGCCGCATGGACCATAACATAAAGAAGAAAAGCGGCCAGGCCGACAAATGAGGCGGCTTGCAAAAGGGTGGTCCGCTTTTCGAGCCGCTCCCATTTTTTCTTTTTTTCAATAACGGCAAGCAACATTTCTTTTGTCACTTCATCGAGGGAAAATTCGCTTGGAAAATGGGCCATCGTGCTCTCCCCCTTGTCCTGTTCTATTGCCCATCATATGCTGTTGCCAGCGGTGTTAGAACAAAAGGGGAAGCACCGGCCACCAATTTTTTGAATGACAGGGGCGTCTGTGCTCAGTTTTCTTCGTGAAGCGGGATGCGCAGCATTTGCCCCGGCTCAAGCCGGTTGGTCGACAAACCGTTTTCCTTTTTGATGATATCCATAGCGCTTGGCGTGCCGTAATATTTCATGGCGATGCTATATAGCGTCTCGTTCGGCGCAACAATGTGTGTGATCGTCTTGCTGTCCGCTTCGCCAACATTCTTTTCGCCCGCCGGTCGCTCCCGTTTCGGCATTTGTCCGGCTGCCTCGACGTCGTCGGCCCGAATGACGCGCACCGTTTCCCGGCTGCTAGTTTCCTCGTGGCGGACGACTGTAACCGTCCCGGACTCCGATCGGGCGTGATGGATGGCCAGCACCGCTGCCGGCAGCGCCAAAAACAAAAGCGCCAACAAGCGGGCCGGTATGTATTTTCGCTTTTGTTCTTCTTTTTGCCGCCGCCTGTTTAGGCGTGATGGCGACGCATCGGCATCGGACGTCGGCCGCTTTTTCC
The DNA here is from genome assembly GCF_000445995.2 of Geobacillus genomosp. 3. GTDB lineage: Bacteria > Bacillota > Bacilli > Bacillales > Anoxybacillaceae > Geobacillus. The sequence continues at coordinate 2,167,955 of NC_022080.4, forward strand.
GCGCCAAGCGTCTTGGCGTTCCTTCCATCGCCTCACTCCCTTTCCTCCTCCGTCTTCCGGTTTAATCGAATATGTAAAGCAAGCACAAAATCGATCAAAAAATGGGCGGTCACTGTCACCCATAAACTGTTGGTCTGTTCGTAAAGTACGCCAAGAAACAGGCTAAGCACCATAACCATAAAGAATAAAAACCATTTTTCCAAATACCGGATATGCAACGCAGCAAAGATCACACTCGCTGCCCAAAGCCCCCAATGTGTTTGCACGATGCCGCGAAACAGCCATTCTTCGGTGACGGCAATCAGCCCGCATAAAAAAAAGAGATGAGGAATGGAGCGGGAGCGAAAAATTTTTTCGTTCACTCCGCCGTCATCATGCCAGTCTCTCGGCAAATAACGCATGGCCAAAAAATCAACCGCCAACACAAGCGCTGCCGCACCCACACCGTATAACAGCACATCGGTCAGATGAAACTGCCAAAGCCGGCGCCACCCGGCCCAATCGAACAAAAATGGCGAGAGGCCGCCGGCAACAGCGAGCAACAACCCTTGCGTCAAATAAAGATGAAAAAGCACTTCACGGTCCGTCATCTGTCGAATTTGTTCACTTTGCCGCCTCATTTTGCCGCCTCCCGGTGAAAAACATCTGCCATAGCTCTTCACGCCAGTAGCGGACCGGCGCCGCATCGAGGCGGCGGGTGGCACGCATATAGGCATCAGGCTGCAAACCGCAATGGTCGCAGCAAGCGTCCGGCCTGTCCGCCAGCTTCTCCCCGAACGGAAGAACCATTGCCGCGCGGCGGCAGGAAGAGGTGTGCACCCAACCGTCCATTTCATGCAGCTTTTTTCGCTTCCATTGCCGCCGCGCCTCCATGGCGGCGGCCACTCTTTCATACAGCTGTTCCTTCGTCTCAACGACGGGGCATTTCGGCGCCGCCGTTTGTCCCCATTCTAAGAAATACGCCACGAGCCGTTTTTGTATGTCCGTAAATCCACTCGTTTCGAGGGCGGCCTTCCATCGCTCCGCGTCCGCCGGCAGCCGCTGGAACCATTCCCGCAGCGCGCTCAGGTTGGGAAGCTCCGCTTCAGCCACCGCCTGGGCGATAGCCCGATCGCCATCAGCATAAAACAACACCGCCAGGCTCGGCTTCCCGTCGCGTCCAGCCCGTCCGATTTCCTGCACATACGCCTCAAGCTGGGCCGGCATATGAAAATGGAGCACGAACCGGACGTTTTCTTTGTTCACACCCATCCCAAACGCGCTCGTGCAACAAACGAGATCAAGCTGGCCATATAAAAATTGTTGCTGCACAAGCAGCCGTTGCTCCCCGTCCATGCCGGCATGGTAATACGCCACCCGCCCCGCCCCGCTCTGTTCAAGCCGGCGCGCCATTTCTTCCGCCCATTGACGGCTCGAAAAGTAAACGATCCCCGGCCCCTCAAGCCGCTGCGCGTATTTGGCTAAGCGCACCGCTTTTTCCTCAGTCGACAGGCAATGTTCGACCTTTAAAGCGATGTTCGGGCGATCAACAGAATAAATATGGCAGCAGGCGTTTTTCATCCCGAGCGTGCGGACGATATCGCTCCGCACCTCCGGCGGCGCTGTCGCCGTCAGCGCCAGACACGGTGGAAAGCCGAGGGCACGCCGGACCGCCCCCAGCTTTAAAAAGTCCGGGCGGAAATCATAACCCCATTGAGAAATACAATGCGCCTCATCGACGACGAACAGGGAAATGTGTGCGCGTCCAAGCGCAGCTAAAAACTTCGCTGATTGCAGCATTTCCGGCGAAGTGTAAATGAAGCGAAAACCGGACAGCGAGGCGAGCGCCTGCCATTTTTCTTCCGCATCGAGCAGGCTATGGAAAGCAATCACCCGTTTTTCCCCACGACGGCGCAACTGTTCGACTTGGTCTTCCATGAGCGAGACGAGCGGTGAGACAATAAGCACGCTTCCGGGGAGCAAATACGCCGGCAGCTGGTAGCAAAGCGACTTGCCGCTTCCAGTCGGCAGCATCGCCAACACATCACGTCCGGCAAGCACGTCTTCAACCACTTCCCGTTGCCCCGGACGGAATGAAGCATGTCCAAACTGCGCACGCAATATTTTGATTAATTCATCCAACGTCCCACTTCCTTTGCTAAAACGAGACGAATCTCAAAATAACTCGCTGCACCGCCGAGCGCCTCACGAATATCCTTTAACTTGCGCGTCCCCAGCGCCCGCGCCGCCGCTTGGATCGAAACCGCCTTCCCGTCTGCCACAAACGGAGCGATCGAAAAGCCCGGCACATTGGCAGCAATTTCGACAATATGGTCCTCAACCGTACTCCGCTTCAGGCGGCGAAATTTCGCGATTTCTTCCACTGTTTTCCCTTTCTGCAGCCATTCGTACGTTTTTCGCGCCGATTGCGTCAGCTGCACCGGCGCCAGCCCGGCCATCAGCTCCGCCATCAGCGGAGCGCGACCAGCCTCAGCCTCCGTCATCATATAATGAAGAACGTTGCGAAATTGGAACTGCACATAGAGCGCATCTGTTTGCAAATAGGCAGCGATTTGTTCCGCCGTCCAGCCGATGCGCGCGGCGCTTGTAAGCCGCAGCGTAAACACTGTCGCCTCTTCCTCGGAGACGGCTTCAAGCAGCCGGATGAGCTCCTCGTAGAACGAGGCCGTGAGCGTTTGGCGTGAGCCGTTCGCGAGCAAATATTGCTTTACCCACTCAAGCGTCCGCTCGTCACGGCAAATCGGCGTAAAGCGCCGCCCGTAAACGAGATTGGACAGCGTCTGGCCAACAAGAGAGAGCCGCTGCCAAAACAGCCGGTCTATGTCGTGATAACGCCAGCCGTTCAAATGGCGAGGAAGCGACATTTCCCGCCCGTCAAGCCATTGCTTTCCGGCCTCTGTCAGCCTGTACGTTCGGTTGCCCCCCGGCGCGGCCAACCGCCGTTCAGTGAGCTCCCGTACAGCCGTCTCAAGTTCGGCCATCGTCACATTTTTCCATGTGCCAAAAAACGGCTCAAGCCGAAACCATCTGCTGTCTTGCAACGTTTGAGCCGACTTTTTTCCAGAAAATAAATGGTACACCGCCGCCAGCGTCCGTTCGCCATCGAACCGGCGCAAACAGTGCGCCAGCAAAACTAGGGCATAGCCTTGCCGCATCCTTGTTCCTCCCTCACCTCTATTGTAACAAAAATTATCCGGTTGGTCGGCACGAAAAATATGAGGTTGGCAGCCGCCCTCTGTAACGAAAATAAACGGCATGCATATGTGTAAAAATACGGGAGAACAATTTTTTAGTTGAAAAGCGAGGCGAACGGTCTTATTATAAAAGTGAAAGTTCATTTCCGAGCAGGCAACACGGAGATGGCCCGTCCGTTTCCAATAAACTTGGGGAGGTTAGATCTTTATGCCAAAGTATACGATCGTCGATAAAGAAACATGCATCGCCTGCGGAGCGTGCGGCGCAGCAGCTCCGGATATTTACGACTATGACGAAGACGGCATTGCCTACGTCACCCTTGATGACAACCAAGGAATTGTCGAAGTGCCGGATATTTTAATTGACGATATGATGGACGCGTTTGAAGGCTGTCCGACCGAGTCGATTAAGGTCGCGGACGAGCCGTTTGACGGCGATCCGAATAAATTCGACTAAGCCCCCCCTCTTGCCGAATCGGCAAGAGGGTTTTTTGGTCGAGACGTGAAAAAATGCCATTCCATAAGTAGCGCATCCTGGGCGAACATGCTAAAATAAGATTGTCTTGTCCGCCGTCAGCCGGCGGACAAGTTTTCATGCATACATAACGAGCAAAAAAAGGAGGAACGGGTTATGGCATTCGAAAATAAAATTGTCGAAGCGTTTATCGAAATTCCAACCGGCAGCCAAAACAAATACGAGTTCGACAAAGAGCGGGGCATCTTCAAGCTCGACCGCGTCTTGTACTCGCCGATGTTTTATCCGGCTGAATACGGCTACTTGCAAAATACATTGGCGCTTGACGGCGATCCGCTCGACATTTTGGTCATTACGACGAACCCGACGTTCCCGGGCTGTGTCATCGATACGCGCGTTATCGGCTTTTTAAACATGATCGACAGCGGGGAGGAAGATGCGAAACTAATCGGCGTGCCGGTTGAAGATCCCCGCTTTGATGAAGTCCGCTCGATCGAAGACTTGCCGCAGCACAAACTGAAAGAGATCGCCCACTTCTTTGAACGTTATAAAGACTTGCAAGGCAAGCGGACGGAAATCGGCACATGGGAAGGGCCGGAAGCCGCCGCGAAACTGATTGAAGAGTGCATCGCCCGCTACAATGAGCAAAAAAATCAATAATTGACATTAGACACTCATCACCATCGAGACCGCAAACCTTGTTGATTTCCGAACTATCTCGCCCATATCTTTTGGTATGGGCGTTTTTCTTTTTCTAAACCCGAACATTCTTACACAAAAAAGCGCTTTCATTTGTATAACCTCTTCAGACCCCATTGACAGAACCCATTTTCGTATGTTAAATTATCAGAAATTTAACATCTCCGAAAAAGAAAGGGGCACCGACTGTGTTTCGCGTACTCGTTTCTGACGCCATTAGCGAAGAAGGCTTGGCGCCGTTGCGCACATCAGCGCATATTGACATCGTGCAGCAAAAAGTGAGTGAAGTGGAGGAACAATTGCATACGTTTGACGCCCTGCTTGTACGCAGCGCGACGAAAGTAACAGAAGAGCTATTGGAGAAAATGACGAACTTGAAAATTGTCGGCCGCGCCGGGGTTGGCGTCGACAACATCGATATTGACGCGGCAACAAAACGCGGCATTGTCGTCATTAATGCACCGAACGGCAATACGATTTCGGCTGCCGAACATACATTCGCGATGATGGCAGCGCTCGTCCGTCGCATTCCACAGGCGCACATTTCCGTCAAATCGCGGGAATGGAATCGTTCGGCGTTTGTCGGCAACGAGCTGCTCGGCAAAAAACTCGGCGTGATCGGCTTCGGCCGCATCGGATCGGAAGTCGCAAAGCGGGCGCGCGCGTTTGGCATGACCGTGCACGTCTACGACCCATTTTTGACAAAGGAGCGGGCGGAAAAACTCGGCGTCTCGATCCATTCGCTCGATGACGTGCTGGCTTCTGCCGACATCATCACCGTCCATACACCGTTGACGAAAGAAACAAGGGGCTTGCTTGGCACGGAAAATTTGGCGAAAACGAAAAAAGGAGTGTATTTAGTCAACTGCGCCCGCGGCGGCATCATCGACGAGCAGGCGCTCATTCCGTTTTTGGAAAACGGCCATGTCGCCGGCGTCGCCCTCGACGTCTTTGAACAAGAGCCGCCGGGCGACCATCCGCTTTTGGCGTTTGATAATGTCATCGTTACGCCGCATTTAGGGGCGTCGACGGTCGAAGCGCAGCTAAACGTCGCCACCCAAGTGGCCGAAGAGTTGCTCCACTTTTTCGAAGGGCAGCCGGTCACCTCGTCGATCAACTTGCCGGCTTTGTCGAAAGACGTCTATGAAAAAATTCAATCATTCTATCATTTAGGACGGAAACTCGGCTTAATCGCTTCGCAGTTTATGAACATCCCGGTGCAAGAGTTGTCCGTCACGTATGCTGGTACGGTCGCCGATTTGGAAACAACATACATCACCCGCAGCTTGCTAGCCGGCTTCTTGCAGCCGCGCGTCGCCTCTACCGTCAATGAGGTCAACGCCGCCATGGTTGCCAAAGAGCGCGGCATTACGTACGGTGAAAAATTTTCCGATGAAACGCATGGGTATGCGAACTCCATTTCGCTCACCGTCCATGGCGAGAACAAAACGTTCACGATCAAAGGAACGCACGTGCCGAACTACGGCGACCGCATCGTCCACTTTGACGGTGTCGCCATCGACTTCGCCCCGGAAGGCCATCTCCTTTACATTCAGCACCAAGACCGGCCTGGGATGATCGGCAAAGTCGGGAACGTGCTCGGGGCGCATGATATCAACATCGCGACGATGCAAGTCGGCCGGCAAGAAGCGGGTGGAAAGGCCATGATGATCCTCTCGCTTGACAAGCCGGTTGATGATGCCGTATTAAAAGCATTGACCCAAATTGCGGACATTGAAACCGTCAAACGGCTTGAGGCGTAATCATAAAAACGCAGGCTTCCTGTTTCGAAGCCTGCGTTTTCTCGTGATTATCGTTCCGTTCAGCCGAGCGGCACCGCTTTCCGCTCCCCTTTCGAGAACGTCATCAGCTCGGTGTAGCCGACGCTGCGGGCGAATTCGATCGCCTTGTCAAAGTCCGCACCGACATGTTCCGGCACGTGCGCGTCAGAGGAGAAGACGATAGGGATGCCTTTTTCATAGCACATTTTCAGCAAACGAGGATCCGGGTACAGCTCGCCGACCGGCTTGCGCAGTCCAGCCGTGCTGATTTCAACGCACGTTTTCGAATTGGCAAGCGCCGTCGTCGCCCGGTCGTATTGTTCGAGCAAAAATTCCTCATCTTCCGGGACATATTTAAAAATTTTCACCAAATCAAGGTGCCCGATAATATCAAATAAGTTCGATTCGGCTAGCGTCACGACTTGATCGAAATATTTGCGGTATGTATCGTACAAATCGCGCCGTTCCCACTCGCGGCGATATTCGACTAAATCGATGCCGAAATCGTCCACCCAATGAATGGAACCGATCACATAGTCAAAATCGTATGCGCGGATGAACGCCGCCATCTCTTCATGCTTGCCTGGCGTATAATCCATTTCGATCGACATTTTTACATCGATGCCGGCATCCCACGCTTCATGGAACAGCCGGACGTAGTCAGCCATATCGTAGCAGCGGCGCGCTTCCACCCATGGATTGGACAAAATGTTTTTTGTTTGGTAAAAATGATACGCGTGTTCGGAAATGCCGAAATGTCTAATCCCTTTTCTCGCTGCTTCGTCCGTAAACCGGCGCAAATAATCAAGCGTCAGCGTCCCCCGTTCGAGATGGTTATGGTAGTCGGTCAACATCTGCCCTTCTCCTCTCCTGATGTTTTCCTCATTATAACGCATCACCGCAAAAGAGGACAACCGTTTTGCGAATATTCATCCAATCATCCGCTAGCGCCAACAAGAAACAACAACCCGACACATACCGCCACACCGGCGACCGCCAAGAGCCTTCTCATGACATCGTCCATTCTTCACCCCTCCTTGCCTTCTTCATGCCATATATGTCTTATGTTAAAACGATGGCCGATAGAACAACACCGCGACAACATTAACAAAACTGTAACAAAATGCACGGCCGGAAAGCGGGCGAGGGCGGCACCGAACGCTATGGCCCGGCGGCTGTCAGCAGCCCGGCGTTCGGACCGGCCGGCACTTTGATCGCCTTCCCGAGCGGATACGGACCGATAGCCGAGCGGTCATTGGCCGCCAACGTCACCTCAAGCAAGCCGAACTCTTTCGCTGTCAATAAAATCGCTTCTGCCATGCGCGCTGCATCCGTTGTGTCAGGCGAGGCGGAAAAGCGAAGCGACACGGCGGCATACCGTCCGTTGACATCGACCCGCTCAACCTCCACTTCCGGTGGAATGGCCGGCTCAAGTCCGCGGCCGCCCGATTTTTTCATCCGCTGCACCGCCTCAGGAAACGAGCGGGCGTTGCTCGGGGCCGAGATGAGTACCGCATGGCCGAACGAAGAAAGGCGGTTTATATAATAAATTCGTTTTTGCTGATCCACTTTTGTCGTTTTAAGCTGTCCGGACGCCGACAGGTAAAGGCCTTCCTCCGCTCCGGTGAAAAAGCGGATGTTCTGCCCGCCCATCTGCCTCACTGTTTCCGCCACCGCCACTAAAAACAGCCGCTGCTCCTCGCGATCGGCAGTAAATATGCGATGGCGGGCCGGAACGTGCACCGCCCACACGCGCCCGTTGCCTGCTTCTGGCGCCATCGTGACGCCATCTAGCCATTTGGCTGCGCCCCGCAGCGCCGAGCGGCTGAGTTCATCCAGCGCTGCGGCCAGCCGTTCTCCCGGGGCAAAACGACCGAAAAGCGGGACGGCCACCGGTACAACCATGCCGATTTTCCGGTCAGGCAGGGCGATGACCGCTGTGCTTGCCGCTTCATTCGCCATGAGCGGCGCCACGTCAGCTGCCATCATCACTTCGGCGCGGGAAGAAGCGTCCTTCCTCTCCCATGTCTGGACAGCGGATGAAGAGGCTTCCTGTTTGTCTACCCGTTCTGGAATGATTAGACGGGAACCGGCAAACACAGTGACAATCAACACCGCCGCCGATGCGGCCGCCGGAAGCCAGCGTCGCCTCCAACGCGCGGCCCGCCGGGCGCGCTCCAGCCGCTCATAAACGTCCGCTTTCGCTCGGCGGTCTTTGACGACGGGCAACTGTCTAAGGCCGTGTTGGATGCATCGCTCATTCCAGTTGAGCTTTTTCATGTTGCCACCCCTCTCGTTCTTCCTCTTCCTCCATATATTGCTTCAGCGCTTTTAGCGCACGATGTTGCGTCGTCTTCACCTTGCTCTCTGTCCAGCCGAGCGCCGCCGCCGTTTCCGCGATCGACAGTGACTGGATGAACCGGAGGACGAGCACAAGCTGCTGATCAACCGTACAGCGCGCCAAACAGCGGTACATAAGTTGAATTTCCTCCTTTTGAATGGCGACCTCCTCCGGCATCGGTTCATCCGCACCGATCGATTCCGCACTCCATTCCGGCGGACCGGCCCATTTGCGCCGATGCTTTTGCCGGCGGAAAAAATCGATCGCCACATGGCGCGCAATGGACAGCAGCCACGTTTTTTCACTGCATTGCCCTTTAAACCGCTTATACGAACGCAGTACTTTCACATACACTTCTTGGACTAAATCTTCGGCATGCTCTCGATTCCGCACCATGTAAAACAAAAAATTAAACAAATCATCATGATATTTTTCATACAACTGTTCAAAGACGGGGTCCATCGTCTCTCCCCCTATTCTTTCCATGGACTGCAGCCAAAAAAAATCCCATTATCTTCATGATAACGGGTGAAAAGCGAAAAGGGAACTGTTTTTTCGGTGAACGACTCACCGGTTAGCGAACGCTTGAAGCGGGAGCTTCTCTATTCCACGACGAACGCAACCTTTCGTCTCCCTGAGCGCGACTTCGGGTCGTTCCGACTCTAGGCATCCGATGATTCGGGGTTCTTTCGCGCCTTGGATCTTTTCCACATGGAAGGCGCTGCCTAGTTTTTGCATCGGATGTTCTCCATGCACCCCCTTCATCTCCCGTTCACAAGGAACATGATCGATATGGATTGTATCATGCGTTTTGGCTGACGCCAGCCGACATTCCTCTCCCACCTACTGACCGGGTTACACCCTTCACGGTCCTTGAGGTGGGAGACTTCTTTCGGAAATTGCGTTAAAAACGACAGGCGGTTACAGCTCGGCAAACAGCGGAAAAAAAAGACGGCCAGCCCGTTTCCTTAACACTTGCTCTCCGGCCGGGTCATAGCTGATGAGCAAAGATGTCGCCGGACCACCGGAGACAAAGAGCGGCAGCGGGCACGCACAGGCGCGCCATTGGCGGCCATTGGCGGCCAACAGCTGTGTATATTCATAATAAATGCCTTTTGAACCAACCGGGATCAACTCATAAACATACGGCGAAGCGAGAAGTTCGGCAATCAGTGAAAGCGGCGCGATCCAATCCGGGTGCGCCAACACGGCCGGGCCGACGAGCGGGCGGCCGATGACAGCAAACTTGGCCTCTTCCGGCGTGATGCCCATTCGCTTTTGTCCGCTGGCCACCGTTCCAATCGCCGTCACCCCAAGCGCCGACTGCACGGTGGCAAAGTTCGATTCACTGCTGCCGGTGATCGGGAGGGCGAGCCCCAGCTCACTGCCCGCCCGTCCGATGCCGCGGCACAGCGCTTCCCAACATTCATCGGCGATAAAGTTTTGCAGCACCATCGCCTTCGCTTCCGCCCCCACGCTTACTAACTCCATCAAGGCGACGCGGGCGGCAAAATAGGCGGTCGTCTCGGCCGGAACAAAAACAGCGTCGCCCGGTTTGTCTCCTACTGCCGCTGAACCGTCGGCGGCAATCGCTAGTTCAACACTATCGGTGAGCGGGAGAAAGAGCACATCACGCATGCGGCGCTCTCACCCCTGCTTTCGCAGCCAAACGGGTGACAGACGGCATAACCGTCATTGCCACCAATACATTGACGGCAGCGGCCGCCGACAGCGGCGGAATGACCGCGATAACGAACGGCCAGCCGAACGGAATCACAAGCGGCAGCGGCGCCAGCAACACGTTGCCGGCAAAAAAGGCGGCAGCTCCCGCGAAGCGCCAGCCCCGCTCATACATCGCGGCAAACAAAGCGCCAAGCCCCGCCATTTCACAGGCGATAAGCCAATGGAACGGACCGAGCGGCCAGCCGCCGACATAGGCGGAAATGAAGTGGCCAAGCCCGGCGACCATTGCGCCGGCGCGCGGGCCGAGAACAGCAGCAGCGACGAGCGCCGGCGCGCTGTCTAACGCGATGCTGCCGACAAACGTCGGCAGCTTGATGAACGATCCGATGATAGAAAGCGCCAAACAAACAGCCAGCCAGGCAAAACGGCGGTTCATTGCTTCTCCTCCTTGTCGCGGAACACGATGGCGCTCCGCTCGTACTCGACATCGCCCACCCCCAGGCGGGCGTTCACGACACGCGCAGCAGCGAACAAATAATCCGATAAACGGTTCATGTATTTAAGCACGACATCATTGATCGGCTCCGCTTTTTGCAACGAAACGATGCACCGCTCCGCCCTTCTTGTCACCGTACGCGCCAAATGAAGCGCAGCCGCCGCCTTCGAGCCGCCCGGCAAAATGAACTTCTCAAGCGGCGGTGCTTCCTGCACGTACGCATCAATGCGCCCCTCTAAAAACGTGACCATCTCCTCGGTCGCTTTATACGGCAGCTTGCCGTTGACAATGGCCAAGTCGCCGCCGCAGTCAAACAGCTCGTGTTGGATTTTTTGCAGCTCAGCGCAAAGGTCGCGAAACCGCGCATCGTCTGCCAATAAAGCGAGCGCCCAACCGATGAACGAATTGGCCTCATCGATCGTTCCGTACGCCTCAACCCGCAAGTGGTCTTTGTCGACGCGTCCGCCGACTAAACTCGTTTTTCCTTGGTCCCCCGTTCGTGTATACAGCTTCATTCGTCCTCTCCCCCTTATTTTAATCGTTCCGCCAACCCGCACCAAAGCCGGTCGACGCAGCAGCACATGGCAACAAGCCGCTGGTAACATACCCCAACTGCATCGCGCCAACGCCGATCCTCCCGATCGGTAGGAACGACACCTTGCGTTACGTCGGTTCCGATCCAGACGACCGTGCGGCCGCCTGCTCCTTCCTCCCACTGCTTCCAAGCGCAGAAAAACCGCTCCCATTCCTCCGGATCCGGAAGGCGGCGAATGGCGGCTTCGAGCCCGTCCAAGACAACCGTTTTCGCCGTCTTGGCGCCATCCGGCCACCCGTATGGCTCTTGATAACCGTCATGCCATACTATATGAACGCCATCGCTTATTCCGTATCGTTCCCGCACCCATTTTCGTTTTCCTTGGAACGCACCGCCGACAACGAAATGCATCGCTCTCCCCCTTTCCAGCGCTCGATCGTCGATTCCAGCGTATACCCGCCGGAAAACGGCACCTTCCATTCCCAAAACGGACGAGAAACCGGCGCATATTGCTCGAGCACGAAACGGATCGGGCCGCTGTGGGTGACGATCGCCACATGACGGGCGCCCGTTCGCTCAGCCAACGCGATCGTCTCGGCGAGCGCCCGTTTGATGCGCGCTTGAAACGCGGCATAGCTCTCCCCGCCGGGCGGCGCCGTCGAAAATGGCGCTTCGAGCCATCGATTGTACGCACGATCTGTTTTAAGCTCGGTGAACGTTTTCCCTTCCCAGGCACCGAAAAAAAGCTCGCGCCATCCGTTCGTACACCAATCCGGCCCGCGGCTGCCAAACAGCAGGACCGCCGTTTCCCGGCAGCGGCGAAGATCGCTTGCCACGATGCGGTCAACCCGGCCCGGCCACTTGATCTGCAAACGGCGCAGCCTGCTATGTTCCGCAGCCGAAAGCGGCGCGTCCGTCCAGCCGATATATGCGTTGCGCCGATTCAGTTCCGTCATCCCATGACGGATGAGTGTAAGAGCCAAAGGACGCCCCATAGCACCGTCTCTCCTCCTTCGATGAGCGCGCCAAGCACATCGCCGGTTACGCCGCCAAACTGCTTTTCCGCCCACGGCTTTGCCGCAAGGGAACAAAGCGCCATCACCGCAGCCAGCGCCGCAACCGCCGCCGGCGGAACGCCCGCCGCCGGAAGAAGCAAAAGCACGAGGCACGCCAATCCGAGCGCCCATGCCGCGTCGCGCCATGAACTATATTCGCGCAGCGAAGCCGCCATTCCTGTCGGCTTCGCCAGCTTGCCGGCGGAAAGAAGCCAGACGGCCCCGGCCCTTGACAACAGCGGAATGGCGATAAACAGCGCAGCAGAAATGTTTGCTTTGATCGCTTCATACAAAAACAGCCATCGAAACGATAACAAACAAACGAGCGCCAACACAGCAAACGCGCCGACGCGCGAATCGGACATAATCTCTTGCCGCCGCTTGGCGTCACGGTACGAAAAAAAGGCGTCGCTTACATCCATAAAGCCGTCAGCGTGCATCCCGCCGGCAAGCCAAATGCCGAGCCAAAGAAGAAGAAGCGCCAAAAAGGGCGGCGCGCCGAGTGAAAACGCGGCACATAAAGCATATATTCCGGCAACCAGCGCGCCGAGCAGCGCCCCAGCCAGCGGCATCGTGCGCACAAGCCAGCGAACATGGGCAGCGCTCCATTCGATCGGCCGTCGGACCGGGATGATCGTAAACAGCTGCAGCGCCAGCAGCCATCCATTCCATGCCCGCTTCATTGCGGCCACCGTCCTTTCTTCACGCGAAGAAGGCCGCATTCGACCACGGCGGCCGTCGCCGCTTCCGCAACCAACTGTTGATGAAGCCAGCCGAGCGTTTTCATGTAGCGGAACGTGCCACAGTCATCCGGCACGCCGCCGGAAAACAGCTCATTGGACACAACGACAACAGCGCGGCACGCCGCCGCCCACATCCGCACTTGGTCGAGCAGGCGACGGGCGGCGGCAAATGCTCTTTCCTCCGTTTTCCATTCATCGCCGGCAAATAACGCGTTGGCCCACCACACAGTCAAGCAGTCAACAAGCACCACATCAGACGGACGAAGCGCCGCTGACAGCCGATCCGGCCCTTCCGGCGCTTCCCACACCGTCCAAGATGCCGCCATCGCCATCCGCCGCGCTTGATGACGGCGAATGCGCTCTTTCATTTCCGCATCGGTGGCCCGGGCGGTAGCGACATAATGAAGCGTCCCGCCAGCGGCAAGCCGGATGGCGCACGCCTCTGCCGCTTCACTTTTGCCGCTGCGCACCGCACCGCTCACAAACACGATCATCCATCCCACCTCTCAAGCGCCTCAAGCAGCCGGTCGTTTTCGGCCGGCGTTTTGACGGCAAGCCGGATGTAGCGGCCGTCAAGCCCCGGGAAATTCATCGTATGGCGCGGCACAATCCCTTCCTTCAACAAATGAAAAAACAGCGCTTCGGTCCGTCCTGAACGCGGGCGCAACAAATAAAAGTTCACGACCGATAATGAGACATCGTACCGCCCGGCCGGAAGCGACCGGAACACCCGCTCCCGCTCGGCGGCGATCCGCTCTCTCGTTTCGTCAACGAACGATGCCATCGGCAAAAAACGAAGCGCCAACTGTTGGGCGACTTGGCTCGCACTCCAAGGCGGCTGCCGTGTTTTCAGCGCGGAAATCACTTCCTCATCGGCGGCGACATAACCGAGGCGCACCCCGGCCAAATGGTGGATTTTCGTCAACGACCGGAGCACGATAAGGCGCGGATAGCGCCCCAGCCAGCGCATTGCCGTAAACCCGCCGCGCCAAAACGGATAAAACGCCTCATCCACCACGATATACGTACCGGCTTGATCCGCCGCATCAATGAATGACCGAAGTTCATGCTCCGGCATCACCGTTCCGGTCGGGTTGTTCGGATGGCATAAAAAAATGATGTCTTGGCTTGCCGCCCACGCCGTCGCTTCATCAATGTCATATGAGAAACCACATTCTTTCCTAGCCATAAACACGGCCACTTCGCAATCGTAGGTGAGGCAGGCGCGCCGGTATTCGGAAAACGTCGGTTCGAACACGCCGACCCGGCGGCCGGCAAACAGCGACGCCAATAAATAAATAGCTTCTGCCGCCCCGTTGGTGGGGAGCACTTGCCCTGGCCGAATCCGCTCCTGCCCGGCGACGAGCTCCCTGAGCGCCCGCGTTTCCGGATCCGGATACTCGCCGGCCCAGTGAGCCCACTTCTCATCGTCCGGCCAAGCCGACGGCGGCAACCGGTACGGGTTCGTATTGACACTGAAGTCAATATACTCATTTGGGGGCGTTATCCCGCACTGCTCATAGAGTGCGCGCGGATTCGCCCCATGCGCCGGCCAACGCAACGATCATCCCCCCGATCCATAGCAATAGCGTAAACATAAGCACCGTTCCAATCATGATGCGGGTCGCCTGGTGAATATGCGCGGCGCGAAGCGGGACGTCCGGGTCGCCGATCGTCGGCCGCCTTGAGACAACGCCGCCGTATGTATTCGTTCCGCCGAGCTGTACGCCAAGCAATGCCGCCATCCCGGCCTCGGGCCAGCCGCTGTTCGGGCTCGGATGGCGGCGGGCGTCGCGAAACAAAACCGCCAAAGAGCGGCGAAGCCGGCGGCCGCCATAGGCGAGCACCATCACGAGCGCCGTCAGCCGCGCCGGAATGTAGTTAAGCATATCATCGAGCCGGGCGGCCGCCCAGCCAAATTCACGATACGTTTCATTTTTATAGCCGACCATCGAATCGCACGTGTTTACTGCCCGGTACAGCAAGGCGAGCGGCGCGCCGCCCAAGGCCGCATAAAAGAGCGGCGCGGTAACACCGTCACTCGTATTTTCCGCCACCGTCTCCACGCAGGCGCGGGCGATGCCGGCTTCATCAAGCCGCTCGGTGTCGCGGCCGACGATCATCGACAACGCACGCCGCGCCGACAGGAGATCGCCCGCTTCGAGCGGCCGGCGCACATCTTCCGCCGCCTCCGCCAAACTTTTCGGCGCAATGGCAGTAAAAATGAGCACTGCCTCGACTGCCACTCCAACATACATCGATAAGGCGTAGCTAGCCTGGACAACGGCCGCCGAGAGTCCATAGACGATCACGAGCACCGCTGCCACGGCCGCCGCTCCTTTCAGGCGGCGGCCATTTCCACCGTTCCAGCGCCGGTCAAAATAGGCGATCAACCATCCCATCCCGCGCACCGGATGCGGCAGCCAGCGCGGATCGCCCATGAGGGCATCAAGACACAACGCCAACGTTAATGCAGCCAAATGGGTCACCGCCGTTTCCCCCGCTTCTCCCAACGGTCAAGCGCCTCAACCGTCGCCTCATACACAAGCCGGCCGATCTCCCGCCCAAGCTCCGTTGCCGTTCCGGCATAAGCAAAGACCCGACCAGTTTGCGTGGCCGCCACCGCCACCGAGTCGGTCGATGTTCCAGTGGCGATCGTTCCCGTTTCCCGATCGCCAATCAAACGGTCAGCAAGCGCTTTTGTCTTCGCTTCTGTCGCCGTCATGACCGCCTGAACGAACGCCGCCTCGGTCAGCGTGCCATCGATGACAATGATGAGATTGATCGTCCCCGGCTTGACCGCGAGCGGCTGATGCTGCCAAGCGCGGGCGGCGTCGACCGCATTGCCGACGCCGGCTGTCGCCAAAACCGAAACAGAAAAGGCTTCCCCGTTTTCTCGACGCCAGACGGCATCGCGCACATCGACCGCCGTCATCATCCCGACCGTCCGGGCGACGGGAAACCGATGCCGTTCCAAATAACGCCGCATTTCCTCTTCCGCGTCACGGCAATCATAGTCGAGGCCGACATGACGGTTGACGAAATGGGTCGCCCATTGAAACCCGGCGCCCACGAGCGCTGAAGACAAGACGCGCAGCGGTTGGCGGGCGGCAAGAACAACCGCGTCATCGAGAAATGACGGGCGCAGCCCGCCGGTGAGCAATGTCTCCTCGCACTTGTGTTGCGGCACAAACGAAAACACTGGCTTGGCCGCCGCCGGATGGGCCTGGCGCACGACCGGGACGGCAAACACTTCATTCAGCAACCCCGGCGTCATGACGTCCGCCGGTGCACCGAGCGCAGCGGTTTTCCCCTCTTTTAAAACGAGCACCCGGTCGCAATATAAACTGGCAACACTCATATCGTGAAAGACAGCGACAACTGTCAAACCGCGCGCGTGTGCGGCTCGGGCGAGTTGGTTCAGAAGCCGGACTTGGCCGCTCATATCCATATGGTTCGTCGGCTCATCCAACAAAAGCAGCTGCGGCTCTTGGGCGAGCGCGCGGGCCAAATAGGCGCGCTGCCGCTCGCCGCCGCTCAACCGCTCAAGCGGCTCATCGATTTTGCCGGCCAAGCCGACAGCGGCAAGCGCCTGTTGAACCGCGGTTTCGTCCTCGGTCGTCCACGTCGGAAACAAGCCATGCTGATGGGCGTAGCGTCCGAGTGCCACCATCTCTTTCACCGTATAGCCGTGCGCCGTTTCCACTGTTTGCGGCAGGACGGCGGCCAACCGCGCCCATTGTTTCGCCGAAAGCGCCATCAGCGGTCGGCCATCGATGACGATCTCCCCGCTTGTCAGCGGCAACTCTTTGCTGATGAGTTTGAGCAATGTCGTCTTCCCGCTGCCGTTCGGCCCTAAAATGCCGAATATTTCGCCCTTTTCCACGGAAAACGTCACGCCGTCAAGCACTTGTTTCTGTCCATACCGATGCGATATGGCACGCACGTCGAGCATCGTCATCCCATCTTTCGTTTCGTTTTTCGAAAAAATAGGGCGGCAAACAGCGGGGCCCCGATCAGCGATGTAATGACGCCAATCGGCAGTTCACGCGGCTCGATGATCGTCCGCGCCGCCACATCGGCGAGCACAAGAAACGACCCGCCGTACAAGAGCGACAGCGGCAAGAGCACCCGGTAATTCGGTCCGCATACAAGCCGGACCATGTGCGGAACGACAAGTCCGACAAAGCCGATCGTTCCCGACACCGACACCGCCGCGCCGGTGAGCAGCGCGGCCGCCGTCAAAATGATGATTTTGCGGCGCACGACATCGACGCCGACATGAAGCGCCGCCGCCTCGCCAAACGCAAAGGCGTTCAACTCGCGGCCGTTGGCGATGAGCACTGTCGCCCCTACGAGAAAAAACGGCAACAGCAGTCCGCTGTACTTCCAGCCGCGCATCGCCACGCTCCCCATCAGCCAGGAGATGATTTGCCGCAGTTCTTCTCCCGTCAACGCGATCATGAGCGAAATGAAGGCACTGAAAAACGCTCCGAAAATAATGCCGGCTAAAATGATCGTCTCAACCGACATTTGCCGCTCAACGGCGCGGGTGAACGCCAACACAGCGGCCAGCGTCGCCATGCCGCATAAGATGCTCACGATCGGCAGCGTAAACGTGCCGAACAACGGCCATTGCCAACCGAGAAAAATAACGAGCACGGCCCCGACGGACGCGCCGGATGAGACGCCAAGCGTATACGGGTCGGCGAGCGCGTTTTTTAACAGCCCTTGAAACGCTGCACCGGCCAGCGCCAATGACGCTCCGACCAAAAAGGCGAGCACGACGCGCGGCAGACGGATCGCCATCACGATCGGCACCCAATCGGCCGGAATGTGATGCGGAAGCCCCATTCCGAACCATTCCGCCGCCAAAATGCGGACGATAGAAGAAAAGGGAATCGACAGCGACCCGGTCGATATCCCTACGAGCAGTGAAAAGACAGCCGCGGTAGCAGCCGCGATATACATCCACGTTTTACTTGAACACATCCGGGTAAATGGCTTTGGCAAGTTCCTCGACTCCTTCGACAAGACGCGGACCCGGCCGGCTCACTAGGTCGGTGTTGACATCATATACCCGCTTGTTTTTCACCGCCGGCACATCTTTCCAGGCGGCACGATTGAGCACTTGTTCAGCTCCGCCGTATGTGGTGATGATGACATCCGGCTTATAGGCGACCGCCTGTTCTTCCGTCACCATCGGCCAACCTTCCAAGCTGCCGGCAACGTTTTTCGCCGAAATCACCTGAAGCATCTCGTCCATAAACGTTCCTTTGCCGGTTGTATAAAGTTGCGGCGGCGGTGACACTTCAATCCAGACGTTCGCCTGTTTGTCTGCCGGAATTTGTTTCGCCTTCTCCTTAACTTGTGCAAGCTTCGTCTTCATGTCATTGATGACTTCCTCCGCCTTGTCGACCGTTCCGGTCGCCTTGCCGATCAGGTCAATCGCTGCATACACATCATCAAACGACGCCGCGTTATTGACAACGAGCACCGTAATGCCGGCGTCTTTCAATTGCTGCAGGCCGTCCTTCGCGTTATGGGCGCTTGATGCATGGGCCAAGACAAGGTCCGGTTTCAGTGAAATAATTTTTTCGACGTTAAATTCCATCCCACCGATTTTCGTTTTCGTTTTGACGTCTTCCGGATAATTGTCAAAATCGCTGACGCCGACAACCTTTTCGCCCAGCCCCAAGGCATAGGCGATTTCCGTATTGCTTGGGATGAGTGAGACGATTTTTTGCGGTTCCGCTTTGATCGTCACTTCTTCCCCAAGTCCGTCTTTCACCGTCACCGGAAACGCGGCCTGTTCCGTTTTCGGCTCCTCTTTTTTCGCCGGCTGGGCGTTGCTTTCCGTTCCGCTGCTGCAGCCGACAAGCATAACGGCCAAAAGGATGAGCACAGCCAACGCCGTTGGCCATTTCCAACGCTTCATCAGTCGTTCCTCCTTTGAGTGATGTATGTACAATAAAAAACGCCCATTCCGTCCGATCGGGAAATGAGCGTGAAACGGCCTAAAAAGGCGCAAAAAACCTGTCAGCCGTTTCCGCGTCTCACCCCCCGAAGATTCGGAAACTGTTGCGCAGGCAAGGCAGGTCTACTGACTCATGCTTCATCCTACTCTGAACCCTTCCCATACGGCGAACAGCCGAAGCCATCCGTCCATACAGTGGCGCTTTCATTTCGTCCGCATTGACAGTTGCGGGGACAGTTCCGGATTCCCACCGGATTCCCTATTAAGCCTTCGCGGCACCTTGCTGCGAATTGATTAAGTTATCGGATATGGACATTTTTATATTAAAACAGCGCTTGCCGTTTGACAACTATTTTTATAGAAACCTAGCAGCTGACTCTCCAAAACAGCGTTCCCAGCCAAGCGGCCGCCTGACCGCCATGGGAAAAGGCGTCCCGCCTCTATGCAAGACGCCTTCCTGACTGTCAGCTCCATTCGTCACTGTTGAATATATTTGTCAAACACAAAACCGAAATCTTTGACCGTATAGTTCATTTTCGCTTCCGTCAGCCATTGAAAGACGTATTCATTCACGGTCTTAAAATCTGCCGGCACATTGGCGCCGCCGCGCATGACCGCTTGCCATCACTCCGCAGACAAACGATCGTTGCAGCGCCCTCTATGTATCATTACGTCCCCATAGACGAAAAGTTTCATAGTTGCTAAAAATCATGGCCTAACGCCTCGATGCTAGCGTCAGGCCATATGGATCGTGATCAATCTCGCCCCGAAAGTAGTCTTTGCTGGAGAACTGTCACTTTTGCCTATAACCAAGCTACCCGACTGATGTCTTCGTTTCAAGTTGTGCCATCGCCGTTTCCTCCTCAATCCTCGAACAGGCGGATGCCATACGCCTCAAGCACAAAGCGCGGCACAAAGAAGCGCGCCGTAACGAGCGGGTCGACGACTTGGCTGATTTGCGTCTGGCCGGCGGCGCTAGGCACCATCGTCAAATGATTAAGCATCAACGGAGCATGCGGCCGTCTCTGCTATCTCAACGGCGACCTCGCCATCCGGATGTACGTATGACGCTTGCCGCGAATCGCGATCGAATACGCCATAATGTTCTCTGGAACAGCGATGCCATGATAGCCAGCGTCGCCGATATGGTGCAGATCCGCCCCGGCCATTTTGCCGGCGAGCGCAATTTGGCGGATTGTGTGTTCATCGGCTCCTTCTTGGCTCGTACCGATCGTTAACATCACAAGCGCCCCATGTTCATGGGCCACCCGAACAAGCTGCTCCGTTTTGGCTAACGTCACTCCCGGCACCGTTCCGGGGGCCGGCATCAAAACGACATCCGCCCCGGCGTGAATAAACCGGACAACGACTTCTTCAGATATAATGCCTCCTCCTACTTCATTGGCTACACCAGCTGCGTGCATTTTCCCGGCAATAATCAGAACATCGTCGCCTAAAACGGAGCGCGCCGTTTCGATCGCTTTTATAATCCCCTCATTTGTCACGCCTGTTTTCGGGTTCCCCGTTAAGCAAACAAAGTCAATTCCCAGGCGCCCCGCCTGTTGCAATGATTCGGTCGTTGCCATCCTTCCTTTCGGCAGCACCGTCAACTGTTCGAGCTGTTCTGCGTTTGGATCCACCGGCTCTAAATTGATGCCGACGGGGCGTCCTGTCAATTGTTTCAAACGTTCCACGATTTGATTCGGTTCATTCACATCCAACCCGTTCACAACCGGCTGGAATACATCGAACAGATTCAACAACAGCAAATCCGCCCCAAACGCCGCCGCCAATTCGGCGTTTGTGACCGCCGGGTACAGCGGCGCGTATTCACCGATGACTTCCGCAACGATCACTCTCCCCTCTGACGCCTGGATGGACTGTTTTAACTGTTTTCCTGTCATCCGACGAAAATCCGAGGCACTGCAATCCAACAGCCGCTTCACCGGAGCACATCCTTTCTAGCGTCCTAAAAAGAACGACTTGTTGTTGTTTCATTGTCTTCTCATGGCATTGGCCAAAAATTCGACATCCGTGCCAATAATCACTTGCAAGTCCGTCTGGTTGAGGCGAAGAACTCCTTTCGCTCCCAAACGCTTCAATTCTGTTTCATTGACTTTTGCCATGTCTTTTACTTTTAGGCGCAAGCGTGTCACACAGTTGTCAATTTGCGTAAGATTTTCTTTTCCTCCCAGCGCCTTAATATACTTCACCGCGAGCTCTTCGTATTTGACGCCCGACTTTGCCGCACCGCTGTCGGCAAACTCGCCCTCTACCTCATCTTCACGGCCCGGCGTTTTCAAATCGAGCTTTGTAATAAGGAAATAGAAGACAAGGAAATAGACAACGGCATACACAAGTCCTTGAATGAGCAACAAATACGGCTTTTGCGCAATGCCGTAGTTTAAGAAAAAGTCGATCGCCCCGGCCGAGAACGTAAACCCGTGGCGGATATCAAGCATCGTCGCCACCGCCAGCGACAGCCCGGTCAGCACGGCATGGACGACGTACAGCAATGGCGACAAAAACATGAAGAGAAATTCAATCGGCTCTGTAATCCCCGTTAAAAACGACGTCAATGCCACACCAAGAAGCGCGCCCGCCACTGCCTTGCGCCGCTCTTTTTTCGCTGCGGCAATCATCGCCAGCGCCGCTGCCGGGAGGCCGAACATCATCACCGGGAAAAAGCCGGCCATGAAAATGCCCGCATCGGGGTCGCCGGCGAAAAAGCGGCTTAAATCGCCCGTTTTCCCGTTATACTCGCCAAACACAAACCAAACGAAGCTGTTTAATACATGGTGCAATCCGACCGGAATGAGCAACCGGTTGAGGAACCCGAAAATGCCGACGCCAACCGCACCGGCGCCAACGATCCAATGGCCGACCGCGTTGATGCCATCTTGAATCGGCGGCCAAATGTAGCCGAAAACGAGAGCGAGAACGAGCATAACAAGCGATGTCACGATCGGCACAAACCGCCGGCCGCCGAAGAAACCAAGCCAATCCGGCAGCTTGATATCATGGTAACGGTTGTATAAAAGCCCGGCGATCACCCCGGAGATGATGCCGCCCAACACGGACATATTGATGTCTTTATCAATCGCCGCGGCGCCTTTCGTCAACACAAAATAGCCGATCGCTCCGGCCAGTGCCGCCGCACCGTTGCCGTCCTTTGAAAAACCGATGGCCACACCGATGGCAAAAATGAGCGCTAAATTGGAAAACACCGCATCGCCTGCGGCGGCGATAAATGGCACGTTCAATAAATCAGGCTGGCCGAGCCGGAGCAACAGCCCCGCCGCCGGCAATACGGCAATCGGCAACATTAATGCTTTTCCTAAACGCTGTAAAAATCCTAACATAAGGAATCTATTCCTCCTCTTTTTTACTATTTTCGCCGCTCCATTTCAACCGTGAACTTGTATCGATCCCCGCGATACACCGATTTGACGACTTCAACCGGCCGGCCATCGGCGAGGCACGTGCGCCGCTCAAGCAGCAGCACGGGCGCTCCTTCTTTGATCTGCAAGCATTCCGCTTCCAGTTGGCGCGCGACCGACGCTTCAAGCGCCTGAACCGCTGTGCCGATTGAAAGCCCGAGCGTTTTTTCAATAAATTCATAGACGGAACCGCTTACAACATCACGCGTCAGTCCGGGGACGAGATTGACCGGAATGTACAGCGTCTCCAACGCCATCGGCGCCCCGTCGGCCAGGCGGAGGCGGCGGATTTCGTAAAGAGGGGCGCCTTCGCTGACGCTAAGCCATGCTGCCAGCGTCAAAGAGGCGGGGATCGTTTCAAAGCCAAGAACAACGGTGCCCGGCTCCATGCCGCGCGCCCGCATATCTTCCGAAAAACTCGTCAGCCCTTTGAGCGGCTGCTCGATTTTGTTCGCAGCGACAAACGTCCCTTTTCCGCGCCGGCGGATGAGATAGCCATCGTTCACCAAATTGTTGACCGCCTGCCTTACCGTCATCCGGCTGATGGCATGCATTTCGGCCAGTTCGCGCTCGGACGGAATCATCTCCCCCGGCCGCCATTCTCCCTTTTCGATCTTTTCTTTCATATATTGCTCGAGCTGATAGTAAATCGGAATTGGCGATTGTTTATCGATCATGGCGCATCCACCCGCCGCTTTTCCTTCGGAATGAGCGTGAGCGCCGCCTGGTCGGCAATGATGGTGACGTCCGGATGAAGGTGAAGCGCTGAAGCCGGCAGTTCGGGCGATACGATGCCTTCAACCAGCCGGGCGATCGCCTCTGCTTTTGCCGCTCCCGACGCCAACAGCACGATGCGGCGGCTTCGCAAAATGGTAGCGATTCCCATCGTAATCGCCTGGCGCGGCACCGCATCAAGCGACGGGAAAAAACGGGCGTTCGCCTCGCGCGTGGAAGCGGCGAGCTTGACGACGTGGGTGGCGGATGAAAACGGCGTCCCTGGCTCGTTAAAGCCGATATGGCCGTTGCGGCCGATGCCCAAAAGCTGCAAGTCGATGCCGCCCAATTCGTCGATGAGCCGCTCATAGCGGCGGCATTCTTCATCAAGATCAGCGGCCAACCCATTCGGCACATGCGTCTGATGAAGCGGGATGTCAAGCTTTGAAAACAAATGCTCATTCATATAATGGCGATAGCTGTTCGGATGATCCGGGCCAAGGCCTACGTATTCATCCAAATTGACCGTACGCACGAGCCGATACGATGTCCCATGTTGCCGGTGATCGGCGGCCAATTGACGGTACACGCCGAGCATCGTTGAGCCCGTCGCCAAGCCAAGGACGGCGTCGGCCTTTTCCCTGACCTGTCCAGTGATGATTTCTGCCGCCCGGCGGCTCATGTCGGCGTAATCAGCTGTTTCGATGAGCTTCATGGCCGTTCCCCCCTGTTCCTAGCCTTTCTGTTCCGATTGGCTTGCTGTAGGCAAGCACACCGCGGCAAAACGTCATGATCACTTCGTATTGTTCGTTCAAGATGACAAGGTCGGCATCTTTGCCCGGATGCAAACTTCCTTTCCGGTCAGACACACGGAGCTGCTTAGCCGGATTCCAGCTCGCCATGCGGATGACCTCTTCGAGCGTGCAGCCGGTATAGTCGAGCACATGGCGAATGGCCTCGCCAAGCTTGAGTACGCTTCCCGCCAGCGTGCCGTCGGCAAGCCGGGCCTCCCCGCCGCGGACGGACACTTCCTGGCCGCCGAGATCGTATTGCCCGTCGCCAAGACATTTGGCGCGCATCGCATCGGTGATTAATATGAGTCCCTCGCTTCCTTTATTCCGGTAAGCGAAACGAACCATTGGCGGCGCGACGTGCAGCCCGTCGGCGATCAGTTCGCACATGACTTCCTCATGCATGAGCACTCCGCCGGCCACGCCCGGCTCGCGGTGGTGAATGCCGCGCATCCCGTTAAATAAATGAGTAGCGTGCGTCACCCCGGCGGCGATGGCCGCTTTCACTTCTTCGTAGACGGCATCGGAATGGCCGATCGAAGCGATCACCCCCGTTTCCTTTAAATAGGCGGTGAGCGCAAGCCCCTCGTCCCGCTCCGGGGCAAGCGTCACAAGGCGAATGTGTCCGCCGGCTGCTTCTTGCCAGCGCTGAAACAGCGAAACGTCAGGGTCGACGAGATGGCGCGGGTGTTGCGCCCCGGCGCGCTTCGGCGACAAAAACGGCCCTTCCAAATGAACGCCGAGCACCTCCGCCGCCCCCGGGCGATTCGCCTCAGCCATATAACGGGCGACATTTCGAAGCGCCGCTTCAATTTGTTCACTTGGCGCCGTCATTGTCGTCGCCAGGAAACTTGTCGTCCCTTCCGCCGGCAAGGTGTTGGCCATCGTGTGAAGCGCCGCCGGCGTTGCATCCATCACATCGGCCCCCGCCGCCCCATGGATATGAACGTCAATGAAACCAGGCACGACAGCAAACTGCGGGGAAAGCTCGACCACTTTCGCATCGATATCGGTTGGGCATAACGACATCGGACCGATGTCGGCCACTTTCTCTCCTGCGATCAGCACATACCCTTGTTCGATTTTCCCCGTTTCCGCATACACTGTAGCGTTTTTCAGCAGCCACCGTTTCATGGCCATCTCTCCTTCCACCTTGATCATAACATCATATATTCTAGTTGTCTATACCAGTTAAACAAACGTCGCCGTAAAAAAAGAGGGAAACGGTCAACCGCCCCCCTTTGCGCAACGTCAAGTTCCTTTCGGCCCGCGGGCCGGCAAATAAAGCGAAAACGTCGTTCCTTCGTTCTGCTTGCTGTGAACGGTAATGAGCCCTTTATGCGCTTCGACGATGTTTTTGGCGATGGCAAGTCCTAATCCGGTGCCGGAGCGGCCGCGCGTGCGCGCTTTATCCGCTTTGTAAAACCGCTCGAACACAAACGGCAAGTCTTCTTCCGGGATGCCGGAGCCCGAGTCCTGAACGTGGATCGTCACGCCGTCGCCGCTCCGTTCGGCAATCAGCCGGACGGAGCCGCCTGTTTCCGTATGACGGATGGCGTTGTCAATTAAATTGGTCAATACTTGCTCAATCCGATCCGGGTCAAACGCGATGTCCATGTCGCCATCGCGAAGTTCAGCCGCCAACTCGATCCCTTTTTCTCTCGCCAACCCGTGAAACTTGCGGATCACCCGCTCAATGTAAGGAGCGAGCTTCACCTGTTCATAGTGCAGCTCAATATGGCCGGCCTCCATGCGGGCAAGATCGAGCAAATCGTTAACAAGGCGGCCCATGCGCAACGATTCGTCGTAAATAACTTTCGCCATTTCTTTTTTCTCTTCTTCGCTCGCTGCGATGTCATCGATGATCGCCTCGCTGTAGCCTTGCAGCATGGCGATCGGCGTGCGCAGTTCATGGGAAACGTTGGCGATAAAATCTTTGCGCAATTTGTCAAGCCGCCGCTCCTCAGTCATGTCGCGCAAGACGGCAACCGCGCCGCGCACCGTCGTTTTGCCGTACAACGGCGTCATTAAAATGACCCACGTCCGCCCTTGCAGCGTCACTTCGATCGATTGCTCCTTCTCCTCGCGGACGACGCGGGCGAACAGTTCTTTCACTTGCGGCGGCAGCGGCGCCATGGCCTCGACATCGTTTCCTTGTTCAAAGTACCACGCCTGCAAAAATCGCTCAGCCGGCGGGTTCGTAATCAAAATTTCCCCGTCGCGGTTGAACGTAATGACACCGTCGGCCATGCTGCTTAAAATGCTGGCGAGCTGTTCTTTCTCTTGGTTCAACGCGTTGATGTTAAATTGGAGCCGCCTTCCCATTTGGTTGAACGCCATCGCCAACCCCCCGATTTCATCGTTCGTTAAAATCGGCACTTTCGTGTCAAAATGGCCGCGCGCCACTTCAAACGCAGCTTGGCGCATTTTCCGGAGCGGGGCGGTGATGCGCGTCGATAAGAAGAAAGCGAAAAACGTCGTCATAATAATGGCGATAAAGGCGGCGAGAAAAATGAGCTCTTTCGTATGCTCCGTCGCGTCAGCGATCGCTTCGAGCGACTGGTAAATGAAAACGGCGCCGCGGCTGCCGTCCGGCATCGACATCGGCACGCCAACGATAATCATGTCGTAAGGCAGCTCTTCATTTTGTTGCCACTCCGGCGCGTACAGGCGTTTTTTCACCGTCGTCTGATCGGTGAGGACGCGCCGCAAGTCGGCATCTTGGCGGATGAACGACAGCGGCACGTCATGCAGGTCAGCACCATCGGGTGAATACCAATAGTGCGACTCGTCAGCGACGATAACTGCCTTCGAGCGGTTGTCAACGAGCGTCCAGGCGATCGAACGGGCGAGCTGTTCATCGCGGTAATCGTGCATCACATCCGCCACTTTTGTCGCCAGGCGGGTTAAATCGTTCTCTGCCTCTTGGACATAGTAATCCTCGAAAAATTTAATGAGCAAAATCGTTAGAATAAAGAGAACACATGCCACAAGCAGCAAAATCGTAAACCAAAGCTTGCCGACGACACTGCGAAACAGCCACATCAGTCGCTCACTGCCTCAAACTTGTAGCCGACGCCCCAGACGGTGACGATCATTTTCCCGGCTTGCGCCGACGCCTTGTTCAGCTTTTCGCGCAGCCGTTTAATATGGGTGTCCACTGTGCGCAAATCGCCGAAAAACTCATAATGCCAGACTTCTTTCAGCAGCTGCTCGCGGTCAAACACTTTGTCCGGCGAGCGGGCTAAAAAGAGAAGCAACTCGTATTCTTTCGGCGTCAAGCTTACTTCTTGGCCGTCAACCGTCACCCGGTGGGCGTCGTTGTCAATCGTCAAGTGCGGAAACACGAGCACGTCTTTCGCTGTCGTCTCCGCCGGCACGTAAGCGGCATTGGCCGCGCGGCGCAGCAGCGCTTTGACGCGCAAGACGACTTCGCGCGGACTGAACGGCTTGACGATATAGTCGTCCGTGCCGACTTCAAATCCTTGAACGCGGTTCGACTCCTCACCTTTGGCCGTCAGCATAATGATCGGCGTCGTTTTTTGCTCGCGAATTTCTTTGCAGACGTCAATGCCGTCTTTACCCGGCAGCATCAAATCCAGCAAAATGACATCGTAGTCGTTGGTCAACGCCTTCTCGAGCGCTTCATTTCCATCACCGGCTTCATCAATGACATAATGTTCCCGTTCCAAATACATTTTCAACAGCCGACGGATGCGCTCCTCATCATCCACCACCAAAATATGAACCGGCTTTTCTTGCTTCTCCATGCCAAAACACCCTCCTTCATCAGCTAGAAACAGTCCCCCCATTTTCTAGTTTACTGAAAAAACGGATGCCCGCCAATAGGGCATCCGTTTGCCTTGCGCTTACATTCCGGCGTACGAGTGCAGCCCCGCGATGACGAGGTTGACCGCCACTAAGTTGAACATGATGATGGCAAAGCCGATGACGGCAAGCCATGCCGACTTTTCCCCATGCCACCCTTTTGACAGCCGGAGGTGCAAAAAAGCGGCGTAAAACAGCCACGTAATGAGCGCCCATACTTCTTTCGGATCCCAGCCCCAAAAGCGCGTCCAGGCGATTTGCGCCCAAATCATGGCGAAAATGAGCGCCCCAAGCGTAAACACCGGAAACCCGATCGCCACCGCCCGGTAGCCGATTTCATCGGTCAAATCCAAGTTGACGTTTTTCACAAGCGGCTTGAGCGCGGCGGCGATGCGCTTGCGCAATAGAAGACGAAGAGCGGCATACAGCACCGCGCCCGCCATGAGCGACCAAATGACCGTGTTCAGCTTTTTCGCGTTAATGATCGCCGGCATCTCAACAAGCGGCGTCAATCGGTCTGCGCTTTCTTCCATCAGCTTCCCTTCGTGCGGCCCGACAAGCGCCGGCATATGGTACTCGACTTCAGCCGGCTGGCCGTTTTTATCAACCCATGCAAACTTCGCCTCATACCCGGAAAGCCCGAACGACGTCGAGACGATGACAAAGCCGAGCGTCGCCACGAGGCAAAACATGACGACTTCCAGCCAAAACGTGCGCTTGGACGGCTTCGACTGATCGACAACGCGAATCAAGTAAATTAACCCGGCGACAAAGCTGATCGCCAAAATCGCCTCCCCGGCGGCCGCCGTTGTCACGTGAATGTGCAGCCAGTCGCTTTGCAAAGCGGGAATGAGCGGCGAAATCTCACGCGGAAACATGCTCGCATAGGCGATGATCAGCAACGCAACCGGAAGCGCAAACAGGCCGAGTACGCTCAACCGGTAAATGAAATAAACGATGATAAAAGCGGCGACAAGCATCATGCCAAAAAACGTCGTAAACTCGAACAAGTTGCTCACCGGAGCATGCCCGGCAGCGATCCAGCGCGTCACAAAATAACCGACCTGGGTGAGAAAGCCGATGATCGTCACGGCAATGCCAAGCTGCGACCAGCGGTCCTTTCCTTGCCGTTCCTTCCGTTTATCGCGAATGGCACCGCCAAAAAGAAACGTGCCGATCAAATATAACACAAACGAAATATAGAGCAATGTGCTGCTAAGCTGTGCCATGTCCATGAGCTTGTCCCTCCTGTCCGGCTTGTTTTCCTTCTTCGAGCCGATCGGCCGGCATCGTTAAGCCGGTGCCGTCAAGCAGGCGGCGCAGCTCGTTTTTCAGGCCGAACCAGTTTTTATTCGTATGGGCGGCGATCCATAGTTCGCCGTTTACCCGCTGCACCCAAACGCGGCGGTGGTTCCAATACATTCCTTGAATCAATCCGATCATGAAAATCGCGCCGCCCACCCCTAAAATCCAAAGCGTGAAATCACGGCGGACGGTTAAGCCGGAGACGTTGCGCGTCTCCAGTCCGGCAAACGCCATTTTGTATTTGTTGTCGCCAAACGGTTCGATCGTTTGCTGAATGGCAACGAAACTGACTTCCCCTTCCGGCCGGTCCGGCGCATACATTTTAAAGACGAATGCCGGGTTGTTCGGCACGCGCGATTTCGTCGACGGATTGCCGTCTTCGTCAAACTCAAAGTCAGGAAAATAGCTTAATAGTTCGACGCGGTAACCTTGTCCAAGATCGTATGATTCTTTCGGATCGTACAAATCTATCGTCACCGTACCGAACGTTTTGCCCGATGATTTGTCGGCCAGCTCAAACGACATCGACTTCGGTTCGTTCAGCCGGAAATCGACTTGATAGAGTGCGTAATGATTGAATTTCAACGGTTCATTGACACGAATCGGGTATTCTTTCACTTTTTCAAGCTCCGGCTTGGCGCCGGCGACCGCCGGGTCGACACGCTTATACAAGACGACATTCGTCTGGTAGTTTTCCGCAATCATTCCATTTCCGACGCGGTCGATGGCGGCGTTGAACACCTCGTTATCCTCGCCTTTTTTGTACGTATCAAAAATAAACTTTTCGCTTTTTAGAAAATATTGACCGTCAGTCCCGGGAATTTCTTTCGTTTCCCCTTCGCGAATCCACATCACTTCATCAATGTACATGCCCGGCACCGAGCGGAGCATCGCCCCGATTAAAAAAATGATCAAGCCGACATGATTCACATACGGCCCCCAGCGGGAAAAGCGCCCTTTTTCGGCCAACAGATGGCCGCCTTCTTCCCGGACGCGGTAACGCTGCCCGGCAAGCCGCTCCTTCAGCACAGCAACCGCTTTGTCCATATCGCTGACGCGCGAAACGCCAAACAGCCGCTGCCGCTCCAAAAAGTGCGGATGGCGCTTCACCCCTTGCCGTTTCAAGGCGCGGTAAAGCGGCACGACGCGGTCCAAGCTGCAAATGACGAGTGAGACGCCGATCAAGGCGATGAGCAAAATGTACCACCACGAGCCGTATAAATTGTTAAAGCCGAGCTCGTAATATAGTTTTCCCGCCCAGCCGTACTGCTCTTCGTAATAATCGGCCGGATTGGCGTTGGGCGGGATGTACATTTCTTGCGGAAAAATCGTGCCGATCGCCGAGGCGATGAGTGTGATGACGATGAGCGCCACTCCGACTTTGACCGACGAAAAAAACGCCCAAATTTGATCGACGATCGTTCGCTTGTACGTTTGTGACCGGCGCGCGCTCCCTTCGTAGCGCATGTCTAAAAGCGGTTTCTCTCCCTGCTCCTCAAGCGGCTTGCCGCACGACTCGCAAAACGCTGTGCCGTGCGGGTTAACGTGGCCGCATTCGCATTTCACGTGTTCCATCGCGCAAAACTCCTCACGGTTTAATGCCTTCTAGATGCTGCCTGATATCTTCTTTTGTCATCGTGCCGGTAATGATTTTCTTCACTTCGCCGTTTTTATCGATCAAAAACGTCGTCGGCAGCGGCCCGACGTTATACGCATTCAGCACTTGGTCTTGGCGGTCGATGACAATCGGAAACATTAAGCCGAACCGTTCGGCAAACTTTTCGACGCTTAGCTTCGGTTCGCCGACATTGACGGCTAAAATTTCCACTCCTTGCTTTTGATAGACCGGATACAGTTCATTCATATACGGCATTTCCCGTTCACACGGTTTGCACCACGTTCCCCAAAAATTCAAAAAGACGCCTTTGCCGCGGTAGTCCGAGAGACGGTGTTCGCGCCCTTCCAAGTCGACCAGCACAAAATCAGGCGCTGTTGAGCCGATCGCGACCGCCGTTTTCTCGGTAAAAAAGTTGGCGTAAATCGTATAGCCGAGCGCGGCGAGCAATGCGAGCAAAATGGCCGTTCTCATCACTAAGCGCTGTTGTTTTTTCATCACTCAAACCCCTTTAGTTTCTCATCCCCCCCTGCGGTCGCTGCCGCAGAGGTCCTGCATGGCGGTTCACAATCTCCCATTTTCCATTATAGCAAAGTTTCACTTCGCCCTATGCATGTGGATATGAACGTTATGTGACAAAGTTCATCACTATTTTTTCCCCCCGGATTGGGCAATCGCCCGCAGCAGTTTCACTTCATGCGGTGACAGCTCGCGATATTCGCCAGGGCGGAGCCCTTTTAAATCGAGAAACGCGTACCGCTCTCTCTTCAGCTTCAGCACTTCACAGCCGATCGCCTCAAACATGCGGCGCACTTGCCGATTCCGTCCCTCATGGATGCGAATTTCGACAATCGCCGTCCGCTTTTTCCGGTCGACTGAGAGCAGTTTCACTTTCGCCGGCGCCGTCACGCCATCTTCGAGCAGCACCCCTTTCTCGAGCTGCTTCAGCTGCTCGCGCGTCGGGATGCCTTTCACTTTTGCGACATACACCTTCTCGATCTCATAGCGCGGATGCATCAACAAGTTGGCAAAATCGCCGTCATTCGTCAGCAAGAGGAGGCCGGACGTATCATAGTCAAGCCGCCCGACTGGGTAAATGCGTTGGTGAAGGTCTTTAAAAAAATCGGTCACCACTTTGCGCCCTTTCTCATCTTTAACGCTTGAGATGACGCCGCGCGGCTTGTAGAGCAAATAATATACCGGTTCCTCGCGCTCAACCGGGATGCCGTCGACTTCAACATCGTCGCGCGGCCCGACTTTGACGCCAAGTTCGGTGACGATGCGGCCGTTGACTTTCACCCGCCCTTGCAAAATCATTTCTTCCGCCTTGCGCCTTGACGCGATGCCGGCGCGGGCAATCACTTTTTGCAGCCGTTCCATGTTTGCCTCACCTCTTTCATCATCTTACCCTTTCCGTCTAACAGATACAAGTTTGCCGATTTTATTTTTAACATATCCCGCCTGTCTTGCAAACAAAAAAACCCGCCGGTTTTCGGAAAATAAAAAACGGACGCGGTCAGCGCCCGAATACAAGCAAAACGATCAAAACGGAGACGATAAAGCTGAGGATGTCCGCTAAAATGCCGACTTTTAACGCATCGCCCATTTTTTTGACGCCGACGGCGCCAAAATAGACCGTAAGGACGTAAAGCGTCGTTTCCGTGCTGCCTTGAATGGTGGAAGCGAGACGCCCGATAAACGAGTCAGGACCATATGTCGCGATCAAATCGGTCGTCATCCCGAGCGCCGCTGTGCCGGAAATCGTGCGAATGGCGGCGAGCGGAACAACTTCCGCCGGCAGCCCGACGGCGGCCGCAAACGGCTTGATCACCTCCATCAGCGCATCAAGCGCCCCTGAGGCGCGGAAGATGGCGACGGAGACAAGCATGCCAACCAAATACGGAATGAGTGAAAAGGCGATGTCGATCCCTTCCTTGCCACCCTCGACAAACGCCTCATACGTCGGCACTTTTTTCGCTGTACCATAAAGCAAAATAAACGCGATCAACGCTGGAATGAGCCAAACTGACAAAAGTTGGACGATGGCCATTATGGCTTCCTGCCTTTCCGCATTCGTCTCCAATAATAATACCGGTCAATCAATACGGCTCCGAGTGTCGAAATCGTCGAGGCGACAACCGTCGTGCCGATAATCTCGCCCGGCGACGCCGACCCGTACGTCA
This sequence comes from Geobacillus genomosp. 3, assembly GCF_000445995.2. Taxonomy (GTDB): domain Bacteria; phylum Bacillota; class Bacilli; order Bacillales; family Anoxybacillaceae; genus Geobacillus. The sequence continues at coordinate 2,200,810 of NC_022080.4, forward strand.
TGCGGATTGAAATGACAGTCGCCGGAATGAGTGTAATGCTTGACGTATTAATGGCTAGAAACGTCACCATCGATCGGCTCGCTTCATCGCGGCCGCCGTTAAGCCTTTTTAGCTGCTCCATCGCCTTAATGCCCATCGGCGTCGCCGCATTGCCGAGTCCGAACATGTTGGCGACCATGTTCGAGACGATATACCCGAGCGCCGGATGGCCGGGCGGCACTTCCGGGAACAGGCGGCGCACAAGCGGCATAAACAAGCGCGCGACTTTAGTAAGCAAGCCAGCCCGCTCAGCGATCGCCATCAGCCCAAGCCAGAACACTAAAATGCTGATCATGCCGATGCTGATCGTCACCGCCTCTTTCGCGCTTTCAAACACCGCTTTGTTCACTTCCTCCATCGTGCCGTTGACCGCCGCAAAGGCGATGCCGATGACGGCCATCATCACCCAAATCACGTTAACCATCGATTCTCACACCTAACAGCCGGAACAAATGAAAAAAAAATCCTTGCCCGCTTTCCTCGTGCTCCGGCTCGTAGAAAAGCGGCACAACATCGACCGCCTTCTTGCGCAAGTAAAGCACCGCCTTCCCAACCGCCGCCGGCGCGCGGCCCGGGTCGTCTTTCCATTCCTCGCGCGGCTTGAGCAAATACACTTTCACCCGCAGCCCGTCCATCTCCTTTTCGGTCACCGGATATTGCAAATCGCGGGCTGCACGCAGCCGCCCTTCGTAAAACGGGTCGGAAATTTTCTTCACGACCCGCTCGCCGCTGATTTTTGCAATATGGTAGTTGGAAAATCCGTATTCGTACATGGCAATATGATCGTTCCAGTCATCCGGGGCGTCCAACGTTACGGCAATCAAATCGACCCCGTCTTTGGACGCTGTCGTCACAAGCGTGCGGTGCGCCCGTTTCGTATAGCCGGTTTTGCCGCCGGTGCAATATTCGTAAAGGCTTGTCAGCAGCTTGTTTTTATTCCGCCATACACGCGCCCCGTCTTCGCCGGGCGGAGCGGGGGCGCGGTATACTTTCGTCCCGGAAATGCGGCGAAACTCTTCATTTTTCATCGCATATTGCATGAGCAGCGCCATATCGTAAGCAGTCGAATAATGGTTTTCCGCATCGTCCAGCCCGTGCGGGTTGGCGAATTCCGTATCGCGCATCCCGATTTCAACCGCCTTTTCATTCATTAAAAACACAAACCCCTCGACACTGCCGCCGACATGTTCAGCAATGGCGACCGCGGCGTCATTGCCGGAACGAAGCATCAGTCCGTATACGAGATCGCGCAGTTTCATTTTCTCCCCTTGGCGCAAGTAAATTGACGACCCTTCCGTCCGGACGGCGCGGGCGCTGACTGTGACCGTATCATCAAGCTTTCCGGATTCAATCGCCAAAATGGCGGTCATAATTTTCGTAATGCTGGCGATGCGCCGTTTTGTATAGGCATCTTTGGCGAACAAAATCCGCCCGGAATGCTGCTCTATTAAAATCGCGCTTTTCGCGCTCACCCCTTCCATGGCGTGCAACCGCCCCGGAATGCATGACATGATCCCCGCAGCGAGCGCAATGAGCCAAACGAGTCGCTTCCATCTCTTCATCCGATATTGGCGAGGATCCCCCTCCTTCGGCAAGCGGGGAGGAATCGCCTGTTCCTCCTTTCCGATTAGGCTGAAATGAGCGCAACAGAGAAAACATTGCAACGGAAACAGGCTGAGCATGGAGGCCATGCTTTGTACAAGTGTATGCGCCGATCGGACAAATATGATGAAAAAATATCGCTATAGAAGCGCGCAACCCCCGCCAAAAGAGGGGAAGTACGGCGAGCGCATCATCTGTATGAAGCGCATCACCTTTCCGGAAAAACCGCCCTCCAGGCAGCGTTTGCCCGCTCAAAAAAAAACAGGCGGGAGATCCCCCGCCCGTTTAAAATGGCTGCCAGCGCAGCTTCCGCGCTTCGACAAAGCGCGCTTCGACGTTGCGCCAGTTGACGACGTTCCACCAATGTTCGATATACGCCCCTCGGTCGTTTTTGTATTGCAAGTAGTAGGCATGCTCCCACACATCGAGCACAAGAAGCGGAATCACATCCCATTGCGCCATGAGCTGGTGTTTTTCCGCCTGCAAAATCTCGAGCCGATGTGCTCTCGGCGCCCAAACGAGCAGCGCCCAACCAACCCCCTCGGCACTTTTCGCCGCTTCGGTAAAGTGGCGCCGGAAGGCAGCAAAGCTGCCGAAGTCTCGTTCCATTTGCGCCCGCAGCTCGCCGCGCGGCTCGCCGCCGCCTTCCGGATGCATGTTATGCCAAAAAATTGTATGCAAATAGTGGCCTGAGCCGTTGAACGCCGCCTCCCGCTCCCAATGTTTCAACAGCTCAAAATTGTTCGTACGGCGCGCCTCAGCCATCATGCGCTCCGCCTTGTTCAGACCGTCGACGTAGCTTTGATGATGCTTCGTATGGTGGAGACGCATAATTTCTTCGGAAATATGGGGCTCAAGCGCATCGTAGCTATATGGCAGCGGCGGCAGCACATGCTTGCCGGGCGGGATCGCCCGCTGCTGTTCGCTGTCCGCAGCATCCGCCTTGTGCGGCTGTTCTCCGCCAGGAGAATCCACTGATGGGGATATGACCGGCTCCGCCCGTTCCACCGCGACGGCCGGCTCTTGTTCGATATCCCCCTCGTGTTTGGTTACACCTTCAACAATTGCCCTTCCATCGTCATCACCTTCCTGCTCAGGCGAAACAGCTCCTTCTTCCCGCCGCGACAAGTCTTCCTCCTGCCCATCGGCGGACGAATCGGCAAGGCGGACGGCTCGTGCGTACACATCGTCAACAAGACGCTGCAATTCATCAATTTCCGTCTCTGTCCATTCGTCTCCGTGTTCTTCAATGTACGCCAACAAAGAAGAAAGACCGACGTCCTCCGCCACTCCGCGCGCGGACAAGGCGAGCTCTACTTGTTTCCCCCACTCGGCCGCTTCGAGGGCATAGTGACGAAGCGCGGCGGCGTACACATCATCAACAAAGCGCATGAGCTCGCGAACCGCCTCTTCCGTCCATGCGCCGTCATGTTCAGCGATAAACTGCAACAGCGATGAAGCGCCATCAGTGCTTGCCCCGCGCAGAGCCAGCACGTGCTTGACTTTCTCTCCCCATTCGTTCACCCCGGCTGCATATTGGGCGAACCTCATTTGATCGTCCATTTGGTAAAAACCTCCTCCTGCTTTTTTCGCCATATCGTATGCCGGCTTAGGGAAATCGTTCTTGTCCGCATTCACCCAAAATTCCGGCCACTCATACATATAAGAGCGGGGCGATATCCATTGAAAAACAGAAGGAGGGAAAAAGCGGAATCATCGCGCTTCTCCCGGGCGATCGGTTCCGCGAATTACAGATGAGCAAACCGCTGGAACAAGAGGCGCTTTTTGAACTCCGTTTTTGGATGCAAATTCTCGGCGATCACTGCCGTTTTCTTCTTGAAGCGCTCGCCGAAAGGGAGCAAGCGGAAATTAACGAAGCGAAACAGCTGCAGCGCCTGTTTGACGACTTGCTGGCCGAAGCGCGCCGGCCGGAAACTATCGGAACGTGGTCCGCGCTCATCGCCCGCGGAAAAGAGGCCGGGGAACGGCTACGGGCGTTTAAGCTGCACGTGCTGCGGCGCCATTTGACTGGACAAATTCGTCTTTCATTGCCACCGACGTTTGTCAACCATATGGTAAATGAACTTGATGAATGGCTGCGGCTCGCCAACTGTTACTTCCAAGGCGCGCGGCCGCCGCACGTTCATCCGCTCCACCACGATTTGCTTTGGCTGCTTGACGCTGCCGGCCATGCCGGGGCGATTCACGACCGGCTCGACCATACGGAAAAACAATTGAAAAAGCAAAGTCATATGTTTACAAAAGAATGGGAGGCGTTCTACTTAAAAGCCATTGAAATGGCCGGCTACTTGCGGGCCAACATTCATCAGTTCCCGGCGCTTTCCCGCTTCCACCAACAAATCGAACTCGAGATGGCCATTTTCCAAAGCTTTTTGCATGAGCTTGAGGAAATGGAATTGAACAATGAGGTGCTCGGCGTGCTGTCGCCGCTGATGGCCGACCATATGGCGCGCGAGGAATGTTATTACTTGCAAAAGCTAGCGGAAACAACCGGCGAAGTAAAGCCGCCGGCGTGCGACCCGAAGAAGCCGCGGACAGAGTAGCCGACATGAGAAAAAGCGGTCCGCCGACGGAAACCGCTTTTTCGTGAAAATGCATGCGTCTTGATGCGTCATTTTCATGCCCGGGTGGAGGGCAAAACGTTGCCCATGGAACGTTTCCATGGAATAAGTGATGGGGCTTGGCGGGCAGCAAGCAACGCCCGTCCGCCGACCGGCTCCGGCTGCTCCCCAAACCGGTCATGTCGGTCAGCGTAAAAAGCGCTGTACTTCCGGACGTTCTCCCGTTACGACGACAACGGCAGACGGCAGGCGCCGGAGGCCGCCCATTCGCTGACTAACGCCTGCAACGTTTTGGCATCAACGGCGGCAAAATAGCGGCACAGTTCGCCTTCATCACGAATATAGACGCGCCGGCGCTGCCGGTAAGCCGGATTTTTCCATAGGCAAACGAGGGCGACGATCTCGCGTAAATGGATGTCACGTCCGGCGGCAGTAAACAGCGGGTCTCCTTCGTATGGCAACAGGTCGAACAGCGCTGTCTCAAAATGACGCAAATACAAAACGGACAGCGTCCGCTCTTCACCGCCGTCACGATAGGTGACTTCCGAGCGGTTAAAATAGTCTTCAAACGTGTTGGACTGCGACTTTTGCAGCTCTTCGCCGTACAAGCGGCAAACGTCCATGAGCGCACCCCTTCCCGATCAGCCGTTTTTTCTTTAGTTTACCATATTACAGCCTTTCGTCGCTCAAATTTTCAGCCAATTTTTCAAAAAACAAGTCCGCTTCCCGCTCGAGCTCGCCATCATCTGCCCATTCAGGCAGCGGCGGCAGCTCCTCGAGCGTGTTGAGCCCAAAATAGTCGAGAAATTCCGCCGTTGTGCCGTACAAAATCGGTCGGCCGGTTCCTTCAGCGCGCCCGACTTCTTTAATGAGCGCCCGGGCCATCAGCGTCTGCAGCGGCTTGTCGCTTTTCACGCCGCGAATTTCCTCAATTTCCGCACGTGTAATCGGCTGGCGGTAGGCGATGATGGCCAGCGTCTCAAGCGCCGCCTGTGACAGCGATGACGCCCCCGGCGCCTCAACGAGCTTTTTTAAGTATAGAGCGTGCTCTTTTTTCGTTGTCAGCAAAAACACGCCGGCCAGCTCCATGAGCTGAACGCCGCGCTCTTCCCGGCTGTAATCTTCCTGCAGCGCCGCGATGACTGCTTTCGCCTCCGATTCGCCGACATCGAGCACAGCGGCGATTTGCGCGAGCGACAGCCCCTCGTCGCCGGCGGCAAACAGCAGCGCTTCAACGATCGCCTTTGCCGGGCGCACCGCGCTGGCACCATCTTGTTTCACTGTTTCCCGGTGTTCCATCGCGCTTCGTTGCACCAAGCTTTCCTAGTTGGCGCAACAGTCCCCCTTTCCGTCTGTTTCCCATGGCTGCGGAGACGGCAGCCGCTTCGCACGGGTGGCGTGCACCGTCTGTGAATATCCCTATGGGGCAACGTTCACACCATTCCCCAAGTCAACGGTGCAGCCGGCCCGCCGCAGCCAAACCGGCGCCGCTTTAGACGGCCGGATGTTTGGCCGCAATAAATAAATCACCGAAATTCCGCTCTTGTTCAATGATAATCTCATTTTGCTTCATCAATTCCAAAATCGCTAAAAAGGTGACGACGATATACGAACGGTCATAGGACGGAAACAGCTCATAAAAATTTTTCCGCCCTTTCGTTTGCCTAAGTTCATGCAAAAGTTCTGCCATCCGCTTTTCGACGGAAATATCTTGCCGGGTAATTTTCGTCCGCACCGGCTTTTGCAGCTTTTTGCGGCGCAGCAGCTTCGATAAGGCGCCGAGCATATCGTATACGTTGACGTCCAGCGGTACGGCCGCCTTTTTTTCACCGGCATACGCGCTTAAGTCGCTCGGCGGCTTCGTAAATAAAAGCGCCCGCTCTTCTTCGCGCCGCTTCAGCTCGCGCGCCGCTTCTTTAAATTTTTTGTACTCAAGCAGCCGCTGCATCAACTCTTCGCGCGGATCGTCCGGCTCGGCAAACTCCATGTCGCCATCGGCCTCTTCCTCCGGCGCCGGCAGCAGCATTTTGCTTTTTATTGCCAACAGCGTAGCCGCCATCACTAAATATTCGCTGGCGATATCCAGCTCGAGCTCTTGCATGGCGTGAATGTACGCCATATACTGTTCTGTAATTTGCGCTACCGGAATATTGTAAATATCAATCTCATAGCGATTGATTAAATGCAAAAGCAAATCAAGCGGTCCTTCAAACGCCTCAATTTTGACATTGTACGGCAATTGCACATCCATCCCACCATTTTTTCCACAGCCATCGTCCGTGCATCCTGTTCCCGGTTGCGGTATATTTATTGTACCATAATCACACGATGAAGCGAACGGAAACTAACCGCTTTTTGCCCTTGGAACCGCCGCGGCGTATAATGAAGAAGAAACAATGACCGCCGTCTCCTCCGGACAGAGAGGGCAAGGAGGCGGCGGTCACTTCGCACCGCCGGCGGGGCCGCCTTTAAGCCGGTTAGGCCTTTATGAAAGGAACGGTAGCCGATGTATCCGAAGGCGTATATTGATTATTTAGTTCATTTCCATGGTGACCGCGACTATTTTGAATGCCATGAAATTTTAGAAGAACAATGGAAACAAGACGGCCGAAAAAAAGGATGGCTTGTGCTCATCCAAATCGCAGTCGCTTTCTATCATTACCGGCGCGGCAACATTTCAGGGGCGCTGCGCCTTATTAAACGGGCGCGGGGACTGCTTGAAGAAACGGGGGGGATGGTTCGCCAGCTCGGCCTCGATGATCAGACGCTCGCTGCCTTGCTTGATAACACGGCTAGACGCATCGCCCGAGGCGAACCGTATGAAAGCATCGAACTGCCGATTGCTGACCGCTCGCTCTATGAACAATGCCGGGCCGCCTGCGCCGAGCGGCAGCTCGTTTGGGGGCAGGCAAGCGATGTCGCTGACGTTGATCTCGTCGATAAACACCGGCGTCGCGACCGCTCGGGGGTTATCGCCGCCCGCGAGCAAAAAAAGCGGGCCAAAGCAGAGGGGAAGTAAGCCTTCCCTTCCGCCGCCCGCGAAAGCGCGGCGCCGCGCCGGGTTTCTTATTCAGCTAGCACGTTTGACATTTATCGAAAAACGAGGCGGTCCACTCGTTGGCGCATAGCCGGCGGTCAGGGTACGCCTCTTGTAACGCCTTGACCATCTGTTTCCCGATCCCTTGATGGCGGTGTGACGGGTTGACGCTAATGTGTTGGATTTGCACAACATCGGGAGCGCGCAGCAGGACGCCGATAATGCCGACGATGTCATCCCCTTCTTTCCATAAAAACAATTGCCAATCGCTGTTCGTTTCGTATTGTTTGATCGTCTGCTGCAGCCGTTTCAAGTCTTTTTCCGTCGGCATAAACGACAACAGTCCCATGGCGATTTTCTCATAGTTTTTTCGGTAACGGATTAACATAAAAATCCCTCATTATCGACAAACGCTTTTCCGAAACGGAAAAGGTTTTGTCATTTTCTCTATACGTATTATAAACATTCTCACCGATATTGTGAACCATTTCATGCCTTTTTACGCAAATTACGCAAGCGTCCGCAGGACGTTCGCCATTTCGATCGCGGACACAGCCGCCTCCCATCCTTTATTGCCCGCTTTTGTACCCGCCCGCTCGATCGCCTGCTCGATCGTATCGGTGGTCAAAACGCCGAAAATGACGGGGACGCCGCTTGAGAGCGCCGCATGGGAAACACCTTTGGCCGCCTCGCTGCACACGTAGTCGAAATGGCTTGTTGCGCCGCGGATGACGGCGCCAAGCGTAATGACAGCATCAAATTGCTTCGACTCGGCCATTTTTTTCGCCATGAGCGGAATTTCAAACGCGCCGGGCACCCATGCGACGGTGATGTCGTTATCGCTGACGCCATGCCGCGTCAATCCGTCGATGGCACCGGACAAGAGCTTGCCGGTAATAAATTCGTTAAAGCGCGCGACGACGATGCCGATTTTCAACCCGGTGCCGACTAAGTTTCCTTCGATGATGTTCATGTTTCTTTCCCCTTTCATCAAAAATGAAGCATATGCCCTAATTTTTCATGCTTTGTGCGCAAATATTTTTCATTCTCCTTTTTCGTCGGCATTTGAAGAGGTACACGTTCGACGACTTCGAGCCCGTGCCCTTTTAAGCCGGCGATTTTACGTGGATTGTTCGTTAACAGGCGCATTTTCGTCACGCCGAGGTCTTTTAAAATTTGCGCCCCGATGCCATAGTCGCGCAAATCAGCCGGAAAGCCGAGCTTTTCGTTCGCCTCGACCGTATCGTAGCCTTGCTCCTGCAGCTTGTAAGCGCGCAGTTTGTTCATAAGGCCGATGCCGCGCCCTTCCTGACGCATGTAAAGCAGCACGCCCGCCCCTTCCGCTTCAATTTGCCGCAGCGCCGCATGCAGCTGCGGGCCGCAATCGCACCGGTATGACCCGAACACATCGCCGGTTAAACATTCGGAGTGGACGCGCACAAGCGTTGCTTCGTCCGGAACGATCTCACCTTTCACGAGCGCGACGTGCTCTTTTCCGTCAAGGACGTTCGTGTAGCCGATGGCGCGAAACTCCCCGAACTCGGTTGGCAGCGAAATTTCCACTTCGCGTTTCACCAGCTTTTCCCGCTGACTCCGGTACGCGATTAAATCTTTAATCGTAATCATCTTCAGCCCAAATTGGTCGGCAATTTGCCGCAAATCCGGAACGCGCGCCATCATCCCGTCCTCTTTAATAATCTCGCAAATGACGCCGGCCGGCTTCGCCCCGCAGAGACGGGCCAAATCGACTGCCGCCTCCGTATGGCCGGCGCGCCGCAGGACACCGCCTTTTTTAGCGATGAGTGGAAAAATGTGTCCCGGCCGCTTAAAATCGCTCGCCTTTACGTCCGGATCAAGCAGCGCCTGGATCGTTGCAGCCCGTTCGTAAGCGCTGATCCCCGTCGTCGTCGTTTTGTAGTCGACGCTTACGGTAAACGCCGTCCCGTGCGCATCGGTGTTATGGACAACCATCGGTTCAAGCCCGAGTCGCACTGCCAGTTCTTCCGTAATCGGGACACAGACGAGCCCCCGGCCGTGGGTGATCATAAAGTTAATAACGTCCGGCGTCGCTTTTTCAGCTAACGCGACAAAATCGCCTTCATTTTCGCGGCCTTCGTCATCGCAAACGATGACGACTTCGCCGTTTTTCAGCGCGACCAGCGCCGCTTCAATCGTATCAAACATGGCAGCTTGCCCCCTTTTCCGCTTATTTATAGCCGTGCTGCTCCAAAAATCCAATCGTCACCCCGGAAGGCGGCGTTTCGTTCTCGGCGAGAAAGGCGGCGACGTATTTGCCGATCATATCGCATTCAATATTGACGAGGTCGCCGGGCCGTTTTTCACCTAAAATCGTCGCCTCCCGTGTATGCGGAATGAGCGAAACGGTGAACGTACGCTCGCTCAAGCCGAAAATTGTCAAGCTCGTCCCATCGACCGCCACTGACCCTTTGTAAATCATATATGAACGCAATGAAGCTGGCACTTCGATTTCGTAGTAAACAGCGTTCGCCTTCGGCCATTGGCGGACGATGCGCCCGACGCCATCGACATGACCGGTGACAAAATGGCCGCCAAACCGGCCGCCGGCCGCCATCGCTCGCTCTAGGTTGACCTTTGCCCCTGGCTTTAAGGCGCGCAACGCTGTTGCCTTCACCGTCTCCGGCATGACATCGACCGTGAACTGCCGGGAAGTGAATGAGGTGACGGTCAGGCAGACGCCGTTGACGGCGATGCTGTCGCCGAGCCGGACGTCTTCAAGCACCCGCTTGGCGCCAATCGTCATCACAATGGCGTCGCCCGTTTGCCTCATTTGTTCAACCGTACCGACCTCTTCAATAATGCCGGTAAACATCGCTACTCCTCCTTCCTTTTCGGTGCGGCGACGATTTTTATGTCCGGGCCGACCGTCTCAATCCGCCGGATATCAAGTTCCATCGCCTCGGCGAGACGCGAGAAACCGAGACCGCCGACCGGCGTCGGCGCTTCGCGGCCGCCGATGAGCTTTGGGGCGATATAGGCAACCACTTCGTTGACCGCCCCGGCACGAAGAAAGCTGTCATGAATGCGCGAGCCACCCTCGACAAACAACGATGTGACGCGCTGCTCGCCGAGCAGAAAGAGCACGTCACGCACATCAACGTGTGCGCTCGCCATCGGCACGATGCGCACCCCGAGGCGCTCATATGCCTCCGCTTTTTTCCGGCTGATGCCGCTGCCGGTGACAATCCACGTTTCCGCCTCCTTGTCGGTGACGACGTGGGCGTCAAGCGGCGTATGCAGCTTCGTATCCAAAATGATGCGCAGCAAGTTTTTCCGTTGTTGCCCGATGCGCACTGTCAATTTCGGATTGTCGGCTAAAACGGTGTTGACGCCCACTAAAATGGCGTCATGTTGGGCGCGGAGACGATGGACATCCTCACGCGCCGCGCTTGATGTGATCCATTTGCTTTCTCCCGTTGCCGTCGCGATTTTGCCGTCAAGGCTGCACGCATACTTGATCGTGACAAACGGCGTTTTCGTCTTGATATAGTGAAAAAACATCCGATTTAGCTCATCTGCTTCTTCTTTTAATATTCCGACATCAACGTCAATGCCTGCACGGCGCAGCTTATCAATCCCCTGCCCGGCGACAAGCGGATTCGGGTCGGTCGTCGCCACAACAACGCGGCGGACGCCGGCTTGAATAAGCAAATCGGCACATGGGGGCGTTTTGCCGTAATGGCTGCACGGCTCGAGCGTCACGTACACCGTTGCCCCGCGCGCCTTCTCACCGGCCATGCGGACCGCATGCACCTCAGCATGCGGCTCCCCTGCCCGTAAATGAGCGCCAAGCCCCACAACCGCCCCGCCGTTCACGACAACGGCGCCGACGGCGGGATTCGGGGACGTTTGTCCAACTCCAGCCTTGGCCACATCAAGCGCCAACCGCATGTAATGCTCATCGTTGTACACGGTATCCCCCTTTTCCCATAAAATAAAAAACCCCGGAAACTCTCCGGGGCTTTTGGACATGGGAGAATGATTTATGATGCGCATAGCGGCAGTCAAGAACATTTGTTCGTTCACGAATGTTACGCCTGCCGTGCGGAAACGGAAGCCGTTGCCATGCCGGACGGCAGACTCCGCCCTTGCCGGCACAGCTCGGCTGAAAATCGCTGTGCGCACATCCTCATCCTTCTCCCATCCAGACTATACTGTCGGCTCCGGAATCGCACCGGATCATGCCTATGCGGCTCGCGGGCTGAGAGGCTTTGGCCCCATCACCGCCGGTCGGGAATTTCACCCTGCCCCGAAGGATGTTTTAGCTGTATCTTATGTTTTATTATACCACACGAGCGGCCGGGAATCATCACTTTGCAATCCAAAGCCAATACACCGCTCCCCATACCAAGCTCGCCGCCAGCAAAATGAAAAACAAAAGCCAGTTGTTCCGGCTTGTCCGCTCCTCCTCTTCCGTCCGTTGCTTACGGTTCGTCAACCACTTTCACTTCCTTCATCACATCGCCGTTTTTCATCGCCTTAACAATTTCCATTCCCGATGTAACTTGACCAAAGACCGTATGCATCCCATCCAAATGGGGCTGCGGCTCATGGACGATAAAAAACTGGCAGCTGCCCGTGTCACGGCCGCGGTGCGCCATCGAAATCGCTCCGGTGACATGCCGGTGCGGATTGTTGTCCGTTTCGCACGGAATCGTATAGCCGGCATCGCCCGTCCCGTTGCCGCGCGGGCAGCCGCCTTGGCTGACAAAGCCGGGAATGACGCGATGGAACGTCAACCCGTTATAAAACCCTTCATTGGCTAATTTCTCAAAATTAGCCACCGTCACCGGTGCTTCGTTCGGGAACAGTTCAAATTCGATTTTTCCGCCATTTTCCATCAAAATATATCCTTTTTTCGCCATCAAGCTTCATCTCCTTTTTCCTGCATAAACTGTCTTTATCATACCATGATGGTCAAAAGGAAAGAAAGTAAAAACGTCTTTCCACCCAAACAGTTATTATTTTTTTAATATAATATTTTTGTATGAAAGATGAATGGGCACACTAATGATAGTGATAGATGAAGCGGAACTGTTAAGGGGGCTTCCGGCAATGTTGTTGATAACGGTAACCGTGATTGTATTTGTCGTTTTGTTCATCCTCATGCCGAAACAGCTTTCATCGCTTGAAATGTATACGACGTCGTTGTTTGCCATTTGCTTCGGCCTCTCTACCGATTTGTTTCTTGATCTCAAATATCATTTGTACGGCTATTTTTACCCGGGAGTCGACGGACCAGCGTATTGGTTTATGGTGTTTGTTTATGTCGTCGTCAATCTTTTGTTTTTAAACGGCTATCCGCTGCAACAACCCGTTTGGAAGCAAGCCGCTTACATCGGCGGATGGTCCGTTTTTTCCGTTCTCTACGAGATCGCCGCCCTGCGGACGGGGCTGCTTTACTATCACGCTTGGAAGCTTTCCTACTCGGCTGCTTTGTACCCGCTTTTGTTTTTGATTTTGCTTATCCATTTTTTCCTCGTGCGCCGCTTGGGGACGAAGGCAAAATGTCTTTCTGATAGAAAATCAAGTTAGCATACGGTATAATGATAGTGCATGTTGGGTGAACAGGAGGCGAGCTGTGTGAAACGAACGATCGCTTCATTGCTGCTTTGGGCGGTGCTGTTGGCGCTCCCGGGCATGGCGGCAGCCGATGCCGCACCGGGCGATGTCATTGTGACGCTCGGGGAAAACTTAACGACCGAACAAAAACAAAAAGTGCTTGAAGAAATGAAGGCGCCGGACGGGGCTCAGACAATTACTGTCTCAAACGCCGAAGAGCATAAATATTTGGATGGGCTCATCCCGAAAGCACAAATCGGCACGCGCGCCATCTCCTCGTCGATGATTACGATCGGTGAACCGGGCTCCGGATTGAATGTCGAGACGCATAACATCACATGGGTGACAAAAGAAATGTATACGAACGCCTTAATCACCGCCGGGGTGAAAGATGCCGACATTTACGTCACCGCCCCGTTCCCGGTTTCCGGCACCGCCGCCTTGACCGGGTTGATGAAGGCGTATGAAATTTCATCCGACCAAGCCATTCCGGACGCTGTGAAAAAAGTGGCGAACGAAGAAATGGTGCAAACGGCGAAGTTGGCCGATTCGATCGGCGCAGATAAAGCGGTCGCCTTGCTGGCGAAAATCAAAGAAGAAATCGCCACCAATCCGCCGCAAACAGACGCCGATTTGCGCGCCTTGATTGAGCGGATCGCCGGCGACCTCGGCATCACGCTGAGCGAAGACGAAATCAACAGCCTCATTTCCCTCTTTCATAAAATGCAAAACGCTAATATCAACTGGGATCAAGTGAACGACCAGCTCAGCAAGGCGAAAGAACAACTGTCGGCATTTCTGCAATCGGAAGAAGGAAAGACGTTTATCCAAAATATCGTCGATATTCTCAAAGAAATTTGGAATGCCATCAAATCGGCATTCTCCTCGAATCAATAAAAGCCCGCATAAGGCGGGCTTTTTATTTTCTCACCTTCGCTTTGAACGGCAAATCATGCTGGATTAAATCTTCGTACGTTTCCCGTTTGACAACGAGCTGGGCGTCGCCGTTCTCCACAAAAACGACCGCCGGGCGCGGCAGGCGGTTGTAGTTGTTCGCCATCGAATAGCCATAGGCACCGGTGCAAAAGACAGCCAAATAGTCGCCCGGCTTCGCCTCGGGCAGCGCGAGATCCCAAATGAGCATATCGCCCGACTCACAGCACTTCCCGGCAATCGAGACCGTTTCTGTTCGCTCGCCCAGCACCCGGTTGGCGAGCACCGCTTCGTATTTCGCCCCGTACAGCGCCGGACGGATGTTGTCGCTCATACCGCCGTCAACGGCAATATACGTGCGGACGTTCGGCACGTCTTTGCGCGAGCCGATCGTGTAAATCGTCGTTCCCGCATCGCCGACGAGCGAACGGCCCGGCTCGATCCAAATCTCTGGCAACGGAAGCTGGCAAGTCTCAGCTTGCCTTTTCACTTCTTTGACAATACAATCGACGTACGCTGACACCGGAATGGGATCGTCTTCTTCCGTATAGCGGATGCCAAAGCCGCCGCCAAGGTTAATAACCGAAGGGATAAATCCGTATGCTTTGTTCCATTCAGCCATCTTTGTGAATACTTTTTGTGCAGCAAGCACAAAGCCGGCTGTTTCAAAAATTTGCGAACCGATATGGCAATGAACGCCAAGCAGCTGAAACGAAGGCGAGGCCATCACACGGCGAAACGCCTCATCCGCTTGGCCATTGTTTAAGTCAAAGCCAAACTTTGAGTCTTCCTGTCCTGTTAAAATATAATCGTGCGTATGCGCCTCGACGCCCGGCGTAACGCGGAGCAAAACCGGGACCGCCCGGCCGGAAGCCAGCTGTTCAATCAGCTCAAGCTCGTAAAAGTTGTCGGCGACGATGCAGCCGATGCCATGTTCGAGCGCCATCGCCAGTTCGTCTCGGCTTTTGTTGTTGCCATGGAAATGGATGCGCTCCGGCGGAAACCCGGCAGCCAAAGCTGTATACAGCTCCCCGCCCGACACGACGTCAAGCGACAGCCCTTCCTCAGCAGCGAGCTGCACCATGGCAATCGAGGAAAACGCCTTGCTGGCGTAAGCCACTTGCGCCTGAACGCCATGGCGGTGAAACGCTTCTTTAAACGCGCGCGCCCGCGTCCGGATCAACGCAACATCATAAATATAAAGCGGCGTGCCGTACATCTCGGCCAGTTCGACCGTATCGACGCCGCCGATTTCCAAATGTCCTTTTTCATTGACACGGCTCGTCCCATGAAAAAACATAAAAATCCCTCATTCCTCATCAAAATGGTGCAGGAAAAGCAAAAAAGACAGTTCGCAACCGGGTAACTGTCTAAAAATAGCGCCGCAGAGCGATCGGCTCTGCCGCATAACGGGCTGCCGTACAACCAAGCTCCCGGGCGCGTCCAAACGAAGCGGACGGTTCATCAATCCCTCACTTTCAAAATGCGGAACATCAAAAATAACGGATCATCATGATGTAAACCCGCCCTCGTCGCTTTGCCTGAAGTGGAAGCTCTTCCGTTCGACGGCAAAAACAACCGTTCGTCTCTTTGAACGTTGCTTCAGGCCGTTCCAACTCCTGGCATCCGACGATTCAACGCTCTTTGGCGCCTCGGATCGTTTACGTTATAGAAGGCTTTTCCCGATTTTCGCATTAAAGATTCTCCATGCAGCCGTCTGTATCCCGTTCTTAAAGAACCGGATACCCTTTTATTTTATCATGCGTTTCGGCTGACGCCAACCGAAATTCATCTCCCGCTGACCGCCGGGCTAGGCTCTTTACGCGTTTGAAGCGGGATGTTGCTTCTGGACTGCGATAAAAGTTGCTTTGGCGCCATCGCAAAAAAGCGGCCGCCGATCTGCCCCAACCGAAACGGCCGCCTAGACCGTGAACGGAAAAACCGATACGATTCGCATCATGACGGCTGTTTTTGCCGGTCTTGCGGGTGAACGATGCTCGGGCGCACTTTCGCCCCGGCAGCCGAACGGCGGACGACAATTTGCATAAATGCCGCCGGATCAAAGGGAATGAACGGCCATAAGTACGGCGTGTTCAGCGAACGGATGCTCGCCAGCCAAAGCAAATAAACAGTTGTTCCAATAACGAGCCCGGGCACTTTAAATAAGGCGACCAATATGACAAGCGCCAGGCGGGAAATTTTATTGGCTACACTGAGCTCATAGCTTGGTGTCGCAAACGAACCGATCGCCGCCACTGCGACGTACAAAATGACTTCCGGCACAAACAGCCCGACATCGATGGCAATTTGTCCGATTAGGACAGCGGCAATTAAGCCCATTGCGGTCGACAGCGGCGTCGGTGTATGAATGGCTGCCATCCGCAAAAACTCAATCCCAAAATCGGCCAGTAAAATTTGCATGACAATCGGAATGTTCGTCTGTTTGTTCGGTCCGATAAACGCCCATGACTCCGGCAAGAGAGACGGCTCAAGCACAAACAGCACCCAAAGCGGCAACAAAAACAGCGATGACAAAATCCCTAAAAACCGCACCCAACGGACGAACGTCCCGACCCCTGGCGACTGCCGGTACTCTTCAGCGTGTTGAACATGGTGAAAAAACGTCGTCGGTGTAATAATGACGCTCGGCGACGTGTCGACCATAATGAGCACATGCCCTTCAAGCAAGTGTGTCGCGGCAACGTCCGGCCGTTCCGTATAACGGACGAGCGGGTACGGATTGTACCCCTGCTTGACTAAAAACTCTTCCACCGTTTTGTCACCCATCGTCAGCCCGTCAACATTGATTTGTTGCAATTCTTTTTTCACGAGTTCGACAAGCCCCGGATCGGCGACATCTTTAATGTAGGCGATGCATATATCCGTTTTTGACCGTTCACCGACTTGCAAAATCTCAAGGCGCAGCCGTTCATCACGGATGCGGCGCCGCGTCAGCGCCGTATTGACAATAATATTTTCAACATACCCGTCGCGGGCGCCGCGCACCACTTTTTCCGTGTCCGGCTCTTGCGGCTGCCGGCCCGGATAGCTGCGGACATCGACGGCAAATGCGGTTGATTCGCCCTCGATCAAGACGATGATCAGCCCGGACAGCAGCTTATCGACCGCCTCGTCAAGGCTCGACACCGGGCTCACCTGCTGATGAACGAGCCGGTTTTCAATAATCTGGCGCGCTTGGGCGACTTGGCGCTCGTCATCGTTGACGCGCACGATTTGTTTTAACAATTCGATAATATATTGCGTGTCGCATAAACCGTTGCAGTAATAAATATGTACTTCTCGGTTTAGCACATGAACTTTTCGCACACCTAAGTCAAAGCTTGTGCCGACGCCGATTCGTTTTTGCAAAAACTTGGCGTTGTCAACGAGTTTCTCCGCGATCGGCACCTTTTCCTTTTTCGCCTTTTCCGTCATGCCCCCCACTCCTTTCCAAAATCAACTCAACCGCCTTGTGCGTAATCGGCGCCCCGTTTTTGGCGTGATCCCGGTATCCCATTTTGCCGATATCGCCAATGCCGACGATAAGCGGAATGCCCAGCTGGTCCAAGCAATAGACGGTGTCGCCGTTAATCCGCCCGACGTCGAGATCGCGGACGCCTTCCTTATCGACCCCGTATTCAGTAATCAAGCCGTCGCGGTCGATGCTGACGTGCACTTTTGTCCATTCGCGCTGATGCGTATTAGAGGCGACCGCCAGCGCCCCGAGCACTTCGATTTGCTCATGCGTCGCGACATAGCGGAGTGCCTCTTCGCCGGATCCTTCTCCGATGGCGCCGCAGTCGTCAAACATGACAAACACTGGATCGTGCGGTGTTTGTAAAATGAGCTCCACAAGCTGTTCGCCGCTTAGTTTTGTCGGATTGCCCTGGGAGCGGGAGATGCAGCGGCCGCCTAAATCGGAGGCCACCTGTTCGATCGCCCGGCAGGCGAATTCGTCCCCATCGGTCACTAAAATCACCCGTCGTTTTTTCATGATCCCTACCCTTTCGGTTTGCAAATGAGCGCGGCGAAAAACGACCCGGCCACGATAAAAGCGAACAAGGCGCCGGCGAAGCGGAACACGGCCGCACCGGTCTCAACGAGACCACTAGGCCGCGGTTCGACCATCACGCCTTTCGCCAAAAAATAGCCAAACCCGCTCAGCGGCATCGTCGCCCCGGCGCCAGCCCAAGCGGCAAACCGATCATATACGCCGCTAAATCCAAGGAGAACGCCTAAAATCACAAGCGCGGCGGCGACGCCGGCCGGCGTCCATTTGCCGCGGTCGATGGCGAGCTGGGCAAGGGCGCATACCAGTCCGCCGGCCAAAAAAGCGCGGACGTATTCCATCATTCCATTCCCCCTTGACCGGGCATGAAAGCCCTTTTATGGCGGTGAATCCGACTCCCATTCGGCCGCTTCAAGAACAACACCGTGGGCGACGGCTGGAATCGACTGTTTTTGCTGCACCATCGTTTGGCTAAGGAGCGCCCCGGTGGCGACGATGAGCAGACGGCGGAACGTGCCGCGGTCGAGCTCATGAAGCAAATAGCCGTACGTGACGACCGCCGAACAGGCGCAACCGCTGCCGCCGGCAAACACCTTTTGATCCGGGCGGTAAATCATCAGCCCACAATCGTTATAAACATCGCTGATATCAAAGCCGGATTCGGCGAGCAGCTCGCGGACAATGACACTGCCAATGCGCGATAGGTCACCGGTGACAATCAAGTCGTAATCAGTTGGCGATGTACCTAAATCGCGAAAATGCCGCTCGATCGTATCCGCCGCTGCCGGAGCCATCGCTGCCCCCATATCGAGCGGATTCGTCAGCCCGGCGTCGATGACTTTGCCGATCGTCGCCGCCCGGATGCGCCATCGGCCCGAAGTGCGGCCAACGAGCGCAGCGCCGGCGCCCGTGACGGTAAATGTCGCTGTTTTCGGCTTTTGCACCCCAAGTTCGGTCGGATACCGGAATTGCCGCTCCGCGGTCGCGTTATGGCTGCTCGTCGCCACGAGCGCCGTATCGGCGAGCCCGCCGGCGACAAAAGCAGCGGCCGCCGCCAGCGTCTGCATCGAGGTGGAACAGGCGCCAAACAAGCATAAAAACGGCATCGGCAGCTCGCGGGCAACGTAATTGGACGTCGCATTTTGGTTTAACAAATCACCGGCTAAAAACAAATCAACATCACGGGCAGAAACGCCGGCCTTTTGCAGACAGCAGGCCACCGCCTCGCTCATCAACCGTCGCTCAGCCAGCTCCCACGTCTCTTCCCCGCAATATAAGTCGCGATGGCAAATGTCAAAATAGCCGCCAAGCGGTCCGTCTGCTTCGAACGGACCAACAGCGGTGGCAGCGGCCTTAATATAAATGTCCTCATCAAACACCCACGTCTGCTTTCCGACACGCTTCATGTCCTTCCCTCTTTTCGTTATGGCCAAAAGAGGCCGAGCACATAGGCAGCGATCATGCCGTAAATGATCGTTGCCCCGCCGGCTTTCAGCATCTGCCCGGCCACCCCGGCCGTCCATCCTTCGCTCCGATGCTCAATGGCCGCGCTGGCGAGGGCATTGGCCAACCCCGTGACGAGCATCATCGCACCGGCGCCGGCAAACTGGCTGAAGTCGTCATATTTTCCGGCGGCCGTCAGCGCGATCGCCAGCCCCGCCATCACCGTCACCGCCCATAACTGGGCCGCAAACGGGGGAGCGGCAAACAGGCGGCCATGCCATTCAGCAAGCCATTGCGCCAGCGTACAGAGCGCCCCGCCGGCCAAAAACGCCTTGACCGCGTTGGCCGCATACGGGGGAGAAGGCTGAAACGCCTTCACCTCACGGAGATAATTAGCCTTTAATCCCACGTTTCCCCCCTCCTTTTTCAGTGAAAGTAATCGACAAAGTAAAGCCAATGGAACAATGAACCCGCCACTTTGCCGAAAGCGATCGCCATCAATAAAATGACAATTTTATCATCAACACCGATTCGCTTCGCTAAAATCGGCCAAACGTTTAATACTTCCGTCAGCGCTGCAGCGAGCATGCCGATAAATATGCATGCAGCAACCCGATCGGCGCCAGCCAATATTTAGATAAGTGCCAGACCGAATGGCGCAAGCTCATCCAGCCGCCGACGATGGCGCCGACGACGGCGCCCCACTCATAGGCGTGAATGCGCTTCATCGTTTTTGTCAGCTGCGTCAAACGCGGAATGACGCCAAGCACAACTAAAAAAGCGACAAACCCGCTCCCGACCGCCAGCCCTCCAGCGAAGCCGACGAATACTACCAGCAAAACCTCAAGCGTCGTCAAGGCGTCTCATACTTTCTTTGTTTTCATGCAAAATAACGTATTGGTCGATCGCCTGCTGGTAGTTGAACATTTCGACTTCAAGAGGGCTAGGCTCTTCATTAATCCGTTTGCGAAACCAATGGTTGAAAAATAACACCATCCCGATGCCAAGCCCGAGCGAATATGGAATTTGCAAAAGCAGCGGCTTGTCGACCGATTGGCCGGTCATCATTTCATACAAATGGCGATGCACTTGCTGCATGCTCACGTCTTCGTGAAAGTTCATAATGGCCATCGCTGAACCGACGAACAAAAGAAGCCAGACAAGAAGAAAAGAAGCCGTCGAAAACCGCCGTTTTTCATACACGACTTCGACGATCGTCTGCGACGGGCCGACCATCTGCACATCGAGCGACTCGTCCACATCGAGCACGGCCCGGACGATGTGCATCATATCGATAATGACGATATTTTTGTCGCTCGGCCGAATGCGATAGAGCGGAATCGCCTTCAGCCGCCGAATGAGCCTCTCATCCATCGCGGCCATTTGCGCCACCTGCCCTAAGGTGATGAGCGCCTCCGGTTTCACCTGCACACGATGACGCGGCTTAATGAACACGGTGTTTTCCATCTGTCCCACACCTTCATCCCCATTTTGTTTTTCTTTAGTTTGTTTGGCTGAAAAAAAGATCATGCAGCTTGCCGCCATTCACCACCAATTTCATAAAAATAGAAAAGAATGGGCCGAGAAACGCCCATTCTTTTCCTAAAAAATTTTCCATTTATATGATTAAAATACAAAACGAGATGGTCTGTCCGCTTTTTCCCACCAAGTACGGAAAAAATGGGCTCATCCGTCCATTTTTTCCTTTATGTGCTGCAATATTTTCTTTTCCAGCCGGGATACTTGCACTTGAGAGATGCCGAGTCTTGATGCCACTTCGGATTGGGTTTGGTCTTTGTAATAGCGCAAATAAACAATGAGCCTTTCGCGCTCGTCCAGTTCTTCGATCGCTTTTTTTAAGGCGATTTTGTCAAACCATGACGCCTCATCGGCGTCGGCGATTTGATCGAGCAATGTGATCGGGTCGCCGTCGTTTTCATACACCGTCTCATGGATCGATGCCGGCGAGCGGACCGCTTCTTGGGCGAGAACAACATCTTCCGGCGAAATACCTAAATGATCGGCGATTTCGGTGACCGTCGGCGCCCGCCCGCGCGTTTTTGACAGCTCGTCTTTTGCTTTGCGGATTTTATTGCCCATCTCTTTCAGCGAGCGGCTGACTTTCACCGTGCCGTCGTCGCGGAGAAATCGCTGAATCTCCCCGATGATCATCGGCACGGCGTACGTCGAGAACTTGACGTCGTACGATAAATCAAACTTATCGACCGATTTCAACAAGCCGATGCAGCCGATTTGAAACAAGTCGTCCGGTTCGTAGCCGCGGTTTAAAAAGCGCTGAACAACCGACCAGACGAGGCGCATATTTTTTTCAATAATTTCATCGCGTGCTTCCTGGTCGCCTTCCTGGCTGCGGCGGATCAGCTCCTTCATCTCCTGATCTTTGATTGGCGACTGATCTTGCTTGACATCGACATCCATAGGCATGTCTCCCTCAGTTACATAGCGCTTTGCTTTTGGCAATATGCTTTTTCAAATAAACAGTCGTTCCTTTGTTCAATTCCGACTCGACAACAACTTCATCCATGAAGTTTTCCATAATCGTAAAGCCCATACCTGACCGCTCGAGCTCCGGTTTTGTCGTAAACAGCGGCTGGCGCGCCTCATCGATGTTGGCGATGCCGATCCCTTCGTCTCTCACCGTTAAGTGGACAACACCGTCCTCGATGATGACGGAAATAGAAACGATGCCGTTTGGGTCATTGTTGTAGCCGTGAATGATGGCATTTGTCACCGCCTCGGAGACGACCGTTTTGATTTCCGTCAGCTCATCCATCGTTGGATCGAGCTGGGCGACAAACGCTGCCACTGTCACGCGGGCAAACGACTCGTTTTCACTGCGGGCGGAAAATTGGAGGTGCATTTCGTTGCGCATTTATGCCACCCCCAATGCCTGCAACGCAAATTGTTCATCCTCTTCGAAACGGATGATTTTAAACAGCCCCGACATGTCAAACAGGCGCTTGACCGCCGGTGACACGGCGCAAACGACCATTTGCCCGCCGACGTTTTTAATTTGTTTATAGCGCCCTAAAATGACGCCGAGACCGGAACTATCCATAAATGTCAATTGTCCTAAATTAAGTACAATATGGCGGATGGTTCGGTTTTCGAGCACGTCCGTCACTTGCCCGCGCAATTCCTCGGCTGTATGGTGGTCAAGCTCTCCAGAGAGGCGAACGATGAGCACGTCTTGCTTCACTTCCAAGTCGATCGCGAGACTCACAGCGTGTTCCTCCTTGTCCATTTCAGGATACGGAGAAGTTTCGCTGCCGCCCGTCGGAAATCCTGCCGCCCGACAAAACTAGTGGCCGTTCGTCAAAGAGCGGAAAAAGATCGCAAAAATTGACATCATCCCGCCTGAACGAAACGGCTGAACACCCGTTTAAACAAATCCCAAAAGCTGGCCTCCGGCACCGTTTGCTTGGCGACGATCGGGCTGCGCAAAATCTCTTTGCCGTCCTGCTTCAAAATCAGGACGCCGAGCTCATCGCCTTTTCGAATCGGCGCTTTCACGTCATCTTTTACTTGAATCACTTTTTCGATTTGTTCGACCGACTGCCCTTTTTTCGTCAACACCGATACCGGCTCTGACGTTACAGCGGCGACTGATGTTTGTTTACCTTTGCTGACATCGACGCGGGCGACGGTTTCGTTGCGCTTGTATACTGGATGAGCCTGATATTGGTGAAACGCGTAATCAAGCATTTTGGTAATTTGCGCGTTGCGCGATTTCGGTGTCGGCGCTCCGAACACAACAGCAATGACGCGCATGCCGTTCTTTTTGGCCGTCGCGGTCAAACAATATCCCGCTTCACTCGTAAAGCCGGTTTTCAGCCCGTCAACACCCGGGTAAAACTTGACGAGCCGGTTCGTGTTCACAAGCCAAAACTTTTGATCCGTGTGTTCCCGCAAATAGTCCTCGTACTTGCTTGTATATTTGGTGATTTCTTCGTATTTCAACAGTTCGCGCGCCATGATGGCCATGTCGTAGGCGCTGCTGTAATGTCCTTCAGCCGGCAGACCGGTCGTATTGACAAAATTTGTATCCTTTAAACCAAGCTCTTTCGCCTTTTCATTCATCATTTCAACAAACGCTTCTTCCGATCCGGCAATTCGCTCGGCCATGGCGACAGAGGCGTCATTCGCCGAACCGATGGCGATAGCGCGCAACAGTTCATCAACCGTCATTTCTTCGCCCGGCTCGAGAAAAATTTGTGATCCGCCCATCGAAGCGGCATATTCGCTCGTCCGCACTTTTTCGCCGTAGGAGAGCTTTCCTTCATCGATGGCCTCCATGATCAACAGCATCGTCATAATTTTTGTCATGCTTGCCGGTGGCAGTTTTTCATGTGGATTTTTTTCATATAGAACCTCGCCGGTGTCGCGTTCAATCAAGATGGCCGACTTCGCTTCGTCAGCCAGCCCGGCCTTTGCCCCTTTCGGCTCCTTCTCCTCAGCGTATACGGAAAGGGGAAGGAAAAGAAGAAGCGGCAATAAAAGCAGACGGATGACTGTCGTTTTCATCTCCCAAACCTCCATTCTTTATACATGACATTTTTTCCAATGGAGATATTTTTATACAAGACAACCAAAATAAAAAAACGCCTGAACCATTCGATTCAGACGTTTTCTTCTTGAACAACCGCCTCTTCCCTTGCGGATCGCCGGCGCTCTTCCCTAGACGATGGTCTCATAAACGAGCGGCGGCGGGACAACCGGCCGCGGCGAAAGCCGAATGGCGGCCGCCAGTTTTTCTTCCACTTTACGCACATCTGGCCGGTTGCTGTGAATCGTGGCGAACGCCTCGCCTTTTCGCACACGGTCGCCCACCTTCTTATGGAGCACGATTCCGACCGCCAAGTCGATCGCGTCCTCTTTTTTCGCCCGTCCGGCGCCAAGCCACATGGCGGCGGTGCCCACTTCATCTGCAACAATCCCGGCAACATAACCATCCTCACCGGCTGTAACGGGATGCGTATACGCCGCTTGCGGCAGTTTGTCCGGGTCGTCGGCGACCGACGGATCGCCGCCTTGAGCCGCCAAAAACGTTTTGAACGCCGCGATGGCGGATCCATCATCGATCGCCTGCTCAAGCAGGCGGCGCGCCTCATCAAGCGACGGCGCCTGCTTCGCCAAGTAAACCATATGGCTGCCGAGCGTCAAACAAAGTTCCGTTAAATCGTGCGGACCGTTTCCTTTCAACGTAGCGATCGCCTCTTTTACTTCCAGGGCGTTGCCGACCGCATAGCCGAGCGGCTGACTCATATCGGAAATGACCGCCATCGTCTGCCGTCCAACGCGCTTGCCGATATCGACCATCGCCTGGGCGAGCTGGCGCGCTTCGGCGAGTTCTTTCATAAACGCCCCGGCGCCCGTTTTCACGTCCAAGACGATGGCATCAGCTCCAGCGGCGATTTTTTTGCTCATGATCGACGAAGCAATAAGCGGGATGCTGTTGACGGTTGCGGTTACATCGCGGAGCGCATACAACTTTTTGTCAGCCGGCGTCAAGTCGCCGGTTTGGCCGATAATGGCAATCTTATTTTCATTGACAAGCCGAAGAAATTCATCTTTGCTGATTTCGACGTGAAAGCCGGGCACGGACTCGAGCTTGTCGATCGTGCCGCCCGTATGGCCGAGACCGCGCCCGGACATTTTCGCCACCGGCACGCCGACCGAAGCGACAAGAGGACCTAACACGAGCGTCGTCGTGTCGCCGACGCCGCCGGTCGAATGTTTGTCAACTTTCACACCGCGGATGCTTGATAAGTCGATGACCTCACCGGAATGAACCATCGCCATCGTCAGCGCGGCCGTTTCTTCCTTGGTCATGCCGCGAAAGTAAATCGCCATCGCGAGCGCGCTCATTTGGTAATCCGGAATATCCCCGTCCGTATACCCGCGGATGATCCATTCAATTTCTTCGTTCGTCAGTGCCGCTCCGTCACGCTTTTTGGCAATCAAATCGACCATTCTCATCCCGATCACCTTTTCTCCTTATTTCGCCAGTTCGGCCACAACCGCTTTAATGAGCCGCAAAAAGTCGGCCTTCACCCTCTCAGCCGTTTCGACGACTTCATCATGATGAAGTGGGGCGTCAGTCATGCCGGCCGCTAGATTGGAAATGCACGAAATGCCAAGCACCTCCATGCCGGCATGGCGGGCGACAATCACTTCCGGGACGGTTGACATGCCGACCGCATCGCCGCCAAGCCCACGAACCATGCGAATTTCCGCCGGCGTTTCGTACGATGGGCCGGTATTGGCAACGTACACCCCTTCATGCACACGAATGCCAAGCTTGGCTGCTGATTCTTTGGCGAGCCGGCGCAAGCGCCGGCTGTACGCTTCAGTCATGTCCGGAAAACGCGGGCCGAGCTCCGGGTCGTTCGGGCCGATGAGCGGGTTTGTGCCAAGCAAGTTAATATGATCAGAAATAATCATCAAATCGCCCGGGCGAAACTGTTCGTTCACACCGCCGGCAGCGTTCGTCACGATCAATTCACGGACGCCGATCGCCTTCATCACCCGGACCGGAAACGTCACTTCGCGGAGCGAATATCCTTCATAATAATGGAACCGTCCTTGCATGGCAACGACTGTCGCTCCTTCGAGCCGGCCGTACACGAGCCGGCCGGCGTGCCCTTCAACGGTTGACACCGGAAATCCGGGAATATCCTCATACGGAATGCGGACCGCCTCTTCGATTTCATCGGCGAGCACGCCCAATCCTGAGCCGAGAATCAAGCCGATACCGGGCGGCGCCGGCATACGCCGGCGCAAATCATCCGCTGCTTTTTCAATCGCCTGTCGATCCATTCCTCTTCTCCCTCCTTATATGTTCATCGCAGAATAGCGGCGATTCACTGCTGCGCCAATTCCGTTAAAAAACTTGTTCCGTACGGCGGCATGTGGACGCGAAAATTATCGGCGATCGTGGCCCCTACATCGGCAAACGTCTCGCGGATCGGGAGCGGCTTTCCGCCTTGAAAGCGCGGGCTGTATACTAAAAGCGGCACGTATTCACGCGTATGATCCGTCCCGTGGTGCACCGGATCATTGCCATGGTCAGCTGTAATGATCAACAAATCATCCGCCGTCAGCCGCGGCAGCACCTCAGCAAGCCGGGTGTCAAACTCTTCAAGCGCATCGCCATATCCTTGCGGGTCGCGACGATGACCGTATTTGGCATCAAAGTCGACGAGATTGACAAAACTGAGCCCGGTAAAGTCCATGCTGAGCGTATCGATGAGCTTATCCATGCCGTCCATATTGGACGCCGTCCGCAACGACTGTGTCACCCCTTCATTGTCGTAAATATCGGCAATTTTCCCGATGGCGATCACATCATAGCCCGCATCTTTTAATTCATTCATCACCGTGCGCCCGAACGGCTTAAGTGCATAGTCGTGCCGGTTCGCCGTCCGCTCAAAACGGCCCGGCGTCCCGATGAACGGCCGGGCGATGACGCGTCCGACCATGTACGGCTCATCGCGCGTCAGCTCGCGGGCGATTTCGCAAATGCGGTACAGCTCCTCAAGCGGCACGACGTCTTCATGGGCGGCGATTTGCAAGACGGAGTCAGCTGATGTATAGACGATGATCGCCCCCGTTTTCATATGTTCTTCGCCTAACTCTTCAATGATCGCTGTCCCGCTTGCCGGTTTGTTGCCGATCACGTTCCGCCCGGTGCGCCGTTCAAGTTCAGCAATCAGTTCGCGCGGAAACCCGTCCGGAAAGACGCGGAACGGCTTGTCGATGCGAAGGCCCATTAATTCCCAATGGCCGGTCATCGTGTCTTTGCCGGCGGATGCCTCTTTCATTTTTGTATAGTAGGCGAGCGGATCGTTCACTTTCGGCACCCCTGGAATCTCACGAATATGACTCAGGCCGAGTTTGGCCATATTCGGCATGTGCAAGCCGCCGCGGTATTCGGCGATATGCCCGAGCGTATCCGCCCCTTTGTCGTTATAGTTCTCAGCATCAGGCGCTTCGCCGATGCCGACGGAATCGAGCACAATTAAAAATACGCGCCGGTATGTGGACTTCACCTTCATTCCTCCCGCCTGAAGTGAAAATAGAGTCTCTTCCTATCGTTCCCATATTTTCGGCAAAACACGCCCTTGTTGCATTGGTCAGAAGTCTGACAACCAAATCAATAGGACCGCGCCTAGCGGACAGCGGCCGCCGCGGCTAGGCGCGCGGATGATACTGGTTATATACGTCTTTGAGACGCGTTTTCGTCACATGCGTATATATTTGCGTCGTCGAAATGTCGGCATGCCCCAGCAGCTCTTGGACGGCGCGCAAATCGGCACCGTTCTCAAGCAGATGGGTCGCAAACGAATGCCGGAGCGTGTGAGGCGTCAGCTCTTTTTCAATGCCCGCTTCTTTGGCAAGCCGTTTTAAAATTTTCCAAAACCCTTGCCTCGTCAGACGCTGGCCGTAATGGTTCAAAAATAGCGCCTCCGCCGCCCGCCTGCGCGGATCGGCCAACTGCGGACGCCCGTGCTCCAAATAGCCAGTAAGCGCTTCAACCGCCATCCGGCCGAGTGGGACGATCCGCTCTTTTCGCCCTTTCCCATAGCAGCGAACAAACCCCATTGTCAAATGCACGTCGCCTAAGTTGAGCTGCACCAGTTCGCTGACGCGCATACCGGTCGCATACAGCAGCTCGAGCATCGCCTTATCGCGCAAACCGAACGGTGTATTTGTCTGCGGCGCCGATAAGAGCGCTTCGACTTCTTCGACGGATAACACTTTCGGCAGCGTCCGCTCAAACTGCGGCGTTTCGATATGAACGGCCGGATCTTGCGCCGCCATTTTCTCCCGCAGCAAAAACTGGTGGAACGAACGGATCGATGCCAAATGGCGGGCAATCGTCCGCGCCGACTGCCCTTGTTCACTTAAAAACTTTAAAAAATGGAGAATGTGCAGGCGCTCGACTTCGCCCCACGCCCCAAGCCGCTCGACTTGGCGCAAGTAGCGGACATATTTCTTTAAATCCCGTTCATACGAAATGATCGTATTGTGCGCCAAATTCCGCTCCACCGTCAAATAGTGCAGAAAATCTTT
Source organism: Geobacillus genomosp. 3 (assembly GCF_000445995.2). Taxonomy (GTDB): domain Bacteria; phylum Bacillota; class Bacilli; order Bacillales; family Anoxybacillaceae; genus Geobacillus. The sequence goes on from NC_022080.4 coordinate 2,229,152, forward strand.
TAATTCATGTTCCAATGTTCTCTACTCCCCGTCGCGATAAAAAAATAGTAGCCGGTTGAGCCAGTCCGGAGGCGCGCTTTCATTCGTCGACACTTTAACCGCCGATCCTCCCGGTTCATCATATCGATGATAATACTCGTACTCGCGATTAAACCATACAAGACTATAATAAAATAAAATGGTGCATCCCGTAAACAAAAGAAATACTTTCACCATTTGCCAAACGGTTTTCATGGCACCCTCCCCATCGGCTGCTTGCCCACTTGCTAGTATGAGGATATGCCATTTGTTTGCCTATTTATACGCAAAAAAACCTTTCCCACTGGAAAAGGTTTTTATTTTTCTTCATGTTTTTGCTGGCAGCGGTGGCAAATGCCATGGAACGTCAGGCGGTGGTCTTTAATTTTAAACTTCCATTCCCGTTCGACAATGGCTTCGACGTCCTCAAGCAAATCTTCTTGAATTTCCGCCACCGATCCGCACTCGAGGCAAACAAGATGATGATGGAAATGGGCCGCCCCTTCTTTGCGGAGGTCGTAGCGCGATACCCCGTCCCCGAAATTAATTTTATCGACAATTTTCAGCTCAGTCAGCAACTCAAGCGTCCGATAAACGGTCGCGAGCCCGATCTCTGGGGATTTTTCTTTCACGAGGAGGTAGACATCTTCAGCGCTTAAATGGTCTTCTTCATGTTCAAGCAGGACTCTTACCGTCGCTTCCCGCTGCGGCGTCAGCTTATAGCCGGCCGAGTGCAGCTGCTTTTTAATTCGTTCCACACGATCTTCCATATTTTCATTCCTCCCTCGCCATTCACCTCCCATTATAACAAATGTGCGAGGGAAGTATCAAAGTAAAATGACTATTACAATAGAACAATATTGATTATTATATAATAATGATTATGAAATCAATCACCCATTTGACCGCCTGCTTCATCAACACCGGTGACAAATACGCCTCGACCGCCGACGAAACGAGCAGCCCCGCGGCAATCGCCACCATCACCGCGGCATAGCGCATCACCATCGGGAATACCGGCTCATGCGGCCGCTTCATAAACTGGTTGCGCACCATATACAAGGAAAACGAAATCGAAATCACGCCCATCACAATCATCAGCGGAATGACGATCAAGTTTTGCGGCATGACGGATACAAATGACAATAAAAATCCTTTCCAGCTCATTTGATTGACCAAAAAACCAACCGTAAAGCCGACGACAACACCTTTTAAAAACAATAAAACAAAAATGATCGGCAAGCCGATAACGGAAATGCCAAGCACCCACATTAAGGCGGTATATTTGATGTTATGCATATAGCTTTGACGAAACATATCATGGGCGCTCGCCAAATTGTCTTTCGATACTTGTCCAAAAAATTGCGTCAAGTAATAGTACAAGTCTTGTTTTTGGCTAAAGCCGAGGCTATTGACGACAATGGCGCCAAAAATAACGCCCATTAAAAACAGGACGATAACAAATACGTATAGTGAGGCGTGTTCGCGCAAGTGAATGGCGACGGCCGATTTCAACGGATGGATTCTCATCGTGCTTCGTCCTCCCATTGGTCTCTTAGTAGATTGTATGTCCATCCGCTTCGGATATGACTGTTTTTCAAAAAAGCAAGGGGGCCCACCGGCCCCCCTGCTTTCCATCACTATCACTCCGCCTGTGCGTAACCATAAAACGCCCCTTTGCGGAACAAGGCCTCCCCCCAACTTTTTCTTGCCAGTCATCCCCTCACTTTTCCATATTTCCCGCCGCCGCCGGCTTCGATGGCGAGCGCACCGCTGCGGGCAAGAACGATCAGCCGGGCGAGCTTTTCCCCGACCGTCTCGGCAAGTTCCTCTTCCGCTGCTTCATGCAGCACATGCATTTCCGTACCGAAACGGTCAAGCAGTTTTTCGTACGCTTTCGGACCGAGGCCGGGGATAAATTCAAGCGGCACTTGATAGATGTATGGCGGCCGCTTCGGCCCACGTTCCGCTGTTTTCAATTCCTCAAGCCGCTCAAACACTCCTTTAATGAAGCGGCGATGTCCGCATGACGGACAGCGCTCGGCATCCGGCGCCACCGGCGTCAGGCAGCGTTCACACACTGTCCGGTGATACTTGCCAAGCTTCGGATTCAAGCCATAATTCGCCGCGATGGCCCTCCCGTCTTCACCGCGAAACGCTTTTGCCAACTCGGCAAACGTCGGGGCGGCCAGCCGCACTTGTTCATATTCGCGGGCGATCTTCCGCAACGAATGGGCGTCCGAATTCGTCAAATACGGATAGCGGTGCAACTCGGCGATTTGGTCGGCCATAGCTGTATCAGCGCTCAGCCCAAGCTCGACAGCATCGATCCGATCCGGGTCGAACACTTCCGTTAAACTGCGCTCCACCCCTTTTCCGTACAAACTTTTAAACGGCGTGAACGCATGCGCCGGAATGAACCAACCGCCCTGCTCTTTCACCGCCGTCTGCAACTCGCGCCCCGAAGCGTAAATACGCTGCGAGCTGAGTGTCACGTTTTTCACCCGTTCGCCAAGCCAGGTCGAAAAGAAGCGCATCGCCCGGACAGTCGGCAAAAAAACAAGGACGTGAATCGGCCCGCGGCAACGGTCATCGTACACTTCGATCTCACTGCCCAATAGCAACGTCACTTTCCCCGTGCTGACGCCCCCCTCATTATGTTCGCGCCATCCATGTTCATCCATCGCCCGCTCGAGTTCGTCAAGCACTTCCGGCACATGACTGTCAATGACACCGACCAAATCGATCCCTTTCACATGCGCCGCTTCATGCAAAATGTTTTCAAGCGTCAACGTCCGCGCCCCGGTAATTTTCACCGGACGGCCGGAGGCGGTCCGGCCGATGTGAATATGTAAATCGGCATAGTAACGGCCGAGGGCGCCCCCGTTTTTTTTATTCGGCATTTTGTTCCCCCAGCGCGCGCCGCAACTGCAAATATTGCAAGGCGTATGCCGTTTTCGCATCGTAAATGTCGTGTTGTTCAAGCATATCCAGCGCCTCCTCTAATGTCACTTCCAACAGTTCGACAAACTCATCCTCATCTAAACCAGCGCCGCCCTCCACTTTCTCCAGCCCCTCGGCGACGTACAAATGGATGAGCTCATCGGCAAATCCCGGCGATGTATAAAAGGAAATGAGATGGCGCATCGATTTGGCACGGTAGCCGGTTTCTTCTTCGAGTTCGCGGTGCGCGGAAGCAAGCGGCTCTTCCCCATGTTCTAGCTTGCCCGCCGGAATTTCGACTAATGCGCGCTCGAGCGCTTTTCGATACTGGCGGACAAGGACGATATTCCCATCGGGCAACAGCGGCAACACTGCCACCGCCCCCGGATGTTTAATCACCTCGCGCCGGCTCGTTTTCCCGTTGGGCAACTCCACTTCTTCGACATACAACTCAATGATACGGCCGCTGAACAGTTTCTCTTTGCGGACGGTTTTTTCATACAACTGATCCATGTTTCTTCTCCCCTATCAGCTAATGAATTCTTTCCCATTGTACTACATATTTGGCCCTTTTTTCGCCTCTGTTGTACAATGATCATAAGGAAGGGAGCGTAATGCCATGAACAAACGACGCATTGGCACATCGGATTTGTATGTAAGCGAAATTGGGCTCGGGTGCATGTCGCTTGGCACCGATGAACGCCAGGCCATCTCTCTCATCCATGAAGCATTGGACCGCGGCATCAATTATTTAGATACAGCCGATTTATACGATCAAGGCTTGAACGAAGAGTTCGTCGGGAAGGCAATAAAAGGAAAACGCGATCAAGTCGTCATCGCTACGAAAGTCGGCAACCGTTGGCGGCCGGATGGCAGCGGCTGGGACTGGGATCCGTCCAAGGAGTATATTAAACAAGCGGTGAAAGACAGCCTGCGCCGCCTGCAAACCGACTACATCGACTTATACCAGCTCCACGGCGGCACAATCGATGACCCGATCGACGAGACGATTGCGGCGTTTGAGGAGTTAAAGCGAGAAGGCGTCATCCGCTGGTACGGCATCTCCTCCATCCGTCCGAACGTCATTCGTGAATATGTCAAACGTTCCAACATTGTCAGCGTCATGATGCAATATAGCCTGCTTGACCGCCGGCCGGAAGAGTGGTTTCCGCTCCTGCGCGAGCATCACATCAGTGTGATCGCCCGCGGCCCGGTCGCCAAAGGCTTGCTGACCGACCGACCGCTCGAAGCGGCGGAAGCGGCGGTGAAAGCGCATGGCTACCTCGATTATTCGTACAATGAGCTGCAAACGCTCATCGCGAAGCTGAAAGAAAAAACGGGGGAACGCCGTTCGTTGACCGCGACTGCGCTTCAGTTTTGCTTGTATGACCCGGTCGTCGCCGCGGTGGTTCCCGGCGCCAGCCGCCTTGAGCAGTTGGAGGAAAACACCGCCGCCGCATCCGCGCTGCCGCTTGATGCCGGCGAATACGAATGGTTAAAACAGGCGACGAAGCGTTCGGTTTACAAAATTCACCGGTAAGCAAAGGTGGCATAAAACACCGCTCCAAACCGGCCGGCAGGAAACGGATCGGCACGCCGATAAACGTAAACCGTATACCGATACGAACCGGCCGCTCCAACGGAACAAAGAGAAGAGCCCGAGGCGGCAACACGGCCGCTCGCGGGCTCTTTTTACCTATGAACCGGGGAGGCGCCTTGCCCCGACGTTCCGGCTAAACCGCTTCTTCATCCTCCACATACTTGTCTCTTGCTGCCCCCAAACCGAACCCCATCATGCCCGCGCAGACAGCCAACAGCAAAACGAGGGAAAGGATGAAATGACCGGACGTATCGTACAGCACGCCAAACAGCAGCGGACCGGCCGCTGACAGCAAGTAGCCGACCGATTGGGCCATAGCGGAAAGCTGAGCGGCCGCCAACGGGCGGCGCGTACGCAGCGTAAACAGCATCATGGCAAGTGAAAATGACATGCCAGCGCCGAGCCCGGCCAGAAACGCTCCCACCCACAGCCACCATCCTTGGCCGGCTAACAAGGCGAGCGTCCCCGCCACTTTCAACAGTACCGATGAGCCGATCAACAGTCTTTGATCTTTCATCCGTTCGGCCAACATCGGCGAGACGAACATCATCGGCAGCTGCGCAAACTGGAAGAAAAACAACAGCCATCCGGCCGTATCAGCTGCCATCCCTTTGCCTTGCCCAAGCTCCGGAAGCCACGTAACGACACAGTAAAAGAAAAATGATTGCAGCCCCATAAACAGTGTCACTTGCCAGGCAAGCCATGACCGCCAAAATGACGAGCGCCGGCTTCCTGACGGAGCGCCGGCAGATTTCCGGCGACGAATTTGCGGCAACCAGACAATAATCGCTGCCAAAGCAAGCAACGCCCAAAAGCGGAGCGCTCCTTCCCAGCCGATCCCCCACCCGTCGGCAAGCGGAACAGCAAGACCGGAAGCGAAGGCGGCGCTGACGTTCATCGTCACCGTATAAATGCCCGTCATGAAGCCAACCCGTTTAGGAAACACATCTTTAACGAACGCCGGCATGAGGACGTTGTTGACAGCGATCGCCGCCCCGATCAGCGCTGTACCGGCAAACAGCCAAAAACTTCCTGCAAGCGGGCGGATGAGTTCGCCAGCGAGCAAGACGATGAGCGAATAAAACAATGTCCGCTCCATCCCGATCCGGCGGGCAAAAGCAGCGGCCGCCGGCGCCAACAAGGCAAACGCCAATAGCGGAATGGTCGTCAGCGCCCCGGCAGCGGCATGGGAGAGGTGAAGCTCCTGCTGCAGTTCAGGAACGAGCGGGCCGACCGTTGTGATCGGTGCGCGCAAATTGGCGGCCAAAGCGATGACCGCAGCCGCCATGAGCATCGGAGAAGCCGCCGTACTTGCCGCCACAGTTTTTTGTCTCATCCATCCTTTCCCCCTTTACTTAAACTGGCGCCAGTCAAAATCGCTTTCCTCAAGCAGCTCGGCAAATGACTTCTGCTCGTCGCGCCGGCGCGCCTCTTCACGGCGCCGCGCTTCTTCCGCCGCCCGCCGCCGCTGCTCTTCCTCGGCAAGCGCCCGCTTTTTCGCCAGCAACTTTGCCTCGATGTCTGCGCCGATTCGGTCGGCGAGCGTTACGGTCTGTTGATCTTGCTCCTTCTTCCGCTTCGCTTGCTTCTTCACCGTTTTTCACCTCCTTGCATAACAGCCGCCTGTTTGTCAAACGATACAACTAAACCATGAAAAGGAGAGATGACCGATGGCCAAAAACCGTGCTCAAAAAGGAAAGCCGTCCGCTGATACAGTCAAGCCGGTAATCGCGAAAGAAGAACTGGAAAAAGCGCTCCATCCGACAAAGCGGCAAAACAGCCCCCAATAACAGGCGGACGATAGAAAAACCGTAACCGGTCGGGTTACGGTTTTTACAGCACTTCAGTAATGTGCGGCATATGCTCGCCAAGCCAGGCGATTGCATCATTAAGCGTCGCAAACTCCTTCGTTTCAAACGTCATCTCATTTTGCAAAAGCCAAACGTCTTTTTTGTCATGGTACGGACCGGCGACCGACCAATGAAGCAGGCTGTACGGATCATTTTCATGGGTGAATGACACCCACGTTTTTTGCCTTGCCGTCTCCGCCAGCTGCCGGAGTTTACCGTTCATCGCCGGATCCCACCTTCACGAGCGGCATATGCCCGTTTAATATTTGTCTTGGGCTTTTTAGCTGAAAGACGGCCGTGTCCGGCTTGACATCGATCGTCATCGTTTCATCAAAAAAGATGAGCCGCGAACGCTCTAAAAGCACCGGCACAAAATTCGTCCCAACGACAAGATCGTCCTCATCGGCCTCGTCAACGAGCCATAGCGCCGGCACGCCGTCGACTAAACAGCCGCAGCCGTCAGTGTCGTATTTAAGCTTTAACTGCCGCCCCGATTCGGCTACAATGGGGGTAAGCATTTTTTTTGCTGCGTCGGTAAACGTGATATTCACGCTCATAGCTGCTCCTTTTTCCGTTTGTTTTTTATTATTCTACCTGTTCACAGGCAAGACTGTCAAAACGAAAGGGAGGAAAACCCGATGGCAAAAGTGCAAATCAAAGTTAACGACAACGGCTCGCTCCGCGTCACTGGCGATGTGGAGCTTCTAGACGGAGAAGGAAAGCCGTTTGTAACGAAACAAACGTTTTCGTTATGCCGTTGCGGGCTGTCGAACAACAAGCCGTTTTGCGATGGATCGCATAAAGGACGCTTTCAGTCGGTCGTCCGTGCCCCATCTCCGGAAACGGATGAGCAGTGACGAACAGATGGTCATTTCCGTATCGAAAGGCAAAGGCCTCCTTACACAAGTTTCCTAACGGACGGTGGGAGTCGATGGATGAACGATGGCTGCAAAAGCAAGTGCGCAACTGCTTGCGTCACTATGGCTATGACGAGGAGATGATGCCGCTTAGCGACAACGAATGGCACAGCCTTTGCGCCCATATCGCCGCCGCCAAGGAAGAACACCGGGGCGCGAATGTGTATGAACTCGTCCATGACGCTGTGTACCGGTTTCTTACAGGCGCCTAATTCCAGACCGGCGGCCTCTTCACAACTATAAACCGGCTGGCTCTGTATGAAGGCCAGCCGGTTACTTTTGGAAAAACGCTCGTTTCGCCACTTTTTCCACCAACCCCGGGGCAAGGCGATACAGCCGGCTGCCCACGTCCATCCAGCCCGGCATATTCACTTCGCGCGTCGGGGTCATCATCACCGCTACTACACGTCTTGCCACCGCCTCCGCCCGAAGCATCCAGCGCGACACGTTGCGTGCATAGTCGCCTGTCTCATCCGCTAGATCAAAAAATCGGGTTTCGACTGGACCAGGGTTGACGGCGGTGACAAACACACCAAACCGGCTCGCCTCAAGGCGCAAACTGTCGGTAAACCCGATGACAGCATGTTTGGTTGCCGAGTACACGCTAGACTTTGGCGTGGCGATTTTGCCGGCCTGCGAGGCGATGTTGATAATATGGCCTCTCCCCCGCTCTTTCATATGGGAATACACCGCCTTTGTGCAAGCCATAAGACCGAAAACGTTGACGGCAAACATCGCTTCCGCCTCGTCCAAGTCAATGTCCTCGACGTAACGGAAAACGCCAAAGCCGGCGTTATTGACGAGTACATCGATGCCATCAAGCTCCTCAAACAGCCGGGAAAATACCGCCTCGACCATTTCGCGGTCGCTGACATCAAGCTCCATATGCGGTGCGGATACGCCGTATTGCGCTTGGATGCGGGCGCTCACTTCTTGAAGCCGCCCGGCATTCCGCGCCAACAGCACCGGCACCGCTCCTTGCCGCGCCGCTTCATAAGCGATCTGCTCGCCGATGCCGCCAGACGCCCCGGTAATAACGACGCGGCAGCCGGCTAATCGCACACCGACACCCCCACCGCCTCATAAATGTAATGACCATCCGCTTGTTTTTTCCGCACGTCGCCATTCGCTTCCAAATAGTCAAGCTGACCGATCGTCTCGGACATCGTTAGCATTAGTTCGCGTTCATACGCGGTCGGAAACAGCTTCTGGCATACTTCAAATACGGTATGCGGACGCTCTTGCACCATTTCGAGCACCCGCTCGGCGCGCTGGCGCTGCTTGGCAAGCCGCTCGCGAACGAGCGTTGGAATGTCGGTCGTATCGTCACCATGGCCGTTTAGTGAGCGGACGATATCGTATTGCAACATCTTTTCCAATGATTCGTTATATTGCAATAGCGGTTTCGGCCGCTTCGTTTCTCCTTCGGCAGGCGGCTCCATCATCGGGTTCGGGGAGATATGCAAAAGCAAATGATCGCCGCCGATCAACAAGCCGTCATCCTCGCGATAAAGCACAATATGGCTTTGGGCATGTCCCGGCGTTTCAATGACGCGCCAACGCGGCAGCCCCGGCACCGCGTCTCCTTCCGTCACCGCGATATCAAGCCCCCGTCTTCCGGCGTAGCGAAGCGACCCCCCCTCTTTGGACAAGCGGCTGAACAAGCGGGCGTCAACGCCGCATTCGGCAAAAAACTGCTGAAAAAACTGGACATAGCGTCCCATAAATGATGGGTCGCGGCGCAAAAACGGGTCCGCTTTCGGGTGACCGATGACCGGAGCATCGGGAAAATAATTAAGCAAGCCGACATGATCGGGGTGATGGTGTGTGATGACGATTTGTTCAATGTCAGCGGGCGTATAACCGATCTCGCCTAGTTGCGTTCGGAACAGCCGCCATGCTTCTTCTGTTTTCACTCCGGCGTCGACCAACGTCAGCCGGTCGCCGGCGATGACATACATATGCACGCTGCCGACCGGAAACGGCGTCGGCACGGTGAGACGGTAAACCCGTTCCTCTTTCATGCCATTCCCTTCTTTCTTTCAAATTCAAGTTGGTCAAAAACCGGCATAAGACGTTCGGCCCTTTGACCGCCAAAATGAACGATTATTCATATATTATTTTTCAGTTTACACCGATTTCATCCATTTGTCATGCCTTTTTCTTCTGGGCGCCGAAATTGCAAAAAAATTCGTTCTCCTCTCTTGACAATCATGCTCGTCCCGCGGCATAATGACAAATAAAATCACGATACGGCAAAAACGGTGATGAACAGGGCCAGTAAACCGGAAACGGCAGCCAGAGAGCGAAGCCCGCGGCTGGAAGGCTTCGCTGCCCTCTTTTCGGTTGAACCTACCTTGGGAGCTGTTAGGCCAACCTAAACGCCTCCCCGGCGTTATCGGGGCAGAGTCGGGCTCGTTTGGCGCAAGCCAAACCGGGCCAAAAAAGGTGGTACCGCGGAAACGAAGGTTTTCCGTCCTTTTGCAGGACGGGGAACCTTTTTCTTTTGCTTGACAACAAGAAAAGGGAGTGAATGCGATGACAACAACACGGTCCATTGCCTTTATCGGCGCCGGCTCGATGGCCGAAGCGCTCATCGCCGGTATGACGAAAACGTTTTGCCATCCGGAACAAATCGTCGTGACAAACCGACAAAACCGCGCCCGGCTCGGGGAGCTCGAGCGCACATATGGCGTCCGCGCCGCCCAAAACGTACACCTTGCTGTCGAACGTGCGGACATCGTTATTTTAGCCATGAAACCGAAAGATGTCGCCGAAGCGATGGCCGCTGTCGCACCGGCCATTCGTCCAAACCAGCTCATTCTCTCGCTGCTTGCCGGCGTCACAACCGAAACGATCGAACAGCTCGCCGGACGCGATGTTGCCGTGGTGCGGGCTATGCCAAACACATCCGCAGCCGTCGGCCTATCGGCGACCGCGATCGCCGGAGGCCGCTTCGCCTCGGAGCAGCATCTTGAAACGGCGAAACAGCTGTTTGAAACGGTCGGCATCGTCACCGTTGTGCCGGAACGCGACTTGCACGCGGTTACCGGCCTGTCGGGAAGCGGTCCGGCATACGTCTATTACTTGGTCGAAGCGATGGAAAAGGCGGCCGCCGACATTGGCCTTGAGCGCAATGTGGCGAAAACACTCATTTTGCAGACGATCATCGGCGCGGCGGAAATGTTAAAAGCGTCCGACAAGCATCCATCCGTCCTGCGCCGCGAAGTCACAAGCCCGGGCGGCACGACCGAAGCCGGCATCGGCGTGCTCGAACAATACCGGTTTCAAGAGGCGATCGCCGCCTGCATCCGCCGGGCGGCCACCCGCTCCGAAGAGCTCGGCAACGCCCTGCTCGCTGCGCTCGCCGAATCGTAACCCGCTGCAAAAGCGCACTGTCGGACGCCGCCTTCTGCACTAAGCCGCACATGGCGGCGGTCCGTTTCATTTTGTTTTTGGCAGGCAGCATGTTATCATTCAGTCATGAACTATTCGTTGGTATAGAAAGGAGCTGTCTGCCATGAAAACGGTATTGTTTTCACCATATACGATCCGCGGACTGACGCTGAAAAACCGGATCGTTATGTCGCCGATGTGCATGTACTCATGTGAGACGAAAGACGGCACGGTGCGCACATGGCATAAAATCCACTACCCGGCGCGCGCCGTCGGCCAAGTCGGCCTCATTATCGTCGAAGCGACCGGGGTAACACCGCAAGGCCGCATTTCTGAACAAGACTTAGGGATCTGGAACGATGGCCATGTCGATGGACTTCGCGAACTCGTTGGGCTGGTGAAAGAACATGGAGCTGCCATCGGCATCCAGCTCGCCCATGCCGGAAGAAAGTCACAAGTGCCAGGGGAAATCATCGCCCCATCCGCCATTCCATTCAACGAATCGTCACGGACGCCGAAAGAAATGACGAAATCGGACATCGAAGAGACGGTGCAGGCGTTCCAAAACGGGGCGCGGCGGGCAAAAGAAGCCGGCTTTGACGTCATCGAAATCCATGCCGCCCACGGCTATCTCATCAACGAATTTTTATCGCCGCTCTCCAACCGGCGCCAAGACGAATACGGCGGCTCTCCGGAAAACCGTTACCGCTTCTTGGGCGACGTGATCACCGCCGTCCGCGAAGTGTGGGACGGTCCGCTGTTTGTCCGCATCTCAGCGTCCGACTACCATCCGGAAGGGCTGACCGAGAAAGACTATATCCCGTACGCCAAACGGATGAAAGAACAAGGCGTCGACCTTATTGACGTCAGCTCCGGCGCCATCGTGCCGGCACGCATTACCGCTTATCCAGGCTATCAGGTGCCGTTTGCCGAACTCATTCGCCGCGAAGCGGACATTCCAACCGGCGCCGTCGGCCTGATTACGTCCGGCTGGCAGGCGGAAGAAATTGTGCATAACGGCCGCGCCGACCTCGTCTTTTTGGCGCGGGAGCTGCTGCGCAACCCGCACTGGCCATACGCCGCAGCGCGGGAGCTCGGCGTCAAAATCGAAGCACCGGTGCAATACGAGCGCGGCTGGCGGTTTTAACGCGGGATGGAGAACGAAGCAAAATCGGCGGCGAGCTCAGTGTTGGGAAACACGCGGCGCGCCTCATCCAATAACTTGAGCGCCGCTTCGCCTTGATAGCGCGAGCTGATATGAGTCAAAATAAGCCGCTTCGCTCCGGCCCGCTTCGCCACTTCGGCCGCATCCGTAGTCGCCGAATGGAAATAGTCGTGGGCCAAACGCTGTTCGGCGGCGGCAAACGTCGCCTCGTGGACGACGACATCAGCATCGCGGGCGAGTTCAATCGCCGCTTCGCAAAAGCGGGTGTCACCGAGCACCGCGACGATTCGCCCTTTTTGCGGCGGGCCGACAAACTCGCGCCCATCGAGCACCGTGCCGTCGTCCAACACGACCGTTTTCCCTTGCTTGATCTTTTGATAAATCGGCCCGGGGCGGACGCCGAGCGCCTTTAACCGGTCAACTAAGAGCGGCCCGGGCAAGTCTTTTTCGACAACGCGGAAGCCATAAGACGGCATGCCGTGATCGAGCCGTCTGGCGATGACGGAAAACCGTTCATCGTCAAAAATGATGCCTTCGTCGATCTCCATGATGTTCAAATCATACCGAAGCCTTGTCCCGCTGACGGAAAGCGTCGTTTCCACAAACGCGCGAATGCCTTTCGGACCGAACACGGTAAGCGGCGTCTCGCCGCTTTGAAACGAGCGGCTGCTGAGAAGACCGGGTAACCCAAACAAATGATCACCATGCAAATGGGTGATGAAAATATGCTCGATACGGCGCGGGCGAATGGCCGTATGCAAAATTTGGTGCTGCGTCGCTTCACCGCAGTCAAACAGCCATGTCGCCCCGCGCTCATCGAGCAACTGCAAGGCGACGGATGACACGTTGCGCTCTTTCGCCGGCACGCCGGCGCCGGTGCCCAAAAATAATAATTCCAAGCTTATTCACTCCTTGTCTCGGTCATCATTGCCTGTTGCTAGCGTACCAAGGTTCTGGGGCGCTTTTCAACTTTCTTTCCTACCCTAAAGCGATAAAATATTTGCGTTCCAGCCGGCAAATCTCTACAATGATTTAGTTGAAGAAACAAATTTGGCTAAAGCGAGGTACATACGGTGGACAACATGAACCCGAAATCGATCATCGTCATTTTTGGGGCGACAGGAGATTTGGCGAAACGGAAGCTGTTTCCGTCCCTTTACCGCCTGTATGAAAAAGGGCACCTAAACGAGCGGTTTGCCGTCGTCGGCGTCGCGCGCCGCCCGTTATCGGCCGATGAGTTCCGCCATTACGTGCGCGACTCCGTCGAAACAGCGCTCAACCAAGAGCTTGCAGACGGCAAGTTCGCCTCCCATTTTTATTATCACCCGTTTGATGTGACGGAAGCTGAGTCCTATCAGCGCTTAAAAGCGCTGCTTGAACAGCTCGATGAGACATATCAAACAGAGGGGAACCGCATCTTTTATTTGGCGATGGCGCCGGAATTTTTCGGCACGGTGACATCGCGCCTGCAGTCGGAGCGGCTGACCGATACGCGCGGCTTTAAACGGCTTGTCATTGAAAAGCCGTTCGGCCATGACTTAGCGAGCGCCCAAAAGCTGAACAGAGAAATCCGCCGCGTTTTTTCCGAGCGGGAAATTTACCGGATCGACCATTACCTTGGCAAAGAAATGGTGCAAAACATCGAAGTGATCCGCTTCTCGAACGCCATTTTCGAGCCGCTTTGGAACAACCGCTTTATTTCGAACATTCAAATTACCTCAAGTGAAACGCTCGGTGTTGAGGACCGCGGCCGCTATTACGACCATTCGGGGGCGCTGCGCGACATGGTGCAAAACCATATGCTGCAAATGGTCGCCTTGTTGGCCATGGAGCCGCCGATTCGGCTTACGACCGATGACATCCGTCATGAAAAAGTGAAAGTGTTGCGCGCGCTGCGTCCGATTGCGCACGACGAAGTCGATCAATACTTCGTGCGCGGCCAATATGGGCGTGGGATGATCCGCGGGAAAGATGTGCCGGCGTACCGCGAGGAGCCGAACGTCGACCCGGATTCGAATACCGAAACGTTCGTCGCTGGGAAACTCCTGATCGACAACTTCCGCTGGGCCGGCGTGCCGTTTTACATCCGCACCGGCAAACGAATGGCGGAAAAATCGACGAAAATCGTCGTCCAGTTTAAAGACGTGCCGATGAACTTATATTACCGGACGAATGAGACGATCGCCCCGAACTTGCTCGTCATCCACATTCAGCCCGATGAAGGCATCACCCTTCATTTAAACGGCAAAAAAACCGGGGAATCGACGACAACGACGGCCCCGTTTCAACTCGATTATTGCAACAACTGCATCGATGGCATCAACACGCCGGAAGCGTATGAAAAGCTGCTGTATGACTGCATGCGCGGCGATGCGACGAACTTCACCCACTGGGATGAAGTGGCGGCGTCATGGCAGTTTGTCGATGTGATTTCCGATGTTTGGGCGAACACAAAAGCCGCCGACTTCCCGAACTACGAAGCCGGCTCGATGGGCCCGGCGGCGGCCGACGAACTGCTTAAAAAAGACGGCTTCCATTGGTGGCCGATCGAACATCCGAGACCGTAATGGGCGAGGGGGCGTCACCCGCCTGTCAACAAGGGGCGACGCCACTCATTCTTCCCTTTTCTTCACGGTCAAAAGCTTGACACCCAACAGCCGACAGGGCCGGCCCCGGCCCTTTCCATTCCCAAACGAAAAGGAGTGAAGAAGCGATGAAGATGTATGACGTCACCGCCCCGATTTACGAAGGCATGCCGGTGTACAAAAACAAACCGGAAAAACAGCCGAAGCGCACAACGATCACCAACGGCTATGTCACCGAATCGCGCATCGACATGGACGTGCACACCGGCACGCACATTGACGCCCCTCTCCATATGGTTGAAGGCGGGGCGACCTTTGAAACGATTCCGCTTGACCATCTTGTCGGCCCATGCAAACTGTTTGACGCAACCAACGTCAACGACCGGATCACGAAAGACGACATCGCGCATCTCGACATTCAAGAAGGCGATTTTGTCTTGTTCAAAACGAAAAATTCGTTCGAAGAGGCCTTTAACTTTGAGTTTATTTTCGTCGCCGCCGACGCCGCCCGCTATTTGGCCGACAAACGGGTCCGCGGCGTCGGCATCGACGCCCTCGGCATCGAGCGGGCGCAGGAAGGCCACCCGACCCATAAAACGCTCTTTTCCGCCGGCGTCATCGTCATCGAAGGGCTGCGGCTGAAAGACGTTCCCGAAGGCCAGTATTTCATGGTCGCCGCCCCGCTCAAACTCGTCGGCACCGACGCCGCCCCGGCGCGCGTCTTGCTGTTTGACCGCAAACCGTAAAAACAGCCGGTCCCTTGATGGGGCCGGCTGTTTGATCATTCCAAACCGAGAAGCCCCCTCTTCCACGTATGAACGTAGGTAAAAGAGTGTTAAACGTCCATTCTCATCCTTGTTGTTGTCTCCTACACAACTTCTTACCACACCAAAAATAATATGATTTTCAACGATTGATTCAACACACAAATAAGACATATAATAAAGATAAGTATCAAAAGTGTTTAGGAAGGAGCGAAACACGCCAATGGAAAAAATGAATGTTTCGGATCAATCATCGCCGATCGTCGTGAAAGCGACAAGCAAGCTGTCCAGCCGCGGCCAAGTGGTGATTCCCGTTGAAATCCGAAAAACATTAGGCCTCACCGAAGGCGATGATCTGACGTTTATGGTCAACCAAGATGGAGAAATAAAAGTGGAAGTCACGAAAAAATATCGCTTGTCACAATTAATCGGCATTCTCAAAACCAATCAGCCGTTCCGCCCCGTTGAGGAAATCCGGAATGAAGCATATCGGACGATGGGAGCAAAAGAATTGAAAGACGAGGAGGAAAACTAAGTGGCTCGCAAGCTGTGGATTGACACAAATGTCGTGATTCGAATCATGACCGGCCATCCCCAAGAGCTTGCGGAAGAGGTTGGGGACATGTTGCAGAAAGTGGAAGCAGGAGAATTGATTTTGCGCCTTAATCCGCTCGTCGTTGCAGAATGTTGCTGGGTGCTGGCCTCCGTCTATCAAGCATCGCCGTCCGACATTTCCGCCGCCTTATTAAAGTTTACCGACGGGATCGGGATCGAAACAGAGGAAAAAGATGTTGTGCAACAGGCGCTTCGAGATTATGGCGAGAAAAAGGTAGACTTCATCGACGCGTATATCGCCGCTCATGCCAAAGCGAATCCCCCAGAAGATGTCGTGACTTGGGACAAACATGTTAGACGATTGAATATTCGCCATGGTCGCCCGAAAGACTGGTAAAAAGGCGGGGACTTCCCCGCCTCTTTTTACAGCTCTTCCCCGTTCGTGCGAATGACGCGCTGGAACCAGTAGAAGCTTTTTTTCTTATAGCGCTTCAAATCGCGCAAGTTCTCATCGTCGCGGTTGACGAAAATGACGCCGTAGCGCTTGCGCATCTCCCCTTGCGAGCTTAACAAATCCGTCGCCCCCCACATTAAGTAGCCGATCACCTCGACTCCTTCTTCCATCGCCCGCTTCATTTGTTCAATATGGCGGCGCAAATAGTCAATCCGCTCATCATCTTCGACCGTGCCGTTCTCGTTCAGCTCCTCCTCAAGCCCGATGCCGTTTTCGGTGATGAAAATCGGCATTTCGTAGCGGGCGTACACGTCTTTTAAGGCGATGCGCAACCCGATCGGGTCGATCGCCCAGCCCCACTTTGTCTTTGGCAGGTGCGGATTCGGTTCAAGCCCTTTGATGATCCGCTCATCCTGTTCCTGATGACGGACGATTTGGCTTTGATAATAGCTGAATGACAAAAAGTCGACCGTTTGCTCCCGGAGCAGCTGTTCATCCCCTTCTTCCAACGGCAAAACGATTCCTTTTTTCTCCAGATGATTCGTCACATAACGCGGATAGACACCGCGGGCGAACATATCAAAAAAGAAATCAATGAACAGCTCTTTCGCCTGCACGTTCGCCAAAGCATCTTCCGGCCGGCACGTCGCCGGGTACGTCGTCAAATACGTCACCATCCCGCCGATCTTCGCTTCGGGGGCGATTTCGCGCAGCGCCTTCACCGCTTTCGCGTGGGCGATCAACACGTTATGGCAGACGCGATAAGCAAACGCTTCCGGATCCTCGTCTTCCGGGCCAATCGCCCCCCATAAATGCGGTTGTTCAAGCACTAAGTTTTGCTCATTGAACGTCAGCCAATAGTTCACTTTCCCGCGATAGCGTTCAAACACAGTGCGCGCGTACCGTTCAAACAAGTCGACGACTTTCCTTGATGCGAAGCCATTGTATTTTCTCGCCAACGCCAGCGGCAAGTCGAAATGGTACAGCGTAATGACCGGCTCGATGCCGTTCGCTCTCAATTCATCAAACACGGCGTCATAAAACGCCAAACCCGCTTCATTCGGCTCCCCTTCCCCGTCCGGAAAAATGCGCGTCCAGGCGATGCTCGTCCGATAGGCCGTAAAACCGAGCTCCTTGAACAGCGCAATATCCTCTTTATAGCGATGGTAAAAATCAACCGCCACTTTCCAGTCGGAATGCCCTTTTGGAATCGGGCGCGCATCAACGATCGACAACCCTTTGCCGCCTTCATTCCACGCCCCTTCCGTCTGAAACGACGTCACCGCCCCGCCCCATAAAAAGTCGTCGGGGATGATCGATTTTCGTTGTGATGGCACTGCAAGTCCCTCCTATGTGAAAACGGCATGATTCGAAAACATAGCACGTTGACTTTCAAACGTCATTTTCATTATGACATAGTTGCTTTTTTCCAAACAAGACAAGATGTTAAATTCGTTTTGATCTTCCTGCTTAACGTGTACGTGGTATTTGGTTTCACCGCGATTTTTCTGCAGGAGCTTTTTGCCGCGCGCTTCGTCATGAAAAATGCTCATCTACAGTCTTTAACATGCCGGCTTGGTTACGAGCCATTTTTTCAATCATCCATGCGGTGTCAACGATTGGAGAAAATGTTGGTTTCATCAAGCACCAAAAAACCCTTAGAACCGCCTGCGGCTCTAAGGGTTTTCGCTTATTTCAACCATTCCGTATGGAAAATGCCTTCCTTGTCGACGCGTTCGTACGTGTGGGCGCCGAAGTAGTCGCGCTGTGCCTGGATTAAGTTGGCCGGCAGCACCGCGGTGCGGTAGCTGTCATAGTACGCGAGGGCGTTGGCGAATCCTGGCACCGGAATGCCGCGCATCGCCGCGGTGGCGACGATTTCGCGGAGCGCGTCTTGGTAGCGTTCGACGATGTCTTGGAAATACGGATCCAAGAGCAAGTTCGAAAGCGCTGGATCACGGTCGTACGCCTCTTTAATTTTTTGCAAAAATTGCGCGCGGATGATGCAGCCGCCGCGGAAAATCATCGCGATGTCGCCATAGCGCAAGTTCCAATCGTATTCGTCGGACGCCGCCTTCATTTGCGCAAATCCTTGGGCGTACGAGCAAATTTTGCTCATGTAGAGCGCGCGGCGCACGGCTTCGATGAAGTGGGCGCGGTCGCCTTCAAACGGCTTCACCGCCGGGCCGGAGAGGACTTTGCTTGCTTTCACGCGCTCGTCTTTCATCGCCGAAATGAAGCGGGCGAACACCGATTCCGTAATGATCGGCAGCGGAACGCCCAAATCGAGGGCGTTTTGGCTCGTCCATTTGCCCGTCCCTTTTTGCCCGGCTTTGTCCAAAATGACATCAACGAGCGGCTTGCCGGTTTCTTCATCGATTTTCGTGAAAATGTCAGCGGTAATTTCAATGAGATAGCTGTTCAATTCGCCTTTGTTCCAGTCAGCGAACACTTCGTGCAATTCGTTCGCTTCCATGCCGAGCACATGTTTGAGCAGGAAGTACGCTTCAGCGATCAGCTGCATGTCGCCGTATTCGATGCCGTTATGCACCATTTTGACGTAATGGCCGGCGCCGTCCGGACCGATGTACGTCGTGCACGGCTCGCCGTCGACTTTGGCGGCGATGGCTTCAAAGATCGGACGCACGAGCTCATGCGCTTCTTTTTGTCCCCCCGGCATGATCGACGGTCCTTTCAGCGCCCCTTCCTCGCCGCCGGAGACGCCGGTGCCGATGAAGTGGATGCCAAGTTCGGCAAGTTCTTTGTTTCGGCGCTGCGTATCTTTGAAATACGTATTGCCGCCGTCAATTAAAATATCGCCTTTTTCCAAATACGGCTTCAGCTGTTCGATCGTCGCGTCCGTCGGCGCGCCCGCTTTCACCATGAGCAAAATTTTCCGCGGCTTTTCCAGGGCGTTGACGAATTCTTCGATGCTGTATGTACCAACAACGTTTTTTCCTTTCGCTTCTTCCAAAAATTCATCCGTTTTTTCGCGCGAACGGTTGTACACCGCCACCGAATAACCCCGGCTTTCAATGTTCAACGCCAAATTTTTCCCCATGACCGCCAGTCCGATGACGCCAATTTGCTGTTTTGCCATCATTCAACGTCCCTTTCCGTTTTTGGTTTGTTCACTAAACAACATACCACACGTTTGCGCCCGCCTGCAAGTTTTTCTAAACCGATTTAGGAACAGGACGGCACGACGAGCCTCATTTGGCATGTTCATGTAAAAAGGGGCGTAACGCCCCTCATGCTTAGTAGCCTCCGTAATGCGGGAAGCCGTACGGCGAAAACGGGTAATGACCATAAGGCATGCCATACGGGAAGTGATGATAGCCGTCATACCCTCCATGCCAATGATGATGATGGTGATAACCGTATGGGTGATGGCCGTAGCTGCCGAAGTATGGCGGATAAAAGCCACCCATATACGGACCGAACGGTTGAACCATGGAACGCCCTCCTTTTTTGTGTGTCAACTTGCTTCCATGGTTAGGATATGCGCGGAAGAAAAAACGGTATAGGCAAACACCTATACCGTCTCGCCCGCCCGCGCAGCGGCTTGGGCGGCGGCTACTTGCTCGCGAATCTCTTCCGCTTCGTCCAAATGGGCAAACAAAACGCGCGGGTCAAGCACGGTCAACAGCCGGTCGTCTTGCGCCGCCATTCCGGCTACATACGGCGTGCGCTCCGCGGACATGAGCTGGAGCGGTTTGATCGCCTCTTGTTCAATATCCACGATTTCCTTCGCTTCATCGACAATAAACGCCACCGACAACTCGTCGACCGCGGCGACGACAAGGCGCGTCTGGTCCGTTTCGTCGACGGCCCGGCCGTACAACAGCTTCCGCATATCAAGCACCGGCACGAGCTCGCCGCGGATGCGCACGACGCCGGCCATATAGTCCGGCATATGCGGCACCGCGGTCGGCGCCGTCATTTTTTCAATCGAGACGACATACGCGATCGAGACGGCATACTGTTCCCGCTCGACGCGAAAGACGACATATTTGTCCATTCCCCCGCCACCTCTTTCGTCATTCACCAATCTTGTCTCCTTTTTTATCGGCCGATGTCAGCCAAATTTTCACCGAAATTTCATCATCCGACGAAAAAGAGCATCCAACAAGGGATGCTCACTCGGCATTGGCGACTTCTTCGACAATGGCGATGACCATTTCCGTCAGCTTGACCAGCTCTTCAATCGGCATCCGCTCGTTCGTCGTATGGATCTCTTCATAGCCGACAGCGAGGTTGACGGTCGGAATGCCGAAGCCGGCGATGATGTTGGCATCGCTGCCGCCGCCGCTTTTCTCCAGCTTGCACGGCCGGCCGATTTTCGCCGCCGCCCGTTTCGCGACCTCCACAACATGGTCGCCGTCGCCGAACTTGAAGCCTGGGTACATCACGTCGACATCGACATCGGCGCGCCCCCCCATTTCCGCGGCAACCGTTTCAAACGCCTCTTTCATTTTCGCCACTTGCGCTTCCATTTTCTCCGGGACGAGCGAGCGGGCTTCCGCTAAAATATCGACGCGGTCGCAGACGATGTTCGTTTGCGTGCCCCCTTCGAAGCGGCCGATGTTCGCCGTCGTCTCCTCGTCGATGCGGCCGAGCGGCATTTTCGCGATCGCCTTCGCCGCAATCGTAATGGCGGACACCCCTTTTTCCGGCGCCACGCCGGCGTGCGCCGTTTTGCCGTGCACAACGACTTTCAATTTCGCCTGCGTCGGCGCGGCGACGACGATGTTGCCGACCTTGCCGTCGCTGTCTAAGGCATAGCCGTATTTCGCTTGAATAAGCGACGGGTCAAGCGCCTTCGCCCCAATTAACCCGGATTCTTCTCCGACAGTAATGATAAACTGGATTACGCCGTGCGGGATGTTTTGCTCTTTCAGCACCCGGATCGCTTCGAACATCGCCGCCAAGCCGGCTTTATCGTCCGCGCCTAAAATCGTCGTCCCGTCCGTGACGACATAGCCGTCTTGGATCGACGGTTTCACGCCTTTCCCCGGCACAACCGTATCCATATGCGACGTGAAGTAAATCGGGTCGACCCCGTCTTTCGTCGCCGCGAGCGTGCAAATCAAGTTGCCGGCTCCATGCCCCGTTTTCGCGGCGGCATCGTCTTCGATCACCTCGAGGCCGAGCGCTTCAAACTTTTGCTTCAGCACCTTCGCAATGTCGCCTTCATGCTTCGTTTCCGAATCGATTTGCACAAGTTCCAAAAACTCGTCGACAAGACGTTGCTCGTTCACCATCGCTTTCGTCCTCCTATGTACAGATTCCTCTTCCAGTATACCGGAAGTTTCCGCCAGGCGGCAAACTAGACGCTAGAACGGTGCGGGGAAAACAGCGATGGCGCCCGGGATTGGCCGGACGCCTTCTGTCGCTTACAGCGGAATGTTGCCATGTTTTTTCTTCGGCCGCTTCTCGTGCTTGTGGCGAAGCATCTCGAGCGCCTGAATGAGCTTAATTCTCGTGTCGCGCGGGTCGATGACGTCGTCGATCATGCCGTATTTCGCCGCGACGTACGGATTGGCGAATTTCTCGCGGTATTCTTCAATTTTTTGCGCCCGCGTTTCTTCCGGGTTCGGGCTGTTTTCGATTTCGCTGGCGAAAATGATGTTCGCCGCCCCTTGCGGCCCCATGACCGCCACTTCGGCGTTCGGCCACGCATAGACGACATCGGCGCCGATCGATTTGCTGTTTAAGGCGACGTACGCGCCGCCGTATGCTTTGCGCAAAATGACGGTAATTTTCGGCACGGTCGCTTCCGAGTAGGCGTACAAAATTTTCGCCCCATGGCGGATGATGCCGCCGTGCTCCTGCTTGACGCCCGGGAAAAAGCCGGTGACGTCCTCAAACGTAATGATCGGGATGTTGAACGAATCACAAAAGCGGATAAAGCGCGCCGCCTTGTCGGACGAATCGATGTCAAGCCCTCCGGCCATAAACTTCGGCTGGTTGCACACAAGCCCGACCACTTCTCCTTTGATGCGGGCAAAGCCGATCACAATGTTTTTCGCAAAATCTTTTTGCACTTCCATAAACGATCCGTCATCAACGACGTGGGCGATGACGTGGCGCACATCGTACGGGCGGACGGCGTCAATCGGCACGACATCGGCCAAATCGGGGCGATAGTCGTCCCCGTCCGGAACCGGGCCAAACGGCGGCTTTTCGTTATTGTTGGACGGCAAATAGCCGAGCAGCCGCCGCACCTCGGCGAGCGCCTCCTCTTCGTTCGCCGCCGCAAAATGGGCGTTGCCGCTGATCGTGTTGTGCACGCGGGCGCCGCCTAAATCTTCGGCGCTGATTTTCTCTCCGGTCACCGCTTCAATCACTTTCGGGCCGGTGATGAACATTTGGCTCGTTTTTTCAACCATGAACACAAAATCGGTGATGGCCGGCGAATAGACGGCCCCGCCGGCGCACGGCCCCATAATGACGGAAACTTGCGGGATGACGCCGGAATAAATGGCGTTGCGGTAAAAAATGTGCCCGTACCCGTCAAGCGACAACACCCCTTCTTGAATGCGGGCGCCGCCTGAGTCGTTCAAGCCGATGACCGGCGCCCCGGTTTTCGCCGCCAAGTCCATAATGTTGGCGATTTTTTTCGCATGCATTTCCCCAAGCGCCCCGCCGAAGACGGTGAAATCTTGCGAAAACACAAACACCGTGCGGCCGTTGATCTTCCCGTAGCCGGTCACAACCCCATCGCCCGGCCCCTTCTTGTCCCCCAGGCCAAAATCGGTGCAGCGGTGCTCGATGAACGGATTGAGCTCGACAAACGTCCCTTCGTCCAACAGCAAATCAATCCGCTCGCGCGCCGTCAGCTTCCCTTTCGCGTGCTGCTGTTCAATTTTCTCATCGCCCCCGCCCAGTTCAATCTCACGTCGGCGGTCATACAGTTCGTTGATTTTGTCGTACATGTCGCTCATTGGTGTCCCTCCGTTTTCGTCCGTTCACAAAGCTCATACAACACGCCGCCGGTCGATTTCGGGTGCATGAACGCGACCCATGCCCCGCCGGCGCCGCGTTTCGGCGCATCTTGAATCATACGGATGCCATGCTCCTTCAGCTCACGGATGCGCTCGGTGATGTCTTCGACGCCAAGCGCGACGTGATGAATCCCTTCACCGCGCTTTTCGATAAATTTCGCCACCGCGCTCTCCGGCGACAGCGGCTCCAGCAGCTCCAGCTTCGCCTCGCCGGCCTGCAAAAACGCCACTTTCACCTGCTCCGACTCGACTTCCTCGATGCCGAGAAACGGCAGGCCGAGCACGTCTGTATAAAACGGAAGCGCTTCCTCAATCGAGCGGACGGCAATGCCGATATGGTCGACTTTTTTCACTTCCATCGTCTGCATCCCCTTTGCCGCAAAATGATGAGGCCAACATTTTATCATTCGCCGTTTCGACAAAAAATCCTGCTTTTTTGTTTTTCTTTGTACGCGCCACGGTCGAGCTTTGGATCGGTTCGCTTCGCATCGGGCATTTTTCCTTGTCCGCCCCGTCGTTTGCCGGTACAATAAACGTAGAACAGCGGACGGAAGGAGGACGGACCGTTGTCGCGGAAAACGCAAAAATTCATCGTGTATGTAATGCTCATTTGCATGCTGCTGACGACGCTCCTCGCCGGCATCAGCATGTGGTTTTAAACCTGCCCAAAAAAACGCAAGCTCCGAAACGGAGCTTGCGTTTTTCATCGGACAGCGCCGTGCCGTTTGGCGATGGCGTAAAACGATTCGTTGCTGCGGAGAATGAGCACGTTGGCGCCAATCGGCACCCGTTCATACAAATGCTCGACATCGCGGTTGTGCATGCGCACACAACCTTGCGACACATACTGGCCGATCGACGCCGGGTTGTTCGTGCCGTGAATGCCGTAGATGCGCCCGTCCGTCCCGCGCGCGTTAAAGCCGATCCACCTTGCGCCGAGCGGATTGTTCGGCGCCCCGCCTGGAATGTTCTTTTTCCGATAATACGGGTATTTCGCCTTCACCGTCACCGTAAACATCCCCTCCGGCGTCAAATCGGCATTGACCCCGGTCGCCACCGGATAAACGGCTTCGATGCGGCCGTCGCGGACGAGCGCGAGCTTATTGATCGCTTTGTTCACAATGACAAGCGGCTTCGCCTCCGCCGCTGTCGGGAAAGGCGCTCCCAACACGGCGGTGAGCACGAGACAAATGGCCAACCATACCCGCATATCCGTCCATCCTTTGCTTGAATGTTTGGCTATAGTGTGCGCCAAAACGGATGGACATATGCCCTGCATCATGCCTTCAGCCGCTGCGGTTTTCGTTCGTTTCCGGGATGGAATTCGCTTTTGATGATTAAATATCGCTCCAATTCGCGCACTAAATGAAACAACGCCGCCCGCTCTTCAAACTGCTCGCGCGTCTTTGGCAGCGGCATCGCTTTAAACTGTTCGCGCATCTCGGCAAGGCGCCGCAAAAAGCGGTCCGCCGTATTTCCCGGATGAATGGCGTCGCTTAATTCGTCGATAAAATCGGCGACCATCATCCGCTGCTCGACCGTGTAGACGAGCGATGTCACAAGCGGAAGCATATGCTCGATGATTTCCAACTGCCGCTCACGCATGCGGAAGTAGCGGACATATTCATCCTCATTCCGCCATAATTGATTGTCGGCGTGGCGCATGGCGAGTTTTTTCGCTTTGTCGAGCGTCTCCGCCGCAAGCGGCAGCTCTTTTCCATCCCAATCAAGCTCATTTGTGCGCAAGTAGCGGACGATTTCTTTTAAAATAATGCGAAACAAATCTTCGACAATGCGCTGGTACTCTTTGAGCTCCTTCTCGGCGCTCGGCATGTACATGTTCATCAGCAGCGCTACCCCAATGCCAACCGCCACGAGCAAGATCTCATTGGCGACCAATCCCCACGTGATGTCTTGGGCCGCATACAAATGCAAAATAATGACCGAGCTTGTCGCAATGCCTTCATTGATTTTCAAGCGAACCGTCACAGGAATGAACAACAAAAGCAACAGCCCGATCGTCCACGGATGATAGCCGAAGGCGGTAAAAAACAACGCCGCAAACCCGACCGCAACGACGCACGCCGCAAAACGGGCCCGAGCGGTCTCAAGCGACCGCTTTTTCGTCACTTGGACGCATAAAATGACGATAATGCCAGCGGAAGCGAAATTATGCAGGCCGATCAGCTGAGCGATGGCAATCGCTAGCGCCGCCCCCACCGCGGTTTTTAACGTCCGATATCCGATTTTCATCGCGCCGTCTCCTTTGCCTGCCAATGTTTGCCGACTTCATTGTACCGATGACGGCGCTTTCGATGCAAGGAAAACGGACAACCCTGGCCTCCGCTCCGAAGTCGATCTGTCCCAACAGGCGCAGAAGGACAAAAAAGACGGCTGTCCGTTCATATAGGACAGACCGTCCTAGACACAAACAGGGGCGCGGTTTATGAGCGGGCTTTCTCATCAATCGTCTTCCCGTCGCGCTCAATTTCCCGCCGGATCGCTTCGTTCAGCGCGTTGAAAAAGAGCACATCACATGAGCAAATGCCGACAATCTCGTCAAGATCCTCTTTGATTTTCCACTTCTGTTTTCCGGTCTAGTCAATGCACAAGTCGATGTCCGAGTTGTAGCGGGCCGTGCCGCGCGCCCGCGAGCCGAACAAAACGACTTTTTGTATATCTTCTTCGCCCGCGAAATACGCCATCAGCCGTTCAAACACGGTCGGGCTAATTCCGTAGCTCACGGTCGATCACTTCTTCTTTGATGTTTTGCAGTAGCGTTTCGATTTCGTGGACATATTCATTCATCTGAAATCAAACATGCCTACTTCAGAAAACAGTGAACAGACTAAATCACTTCTAACGATATTTCATGTAGCATATCGAGATCTTGCGTCTGGCAAGATGGAAGGAGCTCACCGTAGACACTTATATTTACTTTCCGCTGTGGAAAAGCCTCAACATGAATTGATTCAATTCTCGCCATATAACGCCCGTTATTTTGAATAAGGTTAAACATAAACTCGCTATAGAAAGCAGGAATATACCCTAGCTTACACCCTTCATCTGTTAACACTTCTACTGCTTTAGAATCTTGCCTATTCTCCGGCTCTAATCGAAAATGTACCTTATCCCCCACTTTAAGATATTGAATTACTCGATCTCCCTCGTAATATCTCCAACCCGCGACATAAAAATCAAAATCGAAATGATTTCCCGATACATAAATTGGCGCTACAAATTCATAAGAATCTGTCGCAAGTTTACCACCAGTCGCTCGCAACATATCCATATCTGTACAATCGCGCGGCAAGCCGTATGTCCGCAAAATTTCTAAAAAATCCGGACGGCGCCGGTCAGGCAAACGCCGCTCAAAAGGCCCGAACAATCTGTTAGAAACGTATTTTTTTCCTATATCCGGAAACGACAAATGAGGTTGATAACCGTTTTCTAGTGCTTCGAACAGTCCTCTTCTCTTCCTGCTACGTTCATAATAAAATACATACTTATCCCCATCGTGTAATAAGTTTCCAATATGATATCGCTGCCGAGTACATTCATTTTGCCAAATTAACCAAAGCACAAAAGGGCGCATCGCTTATTTCACCTCCATATACCAATTTACGAGCCATTCTTTTCGATACTGTAATAATTTTAATACCCATTCTTTGTAAATTTTACTCATGACATTTTCTGAAACACCATCTAAAACAGTTGTGACTTGTTGCTCATTTATTTGACTGATACGATCAATTTCCTTCTTCATTTCTATTATCACAAACAATAATGGTCATGCAAAAACCCGAAGTCCCTTTTCGAACTTCGGGTTCTCCTTTCACACTTCCTCGCAATATTCGTCAAACAGCGCCTGCAGCTTTTGCACGACGGCGACCGGTTCGTGCCCTTCGATGTCGTGGCGGTGGAGCATGGCACACAGTTTTCCGTCTTTTAACAACGCGAACGACGGCGAGGACGGCGGCTCGCCGACAAAATACTCGCGCGCGCGGGCCGTTGCTTCTTTGTCTTGGCCGGCAAAGACGGTCACCAAATGGTCCGGGCGCTTGTCGTAGTGAACGGCGTGGGCCGCTGCGGGACGGGCGATGCCGCCGGCGCAGCCGCACACGGAGTTGATGAGGACAAGCGTGGTGCCCGGACGGCGGAATGCCGCATCGACGTCTTCCGGCGTGCGCAGCTCTTCAAATCCGGCTTCGACCGCTTCACGCCGCGCTTGTTCGACGATGTCGTGATAGAGCGGAAATTGAAATTGGAACATCTCAACACCTCCTTCGATTTTCCTTTATCATATCACAGTTCACCGCTCTGCTTCCGTTCATACGCTTCGATCAGCTCGCGGACGGCGGCGGTGACCGGCTTGGCGCCGGAAATGACGCTGTTCTCGAGCATCGGAAGCTTCTCTTTCACGATCGGGTCGGCGAAAAAGCGCGTTTCGATATATTCTTTGATCATGGCGTGCATCCAGTCTTTTTGCTGCTGGCGGCGGCGGTCAAAAAAGACGCCGGATCGCTTCGTCGTCTCGACGAACGCCTGGATGACGCGCCACATGTCGGCGATCCCTTCGCCCAACAGCGCCGAGCATGTGTATGCTTTCGTCTCCCAGCCGGGCGTGGCCGGGCGGAGGTAATGGAGAAACTGGTTGTATTCGTTTTGCGCCATCCGCGCTTTTTCTTTATTATCGCCGTCCGCCTTGTTGATGACGATGGCGTCGACCAGCTCCATGATGCCGCGCTTCATGCCTTGCAGCTCATCGCCGGCGCCGGTTAAGGCGAGCAGCAGGAAAAAGTCAACCATCCCGCGGACGACAAACTCGCTTTGCCCGACGCCGACCGTCTCGACGAGGATGATGTCATAGCCGGCCGCTTCGCACAGCATCATCGTCTCGCGCGTTTTCCGATGCACGCCGCCAAGCGCCCCACCGGATGGAGATGGACGGATGAAGGCGTGCGGATGGCGGGCAAGCGCCTCCATCCGCGTTTTGTCGCCAAGGATGCTGCCGCCGGTCAATGAGCTTGTCGGGTCGACGGCTAACACCGCGACGCGGTGCCCTTGCTCGCATAAAAACGTGCCAAACGCTTCAATGAACGTGCTTTTTCCCGCCCCCGGCACGCCGGTGATGCCGATGCGGATCGAACAGCCGACGTGCGGGAGCAGTTCATTGAGCACTTGCTGGGCAAGATCCATATGCCTAGACGCATTGCTTTCGACAAGCGTAATCGCCTGCGCCAAAATGGTGCGGTCGCCGGCGAGCACCCCTTGGACGTACTCTTCGACCGACCGCTCTTTCCGTCTCACGACCCGCTTTGGCGCCGGCGGGCGCTCGGCTTGCACGTACGACGACAAGCCATTGTCGTCCGCCCATTCCGGGCGCCGCGGCTGCCCGTCCGAAGCTGCGCTCTGGCCGCTTTCCTGTTCCCGCCGTTTCTCTTCCCCGCTCATGGGTTCACTTCCTCATAGCCAAGCCGGGCGTAAATTTCCTCCAACACCTTTTCCGCTGACTCCGGAATCACGGTTCCCGGCCCGAAGATGGCGGCGGCGCCGTGCTCATACAAAAACGCGTAGTCTTGCGGCGGGATGACGCCGCCGACAAAAACGAGAATGTCGCCGCGGCCGAGTTTTTCAAGCTCCGCCACAAGCTGCGGCACGAGCGTTTTATGTCCGCCGGCGAGCGAGCTGATGCCGACAGCGTGCACGTCGTTTTCGACCGCCTAGCGCGCCGTTTCTTCCGGCGTTTGAAAGAGCGGGCCGATGTCGACGTCAAACCCTAGATCGGCAAACGCTGTGGCGACGACTTTCGCCCCGCGGTCATGCCCATCCTGCCCCATTTTCGCAATCATAATCCGCGGGCGGCGCCCTTCCAGTTCATAAAATTCAGCGGTCATTTTTTTGACGCGTTCAAATTGCTCTTCATTTTGGAATTCGGAGCTGTACACGCCGCTAATCGAGCGGATCACCGCTTTATGGCGCTTCGCCACTTTTTCAATCGCATACGAAATTTCGCCCAATGTCGCACGGACGCGCGCCGCCTGCACGGCCAATTCAAGCAAATTTCCTTCTCCTGTTTCCGTCGCTTTCGTAATCGCGTCAAGCGCCTCTTGTACTTTTTGCTCATCGCGGGAGGCGCGCAGCTGTTTTAATCTTTCAATCTGGCGCATCCGCACCGCCGTATTGTCGACTTCTAAAATTTCAATCGGCTCTTCTTTTTCCGGACGGTATTTGTTGACGCCGATGATCGTTTCCGCCCCGGAGTCAATGCGTGCTTGGCGTCTTGCCGCCGCTTCTTCAATGCGCATTTTCGGAATCCCCGTTTCAATTGCTTTGGCCATGCCGCCAAGGCTTTCGATTTCTTCAATATGCTTCCACGCCCGTTTCATCAATTCGTTCGTTAACGTTTCTACATAATAAGAACCTGCCCATGGGTCAATGACATTGCAAATCCCCGTTTCATCTTGCAAGTAAAGCTGTGTATTGCGGGCAATGCGCGCCGAGAAATCGGTCGGAAGCGCAATCGCTTCATCGAGCGCGTTCGTATGGAGCGACTGCGTATGGCCAAGCGCCGCCGCATGCGCTTCGATCAATGTGCGCACGACATTGTTAAACGGATCTTGTTCGGTCAAGCTCCATCCCGATGTTTGCGAGTGCGTCCGCAATGCGAGCGATTTCGGGTTTTTCGGGTTGAACGTTTTCATCATTTTCGCCCACATGATGCGCGCCGCGCGCATTTTCGCAACTTCCATGAAATAATTCATGCCGATCGCCCAGAAGAAGGAAAGCCGTGGCGCAAAGGAGTCGATATCAATTCCTGCTTTTAAGCCAGTGCGCACGTACTCCAATCCGTCAGCGAGCGTATACGCCAATTCAATATCGGCCGGCGCTCCCGCTTCTTGCATATGGTAGCCGGAAATGCTGATGCTGTTGAACTTTGGCATGTATTTGGACGTATACTCAAAAATGTCCGCGATGATGCGCATCGACGTTTCCGGAGGATAAATGTAAGTGTTGCGCACCATATATTCTTTTAAAATATCGTTTTGAATCGTCCCGGAAAGTTTGTCTTGCGTGACCCCTTGCTCTTCGGCGGTGACAATATAAAACGCCATAATCGGCAGCACCGCGCCGTTCATCGTCATCGACACCGACATTTGGTCAAGCGGAATGCCGTCAAACAAAATTTTCATATCTAAAACTGAATCGATCGCCACCCCCGCTTTGCCGACGTCGCCGACGACGCGCGGATGGTCGGAGTCATAGCCGCGGTGGGTGGCAAGGTCAAAGGCAACGGACAGCCCTTTTTGCCCCATCGCCAAATTGCGGCGGTAAAACGCATTGCTTTCTTCCGCTGTCGAAAACCCCGCGTATTGCCGGATCGTCCACGGCCGATTCACATACATCGACGGATACGGCCCGCGCAAATACGGGGGAATTCCCGGCATATAATCAAGAAAATCAAAACCTTCGATATCTTTTTTCGTATAAAGCGGCTTTACGGCGATATGCTCATTCGTTTCAAACAGCAGGTCATCGATCGATGCCCGCACCTTTTCTTCGATCGCCTGTTTCCATTGTTGCTCATCTGCCGTTTGTTTTGTGATTTCGAGCGAAAGGTTGGTAAAATCGACTTGTTTACTCATTGAGGGCCACCCCCATCTCTTTCATAAACGATACAATCGTTTCATAACAGTTCGAACCGATATGGATAAAGCCATCGACCCCGGCCTCGATGAAAGTCTGTTCGACATCGGCCGGCTGTTTTCCGGCGACATACAGCTTGGCGTTTGGCTTTGCCTGCTTGAACGCCTTAGCGAGCGCAGGAACGATATCGGCGTAGCTTTCATCCGAACCGCAAATAACATAATGCGTTCCGTTTGCGTTGATTGCTTTGGACGCCGCTTCCTCAGCGCTATGAACGCCTTCGCTTTTTTCCACCGCCATGCCGCCGGCTTCAAAAAAGCCAGTGATAAAATCGGCGCGCGCTTTATAGTTTGGAATGTTTCCGATATTGATGAGATGAACGGCAGGGCGAGCTCCGTATTTTTCCAGATGCGCTTCAGCAGCTTGGCGCAGCCGTTCAAACGGTTCGGCAAGGCGCCATTGTGCAATCGGCTTGACATGGACGGACGCTTCCTCTGTTTTTAATGCCGCTTCGATCTCCCGAGCGGTTGCTCGACGCAAAGCCATGTCCATTGCCGTTTCGATCCATTGCTGATTGGCAAAGCCCGCTTGCAGCGCGGCGACATGTTCTTTGTTGATGACCGAAGAAGACCGCTGAGGTTCATTGCTCCTATTCGTTTTTTCTGCCGGTGCTTCCGCCAAGTTCGCGTAAAAATTGGTGCCGACAATTTTTTCTTTTCGCGTTTCAACGTTTTTCTTGCGCTGCCTTGCGACTGCTTCCACTTGCTCTTGCACAAAGCCGTCCGCGAGCGCCTGAACAATGCCGCCTTTTGCTTCGATTTGCTGGAACAGCTTCCACGCTTCTTCCGCCACTTGCGCGGTCAACGTTTCCACATAGTACGAACCGCCGGCCGGGTCAATGACATTGGCGATATGCGCCTCTTCCAACAAAATCAGCTGTGTGTTACGGGCGATTCTCCGTGAAAATTCATCGGCTGGTCCGATCGCTTCGTCAAACGGAGAAACGTGCAGGCTGTCCGCACCGCCGACCGTTGCCGCGAACGCCTCGGCCGCCGCGCGGAGCATGTTGACATACGGATCGTACACCGTTTTCGTAAAATAGGACGTACGCGCATGCATCGCGATTTTTTGCGATGACTCACTGCCGCCAAACGCTTTGACAATATTGGACCAAATGAGCCTTGCCGCGCGGAGCTTGGCGATTTCCATAAAAAAGTTGGAGCCGACAGAGAACGAAAACTGGATTCGCGGCGCAATGGCATCAACCGCTACTCCTCTATCCAGGCAGGCACGGACATATTCCACCGCGGTCGCAAAGGCAAAAGCCAGCTCTTGCACCGCGTTTGCCCCGCCGTTATGATACGGCTCGCCGCGGACGATCACCGTTTTTGCGTTTGGCATACGTTTTTGCGCCCATTTCGCCACATCCGCCATCACGTCATACAGCGACGCAAGCGAAGCCGAAAGCTTTCCTGTTTCCGCCAGCGCACCGATAGGATCCATCCCAATCGTTCCGTGCACCGCATCAAACGGTATTTGCCGTTGCTGCAAATAAGCGGCAAACAGCGCCAAAAACGAAAGCGATTGTGCCCCCGCATCGACGCGAAGCGAATACTTATCCAAAGAAATGCCGGAAAACATGGCTTCGATATCATCGAGCGATGTAACCGGAAACCCTAACCGTTCCAACACGATATGGATTTCCGTTTGTCCTTTTTCCAAATCACGCTTGACGATCTCGTTCCACTCGGCTGGACTGCTTGCGGAAATCTCCTGGCTTACTTTCCAAGGCTCTTTGATATAGCCGTTCGGCCTGGTGCCGCGGACGTAGTTGGCAAAACCCGGATACTGTTCGATGCAGGCAAGCTTCTCTATGTCATGGTGCGTATAAATAGGCTGAATCGTGATATTTTCATATGTAGTCGAATACAATTTTTCAAACGGTTTCCCTTTTAATGACTTTTCCACTTCCTGTTTCCACTCCGCGAAGCTTGGAGCGGGAAACGTCACATTTTTCATCGTCGAAATATCGCTCACTATGCTTTCCCCCTTTTCAGCGCTTTCCCCCATCCACGAGAAACCGCTTTCTTTTGCACTTTTAAAAAATTACTGATATTTTTATTGTAGTATATGTGCATCGTTCTAGCAATGAACAAAAACGTTTGCGAGAAGACAAAGCCTAAACTCATCAAATTTCATTTAAAAAATATTATAGCACGAAAAACCCCACCACAAACAAATTTGCGGTGAGGGAATATGAATATTTGACTATTTTGTACTACTGTTTTTATTTGACTACTGTTTTCTATTCGTTACTCTCTTTGCTCATTTCTTTCTCTTGCAACATGATGAAATATTTCACGCAATCGTTCGGTTTTCTGGGCACCTGAAACATGCCATTTTTGTGCAATAATCAAAGCAGGAACCGCTCCTATCCCCCATTCTCGCGCCAAGGCTATATCCGCTTCCACTGCTTTTTTCGTTTGTTCATCGTGCAGATTTTGAACGAATCGCTCCGTATCTAAGCCGATCTCTTTTGCACAATAAATTAACACTTCCTCTTGGGTAATATCGAGACATTCAGTTAAATGGGTATATTGCAAGCGATCAAAGTAATCCCAATGCGCTTCTTCTCCCCTTTGTTTTGCTGCCGCCTGACAAGCAATCAAACCAGGCATCGAAAATGGATAATCGTGCGTTCTTGTTTCCATTAAATCAGCGCGTATACATTTCTCGTCCGAATTCACGTTGGCCGCCCGCCAATGGCTTAATATTTCTTTCTTTGCCCATTCTTTAGAACCGAACATGCGCACCAAATCATCTGACGTAGGGGCCAATGCAAAGCAATGATGGCGCACTTCCAAGACGATACCTTTGTTTTTTAGCTCATCAACTAATCGCCGCAACCTAGGGGATAACGCATAACACCACGCACACAAAACATCGTGAAAAAAATCGACAGGCAAAATCACCATTTTACTATTTTTCTTCCGCTCCTTTTTGACAAGGTTAATTATCAAATCGCGTCCATTATTAAACATAAACGAAAAAGTGGATATCCCTAGTTTATTGCGGGTCAATATAAAGCAAGCTCAATGATGGACATCTGGATTCTTTTTTACTAGCGATGCAAAAGTTTGAATATGATTTTCCATTAGTGTGCGTGCACCAACAGGATCTTTTTTCGCAATCTTTTCAATAATCATTTCATGTTCTATAATTGTACGGCTGAGATCCTGTTGAAATAAAGACACATTGACTAAGAAAAAATCATTTAAGTCCCACTGGCTTTGCGTCATATCAAGTAGTTTTTTCGATCTTGACATTTGCAAAATCACATAATGAAGCCGCCGATTTTCTTGGAAATATTTTTCCTTAGAAAAATTCTCTTGAATTACTCTTCTTAACTGTTCGTTAATGGAAATCAGTTCATTCACTTCATGATCTTCTCTTCTTTGTGCAGCTAAATAAGCTGCCATTCCCTCTAAGGCCATTACCGTCAAAAAATGATCAAACATCTCATCTTGTGAATAACTTTTAACACGGCAACCAGTTTGCGGTATAATTTCCAAAAAGTACTCTGCTTCTAATTTTTTTAATGCATCGATAACAGGACGTCTAGAAAAACCGAGTTCATTTGCGATTTCTACTACCGAAATTTGATCTCCAAACGTCCATCTCCCTGATTTTAGACCCTCTTTGATATACTCATAAGCTTGGTTCGTTTTGGACAACATCAAATTCCCTTTATTCACTGATACTTCCTCCACATAGAAGCGTTTTAATAAAAATTCTAGTACATCAGTTGTATTATATAGTTTTCATATAAAATATTCAACTATATAGATGCACATTGAAACATTAACGTCCGTATAAGTGGCTTCCACCCCGGTTATACTGCTCCTAGGTACTTCACGAAGAAAAGGAGCGGAAACGGAATGAAACGATTGAAAATCACCAATGACCATGGATGGACGCCACGAACCCTTCGAAAGGAAGAGAAAAAAATCAAAAACATTTCCCTGCGTCAACGCGTCATGGCCGTTCGCCTCGTCATGGAAGGGTATCTGGGGAAAGACGTCGCTTCCATGCTCAACCTGTGCCGCCAAAGCGTCGCATTTTATGTCTCCTTATTCAACGAAGGAGGGCTCGATCTCCTGCTCGATCGGAAATATCCGCCGGGCCGGGAGCCGTTTTTGACACTGGAACAGCAACAGGAACTGAAACAGACGATCTTGACCCACACCCCGGCCGAACTCGGTTGGGACATCGCTTCTTCTTGGAATACGCGGATTCTTCAGTCTTATATCCGCGAACACTACGAGGTGGACATGTCCCGGGAAGGAATTCGCAAACTTTTACATCGAATGAGATTGTCTTGGACTCGTCCCACCTATACCCTGGCCAAAGGCGATGCCGAACAACAGCAGGCGTTTGAGAAACAAATGGATCTCATTAAAAAAAACTGATCACTCCCGATACGATTCTTTTATATGCCGATGAAACTCATGTCCGGTCTTATCAAATCCTGCGGGCCACTTGGTCGGAGGCAGGCCGGCAAAAACAAGTGCCCACGTACGGCCATCATGCCCACGTTTCTGTATTTGGGGCGGTGAATGTGCTCAATGGGGACACCGTTCTTCATCGAGCAGTCGTTGCGAATGCGACGACGTTTTTGGATTTTTTAAAGATCTTGAAGAGCCGTTATCCAGACCAGCTGATCGTGCTCGTGCTCGACAATGCCCGCATCCACCATGCCAAAATGGTGAGAGATTTCTTGCGCCAAGAAGGGGAATCGTTTCACTTGATCTTTTTACCTCCTTATTCCCCACAGCTGAATCCCATCGAACGCTTGTGGAAATGGCTCAAGGATGCGGTCATTGCCAATGTGTTTCACAAAGATCAAATGGATATTGACCAAGCCATTGCCCGGTTTATGGAATATATAGATCAACAACCGGAAGAGGTGCTTCGACGCTTGGGGTGTGCAGCGTGATGCAAAGGTTAACTTTTCAAGGTGCATTTATATACCTAAAGTCGTTTTATTATATCGAGAAACTGTGAGATTTTTTCCGCCTCAACAGCTTTTTTCCGTGAAAATAACCGTTGACCAAATCCATCTATTTTCATGTATGGGTCGGGAGTAAAATTACCCATGGATGTTCTTTTGGGTACTTATCACCATACAGGAAGAGAGTCCTGTTTGTACGTTATTCTCTTTTTCTTCTATCTCACTGTCTCCGGATCTCCTCCTTCTCTAGTAGAAGAGAACAGATTTTTTGATTTTCTCCCACAAACACTTTACACATACTTGGGAGTGAATGATTTCCAAATCACATAAATTCAGAAACTAATTCATCGAATTTTTCTTTGCTTAATTTTAAGTCTGCTTCGGCAAGCGGTGTTTCGCTATAACCGTGAAGCAGTTCTTGATACGATTTTTGTTCCTTATTTTGATAAATGAGCCCCGTTACTAGTCCTTTATATTTCATCACCGTTTGCATCGCCATGGCGCGGTCGGACGGATCATACCCTTCAATGTCGCTGACTTTCACCAGATTTTCTTTAAACCAGTCGTATGTGTTTACCTTGTTATACGTTACACACGGACTGAATACGTTTATCAGCGAGAACCCTTTATGTTTGATTCCTTCTTCAATTAAGCTGGTCAGCTCTTTCAAATCGCTGGAAAAGCTTTGCGCCACAAAGGTTGCACCGGCGCTTAACGCGATTTCCATGATCGAAAGGGCCGGTTCGACCGAGCCTTGCGGAGTGCTTTTCGTTTTAAAGCCGACATCGCTGCGCGGCGATGTTTGTCCTTTTGTCAAGCCGTAAATTTGGTTGTCCATCACAATATACGTGATGTCGATATTGCGGCGGATCGCATGGATCGTATGCCCCATGCCGATCGCAAAGCCGTCGCCGTCACCGCCGGCGGCAATGACCGTTAAATCGCGGTTGGCCATTTTCACTCCTTGGGCAAGCGGCAACGCGCGGCCGTGGGTACCGTGAAAGCCGTACGAATGAATGTAGCCGGAAATACGTCCCGAGCAGCCGATTCCGGAAATCACGGCGAGCTGATGCGGCTCAAGCCCAACGTTTGCCGCGGCGCGCTGAATGGCAGCCTGCACGGAGAAATCGCCACAGCCTGGACACCAGTTTGGCTTTACATCATTACGAAAATCTTTAAACGTTGCCATGTTTATAACAACTCCTTGCATTTTGTATAAACTTCATTTGGCAAGAACGGATTCCCGTCGTATTTCAAGGCGCTTACAATTTTCTCCGCATGCCCGACGTTCATTTTGAGGATGTTGGCAAGCTGGCCTGTCGCATTTTGCTCGACGACAATGACTTTTTTCGCTGCTTCGACAAGCGGCAGCACTTCTTCTGTCGGGAACGGATGCAGCAAGCGAATGTGTGCGTGATTGACTTTCACGCCGTCTTGCTCAAGACGCTCGATCGCTTCCTCGATCGCACCGCGCGTCGAGAGAAAACCGACGATTAATAAATCGGCTTCTTCGTGTTTGACGTTTTTATGCACTGGCGTCTTAAACTGGATATGTTTTAGTTTGCGTAAACGTTTCTCCATCTGTGCCTTGCGGTTTCCCGCTGCTTCGGACGGTCTTCCTGTTTCCGCGTGTTCTACTCCCGTTACATGGTGGATGCCGTTTGGCACTCCCGGAAGCACGCGCGGCGAAATGCCGTCTTCGGTGATTTCATATCGTTTAAAATTATCCTTTTTCTCTAGCGGCGGCAGTTCATCTGTTACGAGTTTGCCGCGGCGGATTTCAATTTTATCGTATTCTAAAGGCTCAACCGTCTGTTTGCCAAGCGACAGCTGCAAATCAGACAAGAAGATGACCGGACATTGATATTCTTCGGCAAGGTTGAACGCTTCGATCATATCATAAAACGCTTCTTCGACCGTGCTTGGCGCCATGACGATTTTTGGAATTTCGCCGTGCGTTCCGTAAATCATCGCCAATAAGTCCGATTGCTCCTGCTTGGTCGGCAATCCTGTACTTGGGCCGCCGCGCTGCGTATCCACGATGACAAGCGGCGTTTCTGTCATTCCGGCAAGCCCGATCGACTCCATCATCAAAGAAAGACCTGGACCTGCGGATGCTGTAAACGCCCGTGCGCCAGCATAGTTTGCACCAATCGCCATCGTACATGCGGCGATTTCATCTTCCGTTTGAATGACCGCTCCTCCTAAATCCGGAAGTTTTTTAATCAAATATTCCATAATTTCCGATGCCGGCGTAATCGGATAGGCCGCCATAAACCGCGCACCGCCAGCTAGCGCACCTAAGGCAATCGCATCATTTCCGATCATAAACATCCGCTTTTTGCCATCTGCTTTTGCCAATTTCATTGTTTGCATGCGATCGCCGAGCTGTTCCTTCATATACTGAGCGCCTGCTCGAATCGCTTCCATATTCTTTTCAACCACTTGTTGCCCTTTTCGGCCAAAAATTTCTTGTACTACTTCTTGATAGACGTTTATATCAAGGTCGAGAACTGCGCTTGACGCTCCAACTGCGACCATATTTTTCATCAGTGATGTTCCTAAATTGGTCGCAATATCAGTAAACGGAACGGCATATAGCGTAACGCCCTCGCTTTCCGGAATCGTCGGATTAAACTTCGCATCAGCGATGACAATTCCGCCGTCGCGGAGCTCATGAAAGTTAAAATCAATCGACTCCTGGTCAAACGCTACTAATATATCAAGATCATCAGCAATCGAGCGAACCGGTGTCGTACTGACACGAATTTTGTTGTTCGTATGCCCCCCTTTAATCCGTGAAGAAAAATGACGATATCCATATAAATAATAACCAAGACGGTTTAGCGCAATGGAGAAGATTTCCCCGGTACTTTCGATGCCTTCTCCCTGCTGCCCTCCAACTTTCCATGAAAGTTGATGAATCATTTCCTACGCCCCTTTAAGTTCGGTCAAAAAATTACAATTAAGTATAGCATTTTTCCAACCAAATCATTAGATTTTAAGAAAGTAAGACTGAGTTAAGAGATTGTGAAAGATTTTCCTATCAAAACATATTTTTATCAATCATAAGCGCTTTCTTACACTTTCTTCCTGTTTTCCTATTCCCTCAATCCGTGATGAATTTCTATCCGATTCCTTCAAAAGCTTTGTTAAATCTAGTAACTTTATCATTTAATCTTTTCATCGAATGAGTGAAAAGACTAAACAGCGCAAGATACTGGTATTGTCAGTCTTCTTAAATGATTGCAATTAAAATGATTACTGATTCGGGTATTCTACTATGCTCCATTATTTCCCTTTTTAAGCTTTCAACCTTTTTAATTAATATTGCAACAAACTTCATAATGTTTACAGTGGTTGGAATTCCTACATTGCTAAACACGATTACAAACAGACTCTCTCCTACTACCTTAGCTCTTTAAATTAAAGTATTTTATTCGTTCATTTTCCTAAATACTTACTTTTAATTTGCTGGATGATCTGCAATCTTTTTTCCACTAAGCGATTTGCCGCCTCTACAGTTGTAATTTTTTCTTCCTTTGAGATTTGATAGATTCTTAATAAAGTGTCGTAAATTTGTGCAGTTTTGTTTATCGCCCAATCTTGATTATATCCTTCCAGTTCACCTAGACCTTGAATCAGCCCGCCTCCGTTTACAACATAGTCAGGAGCGTAGAGAATTCCTCTTTCTTTTAACATTTCTGCATGCCGCATCTCTTTCAACACATTATTGGCGGCTCCGCAAACCACTTTACATTTCAGCTGTGGTATTGTCTCGTCGTTCAACACTCCGCCTAATGCACAAGGAGAAAAAATATCACAATCAACTGAATAAATCTCATCCGGTTCAATGATGTCCACTTGAGGATAGTTTTCTCTAACAAATGTTAAACTTTCGGCGAAAATGTCTGTAGCGATTACTTTCGCTTCTCCTTGACATAGAAAGTGAACAAGCTCTTTTCCTACTTTCCCCAATCCTTGAACTGCGATCGTTTTTCCTTTCAAACTGTCTGAACCGAAAACTTCCTTTGCAGACGCTTTCATGCCTTGGTATACTCCAAATGCCGTAATAACAGCAGTACTTCCTACGCCACCAAATTCTTCTGGTAAACCTACCACATACTTTGTTTGTTTGCGTACAGAAACAAGGTCTGTCGAGCTTATGCCGACGTCTGTTCCAACGACAAAACGTCCTTTCAACGTTTCGACAAAAGTCCCAAATGCTTGAAGCAATTCATCATTTTTCTCTGTATACGGGTCCCCCCAAATGACAGCCTTCCCCCCACCATATGGAAATCCGTGAACAGCATATTTATAGGTCATTCCTTGCGAAAGATGTAGAGCATCTTCAATCACTTCTTGTTCTTCATTGTATTTCCACATGCGAAGTCCTCCAATGGCAGGACCTAGCGTAGTATCATGGATTGCAATAACTGCTTTCAAACCTGTTGCCTTGTCATAATTAAAAACAATTTGTTCGTGTCCATATTTTTTCATTAACTCAAATATTCCCTTCATTGATACTTCAAACGATTTAGACTTATTTTTCCTAACCATTTTAGTGGCTCCTTACTAAATAAAATGTCATGAGACTGAATCCATAAAAATCCTCTTAACTTTGATACACTAAAAAAACATCAAAAGAAGAGGAATTTTCCTTCAACAAATTATTGTGACTCATTTATTGGGTAAGAAAGCTTAAAACAAAAAGATAACCGTTTCGAGATGGAGAGAGTCGTCAACAGATCAAAAATCACGAATTCAGGTTATATAGGACTCCTTTTTAGTAGGCAGAAGCGCCTCATTGCTTGTTCACTGTACTTAAAGCCCTTTCTTGAATATTGCACATACTCAGCTATCGAATGGAACGTGAGCTCGGTTATCCGTTAATGATGAAATATCCTTACTTTTCGGAAGCGACAATATCAACAATGTGCCGATTAAGAGAGCCACTACCCACAACAAAATAGCCCAATCGAATTGACCGCTTCGTTCGGTCAAATATCCTGTCATGTAAGGACCTACAAATCCTCCAATATTTCCTACTAAATTGATTAACCCTACTCCTCCAGCCGCCGCCAAACCGCTGAAATATGTCTGAGGGATGGCCCAAAATGCGCCAAAATGCGAATTTAAACCGACTGCAGCAACGGTGAGCCATAACACGAGGAAAAAGGGATCATGTGGTCCATAACCAAGCAA
Source organism: Geobacillus genomosp. 3 (assembly GCF_000445995.2). Lineage (GTDB taxonomy): Bacteria > Bacillota > Bacilli > Bacillales > Anoxybacillaceae > Geobacillus. The sequence continues at coordinate 2,270,269 of NC_022080.4, forward strand.
TAACAAACCGACTGCGCCAGCCAACCACGAAACGGCAGTGTGCCATCTTCTTTCTTGTTTCAAGTCGGAATGCCAGCTGTTGATATACATAAAAACTACAGCCAGGAAGAAGGGAATGGCCAACAAAAGTCCCACAGAAGCATTTGAAAAGCCTGACAATTGCTTTGTCATGATAGCAACAAAATAATTAAATCCGTAAAAACCAATCCCCAGCAAAAACATACTTAAAGCAACCCGGATGATGATGGAATTGCCAAACACTTCGCCCCAACGATGCTGCGTGGGTGAAGCAGGCATAGTTTTTCCTAGTCCAATTTGCTTAAGCAATGCTCGTTTTTCTTCGTCATTTAACCATTTTACATCATTCGGACTGTCTTTTAGGTAGATCGCTGCGACGATCCCCACAATGACAGCCATCAATCCCTCAATGATGAAAAGCCAGCGCCAACCATCTATTCCAAACCAATCAACTTCTAATAAAAGAGCGGCTAGCGATCCTCCTATCGCTTGAGAAAAAGGAAGCCCTGCATAAAACCAACTGATCGCTCGGGCTTGATCCTTCTCAGGAAACCAATGGGAAAGAAAAACTAATACACCAGGGATAAATCCTCCCTCTGCCAACCCGAGCAAAAAACGTAATAAATAAAACTGCCATACTTCATGAACAACACCAAATAATGCCCCGATGATCCCCCACGTTATCATAATCCGCACAATCCATTTTTTTGCACTCCATTTCTCCGCCCATACAGCACCAGGAATTTCAAATATCAAATAACCAATTGAAAATAACCCGGCGCCAAAACCAAATATTTCAGCGCTAAATCCAAGTTCTTTATTCATCGTAAGCCCAGCGTATCCCACATTCGTTCTGTCTAAAAAAGAAACAACATAAGAAAGAAAAAGAATCGGCAAGATGTGTTTATAAACTTTCTTCCGTATCGCCCCAGAAAACTCCATTTTCCCCACTCCCTCATATATATAGGTATTGTCAAAAGTTTATCCTCCACACTCACTGTTTTTCATTGAGTTTCAACGGTTAGAATAAAAAAAGCTTGCCACCCCCGTTGTTTTAGGCCATCATTGAGGTAACCCCACACCCAACACCCAAAACAAAGGAGTGACAAGCTTGTTACCTCCATTATTAGCCTATTTGCTCGAAATAATCAAGTCCCAACATCAAATCATTGTCTATTTAATTGGTGCCTTATTAGGAAAATCCTTAAGCCGCAAAGACATGGACGAACCGGTTCGAAAACCGTACCGAAAACTTCAAGTCGATGACCTTCCCATCATCGTTGTCCCAGAAACACTCGACTACCGGCAGCTTTTAGCCGACTACGAAGCCCGGCACGGCCGTCCGTTGCCGCCGATCCAACGCCGGGACAACGCTAAACACCGTGTTCCGGATTCGTTGACGTGTCCCCGTTGCCAGGCGCCGTCATCCTACCTGTACGCCAACAACGGCGGAAAAGGGCAGTACCAATGCAAAGTGTGCCAATGCCGGTTCAACCATCGAAATCGGTTCAAAAAGCAAGCGGTCTTTCGTTGCCCGCACTGCTTCCAAACGCTTGAGAAAATCAAAGAACGCAAGGACTACTACATCTACAAATGCAAGAACAACGACTGCCCGTTTTACCAAAAGAACCTTCGCCGGATGAGCCAAAAAGAACGCCAACGGTTCCAGCAGAACCCTCAAGCCTTCAAGGTGCGGTATCGGTTCCGTGAGTTTTTGTTTGACTTTCAACCATTGGCCCCATCGTCGCCGAAAAAGCCAAAGGTCGATTTGTCTCGTCTGGCGGTGTCGTCGCACACCCTCGGACTCGTGTTGACGTACTACGTTAACTATGGGATGTCCTCCAGACAGACAGCCGGAATCATGAAGGATGTGCATGGCGTGTCGATCTCCCATCAGACGGTGCTCAACTACGCCAATAGCGTCGCGCTCATGATTCAGCCGTTTGTCGACCGGTTCCCGTACGAGCTGTCCGGCTCGTTCTGTGGGGACGAGACGTATATTCGCGTGAAAGGACGCTGGCATTACCTGTTTTTTATGTTTGATGCCGTGAAAAAAGTGGTGTTGTCGTATCGCGTCTCGCCCCACCGGGATGCGTTGTCGGCCATTCGGGCCATCGATGACGTCCTGCGAAAGCTGCCGTCCATCCCGGACGATTTGTCGTTCGTCGTCGACGGCAATCCCATTTACCTGCTGGCGCAGCACTTTTTTGCCCAGCACGGGATTCCGTTTGACGTCCGCCAAGTGATCGGACTGACCAATGAGGATCCGGTGTCCGAAGAGTTCCGCGCGCTCAAACAAATCATCGAGCGATTCAACCGGACGTTTAAAGGCAACTATCGGCCGACTCACGGATTTGGTGCGGAAGAAGGATCGGTCTCCTTTGTCACGCTGTTTGTGGCGTATTTCAACTTCCTGCGCCCGCACGGTGCACTCGAAGGCCGGGTTCCTGTCGTCATCCCGGAGCTCGCCGACCTGCCCCATATGCCGGCCCGGTGGACGAAGCTGATCGCCATGGCTCAAGATTTCCTCCAACAAGAGGCAGCCTAACTTTTTTGTCCGCCGGAGCCCATGGATCAGAAGAACAGCCGGATTCGGCGAAGCGAACCCTTGACCAACCGAACCTCGTCAAAGGTAAAATTCGGTAAGGGCAAGGGCGGCTTTCTTATGCCCTCTTTTTTGTCCCCGTCGCCCTTGACGTCCCTTTCACACCTTTGGCGGGTGTTGGTCAAGGGCGAATCCGGCTCCAAGGATGCCTTACGATGCTCCATGGGATGGCGGATGTGGAGTTTTCATAAAACTTTTGACGCTACCTATATATAAGCCCAACTTAATTTTTCCGTATGTTGAACGCTTAGAGTTTTTTTATTTCTCAAGTGTATAACTTTTGATAAAAAAAGCATTTCAAAAAATCATGCACCTACTCGTTATGATCATTTGGAAATCCAATTTTGATTGACTGGACTCGTTTCCAAAAAACGTTCCGGATAAGACGGTCCCCACCAAAGCCTTCCTTTTTGATCGTATTCTTCCCACGTCCATTTAATCGGCGGCATATCTAAATCTCTCAAATAATCCCCTGTATAAATTTCCATTCTATTTCCATCCGGGTCGCGAATGTACAAAAAGAATGCATTGCTCAATCCATGCCGACCTGGACCAAATTCAATCGCATCTTGATAGCCGGCATCAGCCAATAAATCGGCTGTTCGAATAATTTCCGCCGGACCTTGTACGGTATATGCGATATGATGTAAAGATGGACCATTTGCTTTCACAAGAGCCACATCGTGTGTACCAGGAAAACGCCGCGTCCACGCTGCAAACGTTTCACCATCCCGTTCCACATACTCTGAAACGCTGAAATTTAATTCATCTCGCCAATAACGCAATGCATAGTCGACGTTTGCGACACGCAAATTCACATGATCAATTCGCAACGGGGGAATTCCTTTGTCCGTATGAGTCGATCGCATCGGAAGTCTTTTCAACCTACCATTCTCGTTATATACATCGATTTGCTGCATTTCATGGTAAAATTCGATGGGATGGCCATTCGGCTCTATGACGCGCAACGCCATACCTTGACCTGGTTCAACACCAGCCGGAACGAGTTGGCAAGGAATGCCCAACTTTTTATGTTGGTCAGCTAAACGTTCCAAATCTTCATGCTCTGATACGCGTAAAGCGAAGTGGCCAAGACCCGCGTAGCTATTTTTTGTAAGCGTAAGCGTATGTGCATCGAATTCGTCGACTCCGCGCAAATAAATATGTTCTTTATCCGAGTCGTTCTCGCGGAATCCGAGAATGTGTACGTAAAACTCTCGCGCCCTTTCCAGATCAGTGACAAACAGTTCAGCATGACCAAGCCGCAAAATCATTCTGCTTCCCCCTTCAAATCTAATTTGCGATACTTTCCTGCATAAAATAGTAATGGGTTTCCCTCTTCTTCATAGGACAGCCATTTTACTTGCCCAATGTATAAAGTATGATCCCCGGCCGGATGTTCATCGACGATCTCACATGCCAATTGAGCAATAGAGTTTTTAATAAATGGAAAATTTTCCTTCCAAAAAAATTGAGGAGCGTTTTCCTGAGGACGTCCGGCAAAATGCTGGGAAACCGCTTCTTGATCTTCCCGTAAAATACTGATTCCATACATATGGGTCTTCGGCAAAAGTTGATGCATTTTTGCTTTATGATCAATCGATACCAAAACTAAAGGAGGATCGAGCGAAACGGATAAAAAAGCATTGGCCGTCATTCCATGCACTTTGTCTTCTTCCACCGTGGTTACGATCGTAATCCCAGTAGCAAAACGTCCGAGCGTATTACGAAATTCTCTCTTGTCTATCACCATTCATCTCCCCTTCGCTGAAGATAAATCGGATGCTACATCCAATATCCAGTCTTCCTGTCCCGCCACAGCTTTTCGGCGTCCTAATTCTATTAAAATTTCTCTCGGATCTACGCCGAACTTTTCCCCGGCTTGTTTTGCATGCCATAAAAACGTCGAGTATACACCGGTAAATCCGATCGTCAACGCATCCCGGTTGACGATCATTGGGGAATCCATGAGGGGATCCACGATATATTCCGCCGCATCCATGATTTGAAACAAATCAATACCTGTCTCTATGCCCATTCTGGATAAGACGGCGACCAGCACCTCCGTTTGGGTATTTCCCGAACCTGCCCCTAAACCGCGCGTGCTCGCATCAATGTTGGTGGCACCTGCTTGAATGGCGGCCAGACTGTTTCCGATAGCCAACCCTAGATTATTGTGGGCATGGAATCCGATAGGCACATTCAACACTTTTTTCAACGCTATGACTCGGTCTATCACATCTTGCGGCAACATCGTACCGGCCGAATCTACAATATACACTATGTCCGCTCCATAGGATTCCATCAATTTGGCTTGCTGTGCCAATTCTTCTGGTGACAGCATGTGAGCCATCATAAGAAATCCGACAGTTTCCAGTCCCAACTCTTTTGCTAATCCGAAATGTTGTTCCGACACGTCTGCTTCGGAACATTGGGTCGCAATACGCACCATTTGAATACCGCAGTCTTTCGCTTGTTGCAATTCTTTCTTTGTGCCGATTCCCGGAAGCAGAAGGGCTGCGATTTTTGCCCGTCTGCTCGTTTTCGCCGCTTCTTCGATCAATTCCATTTCCTCCACAAGCGACATCCCGTACTGCAAAGACGAACCGCCTAATCCATCACCATGAGATACTTCGATAACTGGCACTCCCGCTTCATCTAACGCTTGCACGATTTGCCGTACGTTCTCCTTTGTAAATCGATGTCGAATGGCATGAGAACCGTCTCGAAGCGTCGTATCCATTATTCGAATGGCTTGCTTAGGCACTTTCTTCTCATCCTCTCTTTTATAAAACAGTAATTTCCAAAATCAATTACGCTGTCGATGTCATTTCAATAAGCCGTTTTGCGATAACTTCACCAACTTGTTTTGCTGAAGCGGTCATAATGTCTAAATTACCTGCTGAAACAGGAAGGAAATCGCCGGCCCCTTCCACTTCTAAGAGCAAGATGACAACGTCCAACCGTCCTTTCGGAGTCTCCCGTCTGTCAAAAATAGGTTCTCCCTTCAGCCGATACCCCGGCACATATTGCTGAACGTCATGAATCATTTGGCCAATCGAGTGGCGAATTTGATGGTCATCGCCATCTTCGTAAGCGATATAAACCGTATTGCGCATAAGAATAGGCGGTTTAGCCGGATTAAGAATAATGATCGCTTTTCCCTTTTCCGCTCCTCCGATCACTTCCAATCCACGGGACGTGGTAAATGTGAATTCATCAATGTTCTGTCTCGTACCAGGTCCAGCCGAACTGCTAGATACGGTTGACACCATTTCGGCATATTTGACGTTTGCCACTCGACTGACCGCATAAACTAGCGGAATTGTGGCTTGGCCGCCGCAAGTAATCAAATTGACATTATCTTTATCAACATGTTCCATTAAATTAACAGGCGGAACTACATATGGTCCTACCGCTGCTGGAGTCAGATCAATGGCCACTTTACCTGCTTCTTTTAAACGTTTCGCATGTTTCAGATGAGCTTTCGCGCTCGTGGCATCAAAAACGATTTTGATTTCGGGATCTTCCAATATGGCATCAATTCCTCCGGCGGTAGCGTACACACCCTCCGCTCGGGCCCGTGCTAATCCTTCTGATTGAGGATCAATGCCGGCAATCATGCTTAGTTCAAGTACCCATCGTTTTTTCAATATTTTGTACATTAAATCCGTTCCAATATTTCCTGATCCGAGAATCGCTACTTTCACTGTTCGGTTCATCCGTTAACATACACCTCCACAGAAGAGAGTCCTTCACCGAAGGTCGCTTTGTAATGACCGGGAATAAGATCGAAAGCCGGGGTAAAGGAGCCTGACAATATGATCATTCCCGCCTGCAGTTTTTCTCCCCATTCCGACAATTTATTGGCTAACCATGCGACGGCACGGGCGGGATGTCCCAGTACGGCAGCGCCTGCCGCCGTACCGATGAGCTTTCCATTTCGTTCAAGCACTAATCCAACATGCCGCAAATCTAACTGATCCGGTGCTGCTACTTGACTGCCAAAGACGACTCCCCAATGCGATCCATTGTCAGCAATAGTATCCGCAATCTGAATCTTCCAATCTTGAATGCGGCTGTCAATCAGCTCAAAAGCGGGCATCACCGCTTTGGTAGCAGCAAGAACGTGAGGGACGGTCACTCCTGGTCCCTCCAAATCTTTTTCTAGTAAGAAAGCGATTTCAGCTTCAATCCGTGGGGTGATCATCTCATTTTTCGAAACAATAACACCGTTTTCAAATGCAAATTGTGAGAACATCACTCCGAAGTCCGGCTCGAACACATTCAATTGTTTTTGGATTCCTTCGCTCGTAAGACCGATCTTATGTCCGATGATAGTGCGATGTTGTTGTTGATGAAGTCGGATTAAATATCTTTGAATTTGATAAGCATCCGCCACACTTAAAGAAGGATACGTTTCTGTCAATGGAGGAAGCGCCTGCTTTTTCTCGAATGCATCAAACAGCATTTGAGCAATAGCTTGAAGATTTACCTTTTCTCTCATATCAAGACCCCTTGGCAAAAGATTCAGGTGGGAGTGCTCCCCATGTGCTGAAAGCAGGTGGGAAATCCGGCCATACTTTATGAGGAACGGAGCGATCCGCTCTTGGCATTTCCGCCGACAACTCGATGCGGTTTCCACTCGGATCAAGAAAATACGTAAATAAATTTCCACCGACCCCATGTCTCCCCGGACCCGTTTCAATCTTATAACCAGCTTGAGCAAGCAAATCACAGGCCCGTTTCATATCCTCAAATCCGCTTACGAGGAAAGCAAAGTGATGCAGTGTCGTGTCTTCCGAAGTCCCAATCAAAGCTACATCATGATGATAGTCAGAAGCATGCGTCCATGCCGCTCCCCATACGCCTGGAGCTGGTTCAAACACATCGGCCACTCTAAAATCGAGAGCTTCTTGCAAAAATTCTGCCAATCCTTTTACATCTTTCGTATGCAGTGTAATATGATCTGCATCTAGTATCCCTATGCCTCGACTACCTTTATGTCCTGCTACAGGATGAAGGTAATGAGGACGATCTTCCATTAAAGCTAGTTCGAGTTGATGGCCGCTCGGTGCCGCAAACCGTAGCGCTACTTTTTTCCCCGGTTCTGGATTAGACATTCGCTGCGTAGAAATCCCCAGATTTGTCAATTTCTTTTCGTAGTATTGAATATCTTCCTCATCGGCAACCTGCAAAGCAAACTGCTCAACGCCGGTGCCGCCTTCTTTGATGGCGATATCGAACGTTTCGTCAGCGCCACAGCCGAAATACACGACTCCCTTTTCTCTTGCTAGTTCATGCATGCCGATGACATCACGGTAAAATTCAATCGATTTTTCCAAATCTTTCACACGAATCGTTCCATTAGCAAATTTAAAAATTCCCATGTGAGACATCCTCCCTCTAGAAATGTTGATATATCAAGGCTTTTCGGCCTCTCAGGGGTGCCGAAAAAATATTTTTCGACAAAATCCCTTACATCCTTTTTCAATTTTGTGGATATCTTACAGACCTAGGGTGCGCTTCGCGGCCACGCCTGGATCCATTTTCCTGACGTGGGAGGAAGTGTATTCGATGCACCCTTGGATCTCCGCATCGCTGATGAGGACGAACCCTCCCATGTCTCCGGGCGTCTTTGCGCCAACATTCCCTCGTTCGGTCTCGTCATCAGGCGGAGGCCGGCCAAGCTCCTTTCGGGACTCGAGGTCGAATGGATGAGATCACGCCAGCTTCTCCGGTGTCATCCTGTTGTCCAACACTTCTTCCGTTCGTGGGGGGAGGCCTTAGGCCGCCCGGTGTGGAACATGGGACAAGACGTCCTGCCTCATTCGCTCCGCGTCAAACGCTTGTTTCTTCGTGCAAATCGCAAACAGCACATTCAACAGCTTTCGGCATAACGCGACGATGGACTGCTTTCCGGTCAGCGGGTTGACGGGCCGGGTCGTATAGTACTCATGCAGCTCGCGAAACGCCTCATTGTGCCGGATCAGCGGAATCACCGCCCGAAACAGCACCGATCGCAGCCGTTTCCGTCCCCGCTTCGAGATGTGCTTTTGCCCTTTGCGCTGGCCGGAGGAGTTCTCCTTGAGCGTCAGGCCCGCCAACTTCACCAATTGACGCGGGTCCCGATAGTGGGCAAAACTGCCGATCTCCGCCAGCAGATCGATGATCGTGGCATCTCCCAACCCGTCGACCGTTTTCAGCCATTGATACTCCATCGTTGTTTGAACCAATGCCTTCAACTCGGCGTCCAACGCTGCGATTTCGGCCTCGAACTGGCGGTATTGGCGGACGAGCGCGGCGATCTCAAACCGGGCCATCGTCGTCCCTTCCGTCACCCCAATCGAGCCCTTCGCGGCGTCGATCAACGCCTGAATTTTCGCTTTCTGCGGGCATTTCAGCCCTTCGCTTTGCCGGTACGCCTCCAGAAGCTCCTCGGCGGTCCGACCCGCCATATCGGCCGGAAGCGGCGTCCACTCCAGCACCGCCAGCGCTGTTTTCCCCAGGTCGCGAAACACGGTCCAAAACTCTGGAAAATACCGATCCGTCCAACGGATGATCGCGTTTTTCACCGCCGCCTGTTCCTTCCGGAGCTTCTCTTTGAGCGTGCTCCCGACGCGCAAATCCGCTTCGATCTCGTGCAGCAGCCGGGGGACGAGGAATCGCCCGTCTTTCGCCAGCCTGGCGATGACCAGGGCGTCTTTGGCGTCGTGTTTCGTCGGCAGGTTGTCATCGAGTTCTTTCGACCGGCACACATGCGCCGGGTTGACCATGACCAGCGGGATCCCGTTTTCCTCGAGGAAGTAGGCCAGGTTCAACCAGTAGTGCCCGGTCGGCTCCACAGCGACGATCACCTGTGACTTCCCGAACGCTTTCCTCCCCTCCTGAATCGCTTCATACAGCTGTTGAAACCCCTCTTTCGACTGGAAGATCGGGAACGACTTGCGAAGCACGCGCCCCCGGTCATCCACGAAGCAGGCGTAGTGGGTTCGTTTCGCGATATCGATGCCCACGACCAATGTGTGTTCCGTGACTTGATTGATTTTCTGATTTTGTGTACAATTCATCTGAAGTCCTCCTTGGCATGATGGTAGGTATTGTTTGGCACCCCTGCATCATACCAAGAGGGCTTTTTTTGATCAAGTCCCCGGAAAAGCTCCTAACGGGAATGCTCCTTAATTGTTTTTAAAATATTCCTTAAAACTAATCATTCCTAGACTTTCCCGCCGATTGGCATCCAGCGCGTCCAACAGCCTAGAATTTTCGATTAACAGCATTCGAACATCGGTATCTCCAGAATTATAGTGTCTATGCCAAATCCAAGGAGGGGTATACACAAAATCCCCTGTCGACCACTTGACGATTTGGTCGCCAATTTCTGAATATCCCTCCCCTTCAATGACATAATGGATCGATTCATGAACGTGACGCTGTAAATCTGTGCTGCTATGAGCCGGAATTCTTTGTAAATAAAACTCCATTGTTTTCGTCGGAATGTCCACCAACACTCCGATTTCACTCGGGTTTCCTGTAACACTGCTGTCTAGCCAAATGGCATCGTTAGAGTGCACTACTAAACAATCGGAGGAGACATTTTGGTTATCACGTTGTTTCAACTTTTTTAACTTCTCCATAAACGAGTGGAGTTTCTCTTCTTTTGTCTGGTGATTTCGATTTTGCATAAATTCTTTCTCCCTTCTTTAGAGTGGACTGACTAAGGTGAATCCTCCGTCAATAACATGCGTCTGACCTGTCATAAAAGAGGATTGTTCCGAAGCCAGAAACGCCACAAGGGAAGCTATGTCATCCGGCGTTCCGAATCTTCCGACAGGAATATTTTTTAAATCTTCTTTAAGCACCTCCTCTAAAGAGAGACCCGCTTCGTTCGCCCGGAATTGGGCGATCTGCCGAATGCGATCGGTGTCGATATGTGCGGGAGAAATCACATGCGTGGTGATACCATATGGTGCCACTTCACAGGCAAGTGATTCAGCAAGTGCTTTCACTCCAGCCCTCATCACGTTCGACAAATGCAGATTCGGCAATGGACGAATCACTGAGGATGAAGTCATATAGATCAAACGACCCCACCGTTTTTCCTGCATGCCAGGAAGCACCGCCTTTGTCAGACGGATAGCTGCATCCAAAATTAATCGATACGCCACCTCCCAGTCAGAACTGTTCAATTCGAGAAAGCGGCCTGGTTTAGGTCCTCCTGTATTGTAAACAAGAATATCAATACCGCCCATGTCGGCTATCGCCCGGTTCGCCAATTCCTCAACAGAAGATGCATCGGTAAAATCAGAAGGAAGATAGTACACTTTCGCCCCGGTCTTGCTAGCAATCTCATAGGCCGTACGCGGAAGCAGATCCGTTTCGATACCGCTTAAAAATACGGTGGCTCCTTCTTTGGCAAACCGTTCCGCAATCCCTCTGCCTATCCCCGAACTTGAAGCCGTAACTAATGCCTTTTTTCCTTTCAACCCCATGTGCGCATCCCACCTTATTGGCTGCTAGTTTGTTCAATATTGTAAGAAGCAAGTAGTCTATCGACCAAAGCCAGTGCTTCCTGCTTGTCGTAACCTAAGTATTGCGTTTGAATCCGTAGAAACATCGGATCGCCGGCATAAAATCGTTCATATAGTTCATGGCGGGAGCCGAAGTCTGACACCGCGATGTCCGCTGCCACTTTAAACAATTTGATCTTTTCTTCTGCCGTTACTGTTGCTCCGCGATAATATTTTTGAATATCTTTTGCGATCGGACTGTTAAACACCTCGACACTGGCTGGCTGATACATCAATCCACCAGCAATCACCAGTTGAATAATCTCTCTTACACGCGGATACCAGCGGTTTCCTGAGTTTCGAATCGCATACAAAGGAGTTACATTTGGAAAATAAATGCCGTCCGCATTCGGTTTGGCTGTCGCTTCGGACGCCATCACAGCCGCCCGAATCAATTCGATATAGGTTGTGATCTCACCGATCATATCCTGTACATGAGGAAACTGATTGGTATTCACCATTTCCGTCGCTTTCATAACAATTCCTGCCAGAAACTGCAGCTTCGTTTGCAGGCGAATAGCTGTCTGATGTCCGGTAAAAGCATTGGAATTTAACTTCCAAATCGTATTGACCCGCTCGACATCTTGATAAATAAACACTCTTTCCCATGGAACGAGTACATCATCAAATACAACGACACCGTCCAGTTCATCAAAGCGTGAAGCGAGTGGATGGTCATAAACCGATGATCGAGTGAACGGTTCCCGGGCAATCAAGCGAACTCCAGGAGTATTCATCGGTATTGCAAAAGAAATGGCGTATTTGTAATCTTTTTCAGTTGGTTTTCGTAGGTGAAACGGCCAAACAAGCATTTCATCAGCATATGGGCCTGCCGTCGCTAACATTTTAGCGCCTCGAACAATGATCCCTGCATCCGTTTCCTTCACCACTCCCAAATACGTATACTCATCCGGTTGTTCAGACGGCGGCTTGCCGCGGTCCACTTGGGGGTCAATTAACACGTGAGTTAAATACAAGTCATTTTCTCTGACATATTCGAAATAATTCCGAACATTGTCAGCATATGGACCGAAGAAGTCAGCATTGATGTACCACGCTGTCAGCATCGCGCTCATAAAATCTGTCGAGCGCCCCATCATTCCAAATGTTTGTTCCGCCCAGTCTTGATGCATCATGCGACGAATCGCTAAATCTTCCTTGGATGTCGGAACTAAGAAAGAGGCACCAACAAGATCACCGCTTTTTGGAGACGGGAATAACATAAAAGATCGTTTCTCTTTTTCCCACTGCGAGTCATACAGACGGGCAATGGAATTCACCGCTGGTGCTAAAACTGGATGTGTTGTAGGATCTGTAACTTTTTCATTACCAATCCACGTTTCTGGCGGATTGTTTTTCAACCTCTCTATATAGTCAATTCCTTTCCGTGCTCCCATAATTATAGGCTCCCTTCTTTCAGAAACTTGCGATGCACTTCATTAAATTCCTCTGGCTTTTCCCACTGTGGCCAGTGTCCCGCGTCTTTAATCACATGCAATTGGCTGTCTGGTATCCATTCCTTTAAAATCAGCGCTTCATCGATTGTCCCTGTTGGATCATGGTCAGTCCATAATAGCAATGTAGGACACTGGATTTTACCACACCACTTAGGATCCCATGCGTAATCTTTTCGAACTTCCCAATCTTGAAGACACACAATATGGTAAACTGCCTTTTTAAACTCGGGTTGAGTATAGATTTGGTATCGAATGTTTACTAGTTCATCCGTTACAAAGCTTTTGTCGTAAAATAACCATTCTAACCGTGTTCGAACATTTTCCAGCGTTGCTTCGATAACCGCTTTGATGGTGGACTCTTTTACTTGTTTCATTACTTCCGGCTTGTTCGTGATATTCCCAGGAGTGTTCAAAATCAATTTATCGACAAGATCTGGATGATGTGCTGCCGTCCAAGCGACCACCCATCCTCCTAACGATTCACCGGAAAGACTGAACGTTTTTAATCCCAACGCTTTCACCAACCCAACTAAATGATCACTTAAATAATCAATCGTATATGGTCTATCCGGCTTATCACTGTATCCATGCCCCACCATATCATAAGCGATCACTCGGAAATCTTTTGACAAGCCTTTGAAATTCCTAGCATACGCTTCAAGGTGTCCTCCTGTACCGTGGACGAAAATAAGCGGTTCCCCTTCTCCGGCTTCAAATACTCGCGTGTTAATTCCGTTGACGTCAACATAATATTGCTTTAAGGGAATATCCAATATTTGCGACCAAATACCTACTTTTTCACCCAACTTACCTTTCTCCTTTCTTTATGTTATAGAATACTAGTATCTTAGTTACAAAGTTATCATTATAACGATGATAAGTCAATATTTTTTTATTTATTTTTTAAATTTTTTTATTTATTTTTTAAATAATAGACCGTGTCCGAAGCACTCCGCCAACGTTGTGTGGTAAAATTTCGCAAGAAGGACACGGTCCTTTTGCATAATGAAGGGAAAGAAGATGGAACCGTTAAGCAAATAGCGAGAGAGTTGACTGCAATTTGCAACGTTTATTCGCCGAAGGGTTTAGCTAAAAATCCCGTAAACACTTCGATATCCTGCCAAGTCAAACTTTCGAGGGCCAGTGGATCGAGCTGAATTGAGCGTTTTAACTTTGGTGAAACAATTTCTACTCTTTCCCCATTTCTTGTGTAAATTTTTCTAATAATGACTTGGGTAAACTCGTTTCCGACAATCATTTGTGGTTCATCCGCCATATTTTTCCTCCTTGTTGTTTATATTTATTGAATTTTTGTGGAAAATATTGCGTCCCATTCTTTGCAGTCATAATCGACAACTTCATGTACCACCAAAGGATCTTCTTGGATGAGAGAAGCAATTTCTTCTTTAGTACAATCGTAAATGATGCATCCGCCGCTTCCATCCGCAAACGCTCCGTTTGCCAGTATAATACCTGTCTCCCGTAATTGCTGATTACGCTTTTCATGTTCTTCGAACCATTTCGGATCAATTTGATCCATTGTTTTTTTCACGGACAATTGAACTAACCACATGGAAATCACTCCTTTTAAAAAATCTTTAAACGATCGTCATGCCTCCATCCGCCACAATAACAGCACCTGTAACAAACGAAGATTCGTCGGATGCTAAGAAAAGTGCAACGTTAGCGATTTCTTCCGGCTGTGCTCCCCGGCCAAGCGGCGTTGCTTCCGAAGCGATTTTATCTAGTTCAGGCAGCATTTCTTCCATAGCCTTCGTCATCGGCGTAATCACATACCCCGGAGCAATAGCATTGGCGCGGATGCCCTTTTTGGCATACGTAGCAGCAATGTGACGAGTAAACGAAATGATGGCTCCCTTTGAGGCGGAATAGGAAGGTCCTCCCGGGCTGTTGACTAGGGCAGCCGTGGATGCCGTATTGATGATCGTTCCGCCACCAGCATTCAACAATTCCGGAATACCATACTTCACCACAAAAAACATGCCTTTCGTGTTCACATTTTGGATTTTGTCCCATTCTTCAACACTTAGTTCATCTACCGTAATCATAAAATTTTTATGAGCAATCCCCGCATTATTGTAAATCGTCGTTAACTTACCAAAGGTGTTCACCGTCTGTTGAATCGCCTGTTTTACCTGCTCTTCATTGGAGACATCACATGGAATGGCAATTGCTTCCCCGCCTGCCTCGTTAACAAGGCGAGCAGTTTCTTCGATTCCTTTTGCATCCACGTCCACTACTGCTACTTTTGCCCCTTCTCGGGCGAAAACTATTGCTGCTGCTCGTCCTTGTCCACCAGCAGCACCTGTAATGAACGCCACTTTGTTTTCTAGTCGTTTTGTCATTTTCTATTCCTCCCCAATTACTTTGCTAATATTTTTTAGGGCAAACATTGAGTTGTTTTTCTTTAGAAAAGGAAACTTTAGAGAAAAACCGCTAAGTTATCCATCCCTAACGTAGTTTGATCAACTAAAATTTCTCGCACTTTCAGTTTTAAACCCTGTTCCGTGCGTATCAGCGTATCGTTGCGAACACAGGTAACGAGGAAATATTCAGGCTCGTTGCCGCGGCTTCGTGTTAAAAGGAGATAGCTCCTCACGTTAAATTCATGTTCGTTCACTTGCTCAACACGAACGTTATCGATAAACCTTCTAGTACGGGAAGGAGGATCTTCCGCCCAAGCAAATTCCGTATCTAATCGGTCAATTCGTTTCTTAAGAGAAGCATAGTTTTCTTCAAAATGATACATATTGTCAATAAATCCTTTCCCATGAATACGTTCACGAGTCGTTCTAACAGGCATCACGTAGCGAATCTTTTCGTCCAACAAAGATAACCATGTCCGAAAATCTCCATTGTCTAAGCATTCTGCTTCTTTTTGTAAAAATTCTAAAACTTCGAAATAAACTGGATCCCCGATTTTAATGTTTGTTGAAATCATATACACTCCTCCTTTGTCTCGGTATCGAAAGCTCATTTATCACCGTTTACTCGGTCATCAATTTTTTCCATTGACGCCAAATGTTCAATTGGTTCGCCTCGCTGTAATCCCCTTGATAAACGATTCCAGGACCTGGCCAGTTCCCCTGCTCAGGCTTACGGTCGATGCCCATACGATAAATAAACTTCAGTTTTCTCGACGCAATATAGCCTTTCGTCACCCGCGTGATGTTTTTCCACATTTCTGCATCATCTTGCTCAAGCATACCGCTCGTGCCAAATGTTCGAACATACGTCTCTCTCGCTAGATCTTTCCACCAATCAGGAGCTTCTTTTTCGATGAGAACCCATGAAAACACTTCCATTTCTTGTGGCCCTCGCGGTACCCATTGTCTTAATGTTAAATAGGAACCTGGCCGCTTTCCATCTTCGGTCGCCCAGCTGAAATATCCAAAAGACATATTTGGATAAATGTTTCCATGAATATATGCAAGTCGTCTAAACGCTTTTTGATGTTCTGCCGACAGATTACGTTCAATCTTCTCAACGACTTCTGGAGGAGCGCCATAGAAAGGAGGAATGTCCATTTCAGGCGGACCACCAATTAGTCCAAGCCCATTTCCATTCTCACAAGATACATGGACTCCATAAAACGCAAACTTCGGATCTCCACTAGGAACAATTTTTAATTTTACTGCCGAATGGTGTGTCATAAATGTATGATAAGCATCCCCTACGAAGTTGTCAGTGCCTAGCTTCCAGTTCGCTTTTACAGTCCAGCGTTGCGGAGTCCCAATCACTTCCATTCCTTCGTCCGTATGTTTGAGCATCATATCAAGATACCATTTTAAACTTCCCAGCTGTTCTTCTAACGGCGGAGCTTCTTCGTTAAAGGTACCGAAGATAAGTCCTTTATATGTCGCAACCCTTGCTCTAACTAAACTATATTGATTTTTATCCAGCGCATTACCAAACGCCTCCCGATGAGCCGGAACTCCAATGAGATCTCCATTTTGCCTGTACGTGAATCCGTGATAAGGACAGCGAAAATGAGAAGAGTTTCCTCTTTCCGAACGGCATACAGGCATACCCCGATGTGTACAAGCGTTTAGGACAATATAGATTTCTCCCCGCTCTGAACGGGAAACAATTACTTCTTCGTCGCCAATATATCTCAAAACATAATCTCCTTTGTTCGGGATTTCTGATTCATGAGCAACAGGAATCCAAACTTTAGAAAATATTCTTTCTATTTCTAGTTGATAAATCTCAGGATCACTGATTGTTCGCGCAGAAATATATCCGTTCTCCAAATCCACTAGATCGCTAACCTTAGTCCCATCTGATAAATAAACGCCTTCGATTTGTTCTTTTTGAATCGCCATTAGTTCTTCCTCCCCTTCTCTTTATCGTCTCCAAAGAGTTTTCAACGATGGTCTAACTTCTAAGACGCCTTCTCACGTAGGCCTACATTTCAATAATCCTCAAGTAAAAGATTGTCGATGTTGTTCGTTTCTCAACAATTACAACCTCATCCGATGGATCACATCCTTCCTTTGCTTCTCTATCCACTTTGATGATGGGCTGCTATTCACAGCAAAAGTTGTAGACTTATAAGTGTTCTCATGAAATTTTTACTATTAAAATCTAATTATATCGCTCACTCAATATAGTTATATTTATCACCTCCTCAAAGAAGAGTGTTTTAAAAGTTATTAAGAAAGGAGGAAAATATGGTTTACACACCAAAAACGCTAATATGTAAAAGTTTTATTTATTGTTGATTTGTTCATAACCAACAATGTGAAACTCCTGCTGTAGCAAGCTTATGGAGAAAGCAGATTTTCATCACAGATGCACATATGAAGTATAGCTTTTTAAAACAATTTAACTTTAGCGCATCACTTGAGATCTACTTAGCTTATATGATTCCAATTCGAATAGATTATTGAAGTCAGAATGGTTTATTATATTCTAGAATTCTAGAATATTGATTTTGTTTGAATGCGTTTTCAAAATTCCAAGTATTGAAGCATAATGCTCGTCATATAAAATAGCAATTTTCAAAAAAGCCTTCACAGCAATATTTTATGAAATATTAAAACAAATACGATTTTATATAAAGGAAGAATACTATATATTAGAGTCCTAATATAATAGTATAAAAAACAAATGGAGTAGTCAATATAAAAAACAAAAAAAATCAAAAAATTTAAAATAAATAAACACAAATGAGGAAACGACCGCAAATGAAGCGGTCGAAGCAGAATACGAATAAATCGGTGCATTGCCATTTCCTTGACATAAAAAATAAGTCTCTCTACTTTACTACTACGACAATATCCCCAGGCAGCCAGTCATGTCTGACGATCATAATCAGCTTTTCCGCGCGCACCGGTACTTCAAATGTCAATAAGACTTTCGCTTTCCCTGGAGCACGAATCTCGAACTTACCTGCCCAATTATTGCTTTCTACCATCTTCATCTTTTTTACTTTATATACCCGTGGTGCTAGTTGAGCTTTAGCGCTCAACTAGCCCAAGTGTAACCAGGGAATAAGCTAACAATATACCGTCTAGTGCCACTTCAAATCCGATAATCGAATTGGCTCGGATCCCCGTGATGCGATAGTGGTCAACCAGAACCGAGAACACCGTCTCGATCACTTTGCGTTTTTGTTGGATCCACTGCTCCCATGTCTCAGACGCACGATGTTTCTGGTTTTTTCGAGACGGAGTCCAAAGCGCCATTTGGTATTCTTCGTACAGCCTTTTTTGCAAGTCACGGCTAATAAATCCTTTGTCCCCAAAGTTATACGGGTGGGGAATTTGGGTCATCACGCTTTCGGCTGCGATTCGATCGTGGCAAGATGCTTCCGTCACCACATACCCCATTGGCAGCCCTTGATCGGTCACTTGAAGGTGCAGCTTCAACCCGTAGTACCATTGCTTTTTGGAAGCGCAATACCCGATGTCGGCGATCTCTTGAAACCGTTTGACGCGATGCATTCTTGCCGTATGGCACAATGGGAGCGGCAAGCTGTCCACGACGGCATAGGCATGATGTTGGCCGCGTTTTGCCAACTCATGGCGGATCCATTTGATAGCGAAGCCAAGCGCCCGGCAGCGGCGGTTATACCGGGAACGTTCGAGAAACGAGCCGTTTGTGAACAAATTTCCCGTGACAAAACGATGCCACGCCCGTTCAGAAGTAAAACCGAGCAGCTTTCCTAAAAGATGAATGGCGATGATGACAGCGTCCTCTTGCTTGACCAAATGGCGATTTCGACGATGAAGATGCACCTGAATGCATGAAAGTTGAGCAGAAACAAAAACGAAAATGGCGGCATATTGCTTTTGAATCTTGGCCCGATCTGTAGTAAAATGAAAGTGCTCTTGCATAGGGATCCTCCTTTTTAATGGTTGGTTGCACTTTCATTTTAAGGGGATCCTCATGCAAGGGCTATTTTTATGCTTGTTTGAGTTTATCTAGCACCACGGGTATGATCACAAACAATCATGACCATGAAAAACACCCGAAGCCTTCTTTGGCTTCGGGTGTTTCCGTTCACACTTCCTCACAATATTCATCAAACAGCGCCTGCAGCTTTTGCACGACCGCAATCGGCTCGTGGCCTTCAATGTCGTGGCGGTGGAGCATGGCGCACAGCTTCCCGTCTTTTAACAAGGCGAACGACGGCGAGGATGGCGGCTCACCGACAAAATACTCGCGCGCGCGGGCGGTTGCTTCTTTGTCTTGGCCGGCAAAGACGGTTACCAAATGATCCGGGCGCTTGTCGTAATGGACGGCGTGGGCCGCTGCGGGACGGGCGATGCCGCCGGCGCAGCCGCACACGGAGTTGATGAGGAGAAGCGTCGTACCGGGGCGGCTGAACGCCGCATCGACGTCTTCCGGCGTGCGCAGCTCTTCAAACCCGGCTTCAACCGCTTCGCGCCGCGCTTGCTCGACGATGTCGTGATAGAGCGGAAATTGAAATTGGAACATCTCAACACCTCCTTCGATTTGCCTTTATCATATCATAGTTCACCGCTCCGCTTCCGTTCATACGCCTCGATCAGCTCGTTGACGGCGGCCGTGACCGGCTTGGCGCCGGAAATGACGCTGTTCTCAAGCATCGGGAGCGTTTCTTTCACGATCGGGTCGGCGAAAAAGCGCGTTTCGAGATATTCTTTGATCATGGCGTGCATCCAGTCTTTTTGCTGCTGGCGGCGGCGGTCGAAAAAGACGCCGGATCGCTTCGTCGTCTCGACGAACGCTTGGATGATGCGCCACATGTCGGCGATTCCTTCGCCCAAAAGCGCCGAGCACGTGTACGCTTTCGTCTCCCAGCCGGGCGTGGCCGGGCGGAGGTAATGGAGAAACTGGTTGTATTCTTTTTGCGCCGCTTTTGCTTTTTCTTTGTTGTCGCCGTCCGCCTTGTTGATGACGATGGCGTCAACGAGCTCCATGATGCCGCGCTTCATCCCTTGCAGCTCGTCGCCGGCGCCGGTTAACGCCAAAAGGAGGAAAAAGTCGACCATCCCGCGGACGACAAATTCGCTTTGCCCGACGCCGACCGTCTCGACCAAAATGATGTCATAGCCGGCCGCTTCGCACAACATCATCGTCTCGCGCGTTTTCCGGTGCACGCCGCCAAGCGCCCCGCCCGATGGCGACGGGCGGATAAACGCGTGCGGATGGCGGGCGAGCGCCTCCATCCGCGTTTTGTCGCCGAGGATGCTGCCGCCGGTCAGCGAGCTCGTCGGGTCGACGGCTAACACCGCGACGCGGTGCCCTTGCTCGCACAAAAACGTGCCGAACGCTTCAATGAACGTGCTTTTTCCCGCTCCCGGCACGCCGGTGATGCCGATGCGGACCGAGCGGCCGACGTGCGGAAGCAATTTATTCAACACTTGTTGGGCGAGATCGATATGACGAGCCGCATTGCTTTCGACAAGCGTAATCGCCTGCGCCAAAACGGTGCGGTCGCCGGCGAGCACCCCTTGGACGTACTCTTCGACCGACCGCTCTTTCCGTCTCACGACCCGCCTTGGCGCCGGTGGGCGCTCGGCTTGCACGTACGACGACAGACCATTGCCGTCCGCCCATTCCGGGCGCCGCGGCTGCCCATCCGAAACTGCGCTCTGGCCGCTTGCCTGTTCCCGCCGTTTCTCTTCGCCGTTCATTGGTTCACTTCCTCATAGCCAAGCCGGGCGTAAATTTCATCGAGCACTTTGTCCGCCGCTTCCGGAATGACCGTGCCCGGCCCGAAGATGGCGGCGGCGCCGTTCTCATACAAGAAAGCGTAGTCTTGCGGCGGGATGACGCCGCCAACGATGACGAGAATGTCGCCGCGTCCGAGTTTTTCCAACTCCGAAACGAGCTGCGGCACGAGCGTTTTATGTCCGCCGGCGAGCGAGCTGATGCCAACCGCGTGCACATCGTTTTCCACCGCCTGGCGCGCCGTTTCTTCCGGCGTCTGGAAAAGCGGACCGATGTCGACGTCAAACCCTAGATCGGCAAACGCCGTCGCGATCACTTTCGCCCCGCGGTCATGGCCGTCCTGCCCCATTTTCGCCACCAATAGGCGCGGGCGCCGCCCTTCAAGTTCCGCAAACTGCTCGACCCGCCGCTTCACCCGTTCCAGCTGCGCTTCGTTTTTGTATTCCGAGCTGTAGACACCGCTGATCGAGCGGATGGCGGCGCGATGGCGCTTCGCCACTTTTTCGATCGCATACGAAATTTCCCCAAGCGTTGCCCGGACGCGCGCCGCTTGGACGGCGAGCTCAAGCAAGTTCCCTTCGCCCGTTTCCGCCGCTTTCGTGATGGCGGCAAGCGCCGCTTCGACCTGCTCGTTGTCGCGCGTCGCCTTGAGCTCGTTCAGCCGCTCGATTTGCCGCTGGCGCACGGCGGTGTTGTCGACTTCCAAAATGTCGATCGGCTCTTCTTTTTCCGGGCGGTATTTGTTCACGCCGATGATCGTTTCCGCTCCTGAATCGATGCGCGCTTGGCGGCGGGCCGCCGCTTCTTCGATGCGCATTTTCGGGATGCCGGTTTCAATGGCTTTCGCCATCCCGCCTAAGCTTTCGATTTCTTCGATATGCGCCCACGCCCGCTTCATCAACTCGTTCGTCAACGTCTCGACGTAATACGAACCGGCCCACGGGTCGATCGTCCGGCAAATGCCTGTTTCTTCCTGCAAGTACAACTGCGTATTGCGGGCGATGCGCGCCGAGAAATCGGTCGGCAAGGCGATCGCTTCATCCAAGGCGTTCGTATGGAGCGACTGCGTATGCCCCATCGCCGCCGCGTGCGCCTCGATGAGCGTGCGCACGACGTTGTTGAACGGATCTTGCTCGGTCAAGCTCCAGCCTGACGTTTGCGAATGCGTTCTGAGAGCGAGCGATTTCGGGTTTTTCGGATCGAACGTCTTCATCATTTTCGCCCACATGAGGCGCGCCGCCCGCATTTTCGCCACTTCCATAAAGTAGTTCATGCCGATCGCCCAGAAAAACGACAGCCTCGGCGCGAACGAGTCGATATCAATGCCGGCTTTCAAACCGGTGCGCACGTACTCAAGCCCGTCGGCGAGCGTGTACGCCAGCTCCAGATCGGCCGGCGCCCCGGCTTCCTGCATATGGTAGCCGGAGATGCTGATGCTGTTGAACTTCGGCATGTATTTCGCCGTATAGGCGAAAATGTCGGCGATGATGCGCATCGACATCTCCGGCGGGTAAATGTACGTGTTGCGCACCATATATTCTTTCAAAATATCGTTTTGGATCGTGCCCGACAGTTTATCCTGCGTCACTCCCTGCTCTTCGGCGGTGACGATGTAAAACGCCATGATCGGGAGCACCGCCCCGTTCATCGTCATCGACACCGACATTTGATCGAGCGGGATGCCGTCAAACAAAATTTTCATATCAAGCACCGAGTCGATGGCCACTCCCGCTTTGCCGACGTCGCCGACGACGCGCGGATGGTCGGAGTCATAGCCGCGATGGGTGGCCAGGTCAAACGCGACCGACAGCCCTTTTTGCCCCATCGCCAAATTGCGCCGGTAAAACGCATTGCTCTCCTCGGCGGTCGAAAAGCCGGCGTATTGGCGGATCGTCCACGGCCGCACGACGTACATCGTCGGGTACGGCCCGCGCAAGTACGGCGGCAAGCCGGGCATATAATCAAGAAAATCGAGCCCCTCGATGTCATTCTTTGTATACAGCGGCTTCACCGCAATGTGTTCATTCGTCTGAACCAACAGCTCATCGATCGACGCTTGCACGCGCCGCTCCACCGCGTCTCTCCACTGTTTCTCATCCACATCGGCCGCCGCGGAAAGCGTCATGTTGGTAAAATCAACGTATTTCGCCATCAAGCGCCACCCCTCTTTCCGTTAGAAACGCCACGATCACATCGTACGCGTTCGAACCGAGATGAATCGATCCGTCCACGCCCGCGTCCGCGTACGTTCTCTCAAGCTCTTCCGGCGGCTTTCCGGCGACATACAGCTTCGCGTTCGGCTTGGCTTGCTTGAACGCCGCCGCCAACGCCGGAACGAACGCCGGGTAGTCGTCGTCGGCGCCGCACACGATATAATGCGTCCCGTCCGTGCTTTGCACCCATTCGACCGCTTCCTCGACCGAGGCGAAGCCGTCGCTCCGTTCAGCCGCCACCCCGCCGGCCGCAAACAGCCCGGCGATGAAATCGGCGCGCGCCTGATGGCGGACAAGCGGTCCGATATTGATCAAGTGAACGGAAAGCCGGCTTCCGGTGCGTTCCGCATGCTTCTCAGCCGCCTTCCGCAGCTGCTCAAACGGCTCAGCCAAACGCCATGCGCGAATCGGCGCGATGGCCGCAGCCGCATTCCCGTCCGTCAGCGCCGCCGCGATCTCCCGAGCGGTTGCTCGACGGCGGGCCGCGCGAATCGCCGCTTCCATCCACTTCCCGCCGGCAAGCGCGCTGCGAATATCGGCCACCCGCTTTTCATCGAGCGGCGGCGCCCCGTTCGCTGCGGTTTGCTTCGGCTTTTCGATCGGCGTTTCCGCCAAATTGGCATACACGTTCGTGCCGACGATTTTTTCCTTCCGCGTCTTGACGCGATCGAGCCGCCGCTTGGCGACCGCTTCCACTTCCGCCTGCACGAAGCCGTTTGCGAGCGCCTTCGCCATGCCGCCTTGTTCCTCGACGCGCTGGAACAGCTTCCACGCTTCTTCGGCAAGTCTAGCGGTCAACGTTTCCACATAATACGAGCCGCCCGCCGGATCGATGACGTCCGCCATATGCGCCTCTTCAAGCAATATGAGCTGCGTGTTGCGGGCGATGCGCCGCGAAAATTCATCGGCGAGCCCGATCGCCTCGTCAAACGGCGACACGTGCACGCCATCGGCGCCGCCGACAACGGCCGCAAACGCTTCCGCCGCCGCCCGAAGCATGTTCACATACGGGTCGTACACCGTTTTCGTAAACGGTGACGTGCGCACATGCAGCTCGATCCGACTTGCCGATTCGCCGCCGCCAAACGCCTCGATCACTTGGGCAAACAACCGCCGCGCCGCCCGCAGTTTCGCGATTTCCATAAAAAAGTCCGCCCCGACCGCAAACGACGCTTGCATCCGCACCGCGATGTCATCGACGGTCAAGCCCCGGTCCAGCCCGGCGCGGATGTACTCGACCGCCGTCGCCAGCGCAAACGCCAGCTCCTGCACAGCGTTCGCCCCGCCGTTATGGTACGGCTCGCCGCGCACCAAAATCGTGCGGACGGCAGGCATCTCATCCTTCGCCCACTTCGTCACTTCCGCCATCTCATCATACAGCCGCTCAAGCGAACACGAAAGCGTCCCCTGTTCCGCCCACGCCCCGAGCGGATCCATGCCGATCGCGCCTCGTACGCTCGCTGGCGGCACGCCCCGTTCCTCTAAATAAGCGGCCAAAAGCGCCAAAAACGAAAGCGACCGCACCCCGGCATCCACCCGGAGCGAATCGCGATCGAGCGGCACGCCATCCAACATCGCCGCCACATCCTCCACCGACTCGACGGCAAACGGCAGCCGGCCAAGGGCAAGATGGATTTCCGTCTGCCCCCGCTCCAAGTCGTGCTTCACCGCCTCGTTCCAGTCGGACGGGCTCGCCGCCGAAATCTCCTGGCTCACCTTCCACGGCCCGCCCCGATACCCTTCCGGCCGCGCCCCGCGCACGTACCGGCCGAAGCCCGGGTATTGCTCAAGCGGGCCGAGCGCTTCCAAATCCGCGCGCGTATAGAGCGGTTTCACCGCAATGTTTTCGTACGTCATCGAGTGAAGCCGCTCAAGTGGCTTGCCTTTCAGCGACTTTTCCGCTTCCCGCTCCCACTCCTCCACTGTCGGAACCGGAAACGCCGCTTCCTTCATCTTCGCGACATCGCTCATTCCCCATCCCCCTTTGCCTTCCAGACATAAGAAACCGCTTTCTTTTCAAGCCGCACCTTTTCCTCCCGGAACCCGTCTGCCCGGGACGAAGCGCTGATGACGCTTCGTGTGGGAAAAAACGGTTTCTATGTTTATTGTAGTACATCGGCCGCGTTTGGGCAATGAACAAAAAGGCAAACGATTTGCTGATGCCACCATTTCGCCATGAAATGGAAAACAAAGCGGTCAAAAAAACATGAACGATCCCGAAATGGCTCGATGACTTGGCGAAACAACGCCTTGTCATCAATTCACAAATCCTCCAAGAAGCCATGAAAAAACATCTTGGGACAACAGGCAGATGACGAGGCCATTCGCATCTGGAATGCAAACGGCCGTCCCGCCTGCGAGAAGCCTCCTCCTCCCACCGTGCGACGATACGATGAAAGGAAGAGGGCGTTGTGGCATGCCCCCTTGCCCCTCCAAATCGCCGTTTAGCGAAAATCCTGATCGCCATTTATTCCTGTTGAAAAATGTTTCGCAAGTCAATCACGAAATTCTTTAATACATGAACGGAAACGGCGTCATCCCGGTTGTACACTCCGCGAAGTTCCAGCGCCCCTGTTTCCTGACGTAAATACACTTCCACCACTTGATTCGCCGGGTCAACGATCCAATATTCCTTCACCCCAGCCCGTTCGTACGCGATCCGTTTGTCCATCCGGTCAATTTTGGCCGTGGCCGGGGACAAGATCTCGACGACCAAATCCGGCGCCCCGACAATGCGATTTTTTTGAATTTTGTTTTTATCGCAGATGACGACAAGATCGGGACATACCCAGTTTCGGACGTTTTCGTCCATCCATTGCTTTCGATGGTCTTCGAAAAGATACACATCGATCGGAGCGGTCAACACGCGACAATCCTTCCCTCTGAGATGCATCCCAAATTCGATCGAAAGCTGGAGCGAAATCCATTGATGTTCCGGCATCGGCGACAGCGCCATGCTGATGATGTTCCCATCCAACACCTCGCACCGTTTCCCTTCCGGCCATGTCGCATACTCTTTGTAGGTCATAGGGGCCTGTTCCTTTTCTGGTGCACCCATATCCTCCACCTGCCTCCTATTTTTCATTCATTATACACCGTGAAAATCCCTGCATCTTGAACGATGTTTATTCCTCTTCCCGAACGAGCGGCAAGCGGACCGATACAGTCGTCCCGCGTCCAAGGTCGCTGTCGAACTGGACTGCGCCGTCATGAAGGGCGACGATTTGTTTGACGATCGCCAGCCCCAAACCGGTGCCGCCTTCTTTGCGGGTGCGGGCGCGGTCGACGCGGAAAAAGCGTTGGCCGAGAAACGGCAGCTGGTCTTTCGGCATGCCTTTTCCCGTATCTTGGATGACAAGCTCGCCTTCTGCTTCCGACAGGCGGGAAAGCCGCACCGTCACCGCGCCGTCTTCCGGGGTGTAGCGAATGGCGTTGTCAAGCAAGTTGCGCACGACTTGTTCAAGCCGGTCGGCGTCGCCGTTGACGATGACGTCATAGTCCAATTCGCATGACAGTTGGATTCGCTTTTGCGCCGCGATGGGCTCGTATGTGGCGATGACATCTTCGATCACTTGGGCGAACGCCACCGGCGCGCGCTCGAGCGGCACGCTTTGCCCTTCAAGGCGCGCCAGGTCAAGAAGATCGCGCACCAGCCGCTCCATCCGCTCCGTTTCGCGGTGGATGAGGCGAAGGTACGCCTTTTCTTCTTCCTTCGTTTTCGCGAGGCCGGCCAGGAGCGCCTCGCTGTATCCTTTCATATAGCTGAGCGGCGTGCGCAGCTCATGCGAGACATTGGCCAAAAACTCGCGCTTTCGCTCGTCTTCTTTGGCGATGGCATCCGCCATTTGATTGAACGCCTTCGCCAAGCGGCCGATTTCATCATCGGTCCGCACCGGGATGGCCGCTTCATAGCGGCCTTCCGTCATGCGTTCTGCCGCTTGTTCCATCGCCTGCAGCGGTTCGGTCATTTGCCGCACCATCCGCCTGCCGGCAACCAAAAGCGCGGCGGCGAACATGGCCGCAAGCGGCCAAAACGCGGCCGCCGCCCGCTTCGTCGCTTCTTGGATGTCGGCTAACGGCAAATATAAGTAAATCGCTCCTTCCAGCCGCTTGCCGTCCAAAAGCGGAACGACGACCGCCATCACGCGGCGGCCGAACCGCTTTTCGTATCCCGTTTTGACAACAGGCTTCCCGGCTAACAATGTTTCCCGGTCGCGGCCGCTGACTAACGCATCATAGTGGACCGGAAACGGAAAGCAGGCGCTCAGTTCGCGCGGGTTGTCAATCAACAAGATCGTGGCCGTTGATTTTTCGTCATACCATTCGATTTGACGGCGATATGCCTCCGTCACCGCCCCGCCGCGATAGTCGCGGGCGAGGCTCGTCCCTTCCGCGATCAACGTTCGCTCAACTTCTTTCATGTACACCGTCCGGTAAAAATAATTGAGAAGACCAAAAGAAAACGCCAGCGTCACCACGACCGCGGCGCCGATCGACAGCCATAGTTTTTGTCCTAACCGAAGCCGTTTCATGTTCATCCCTCAAACTTGTAGCCGATGCCCCATACGGTTTGAATATGGCGAGCGGCGTCTTTCAGCTTCATGCGCAGCGTTTTCACATGCGTATCGACCGTGCGGGCGTTTCCTGTATAATCATATCCCCACACTTTGACGAGCAATTCGTCGCGGCTGAACACTTGACCGGGGTGTTTTGCCAAAAACAGCAGCAACTCAAACTCTTTCAACGTCAGCTTCACCGCCTCGCCGCCAACGGCCACCGTCCGGCCTTTTTCATCGATGGCGAGTTCCCCGAATTGCAGCCGGCCATTCTGTTCGCGGCTGCGCCGCGCCCGGCGCAGCACCGCCTCAAGACGGGCGACGAGCTCCCCCGGGCTGAACGGCTTGACGATGTAATCGTCGCCGCCAAGCTTCAATCCTTTCACTTTATCCCATTCTTCTCCCAGTGCCGTCAAAAACAAAATCGGCACGTCCGACTGCTCGCGGATGCGGGCGCAGACGGCGAATCCGTCCTGCTTTGGCATCATGACGTCCAATAGAACTGCATCAACCGGCTGTTGCCCAAGAATCGCCAACGCCTCGTCCCCGTCTCCTGCTTCCAAGCAGCGGAAGCCGGCGTTTTCCAAATACATGCCAACAAGCAGGCGCATGTCTTCTTCATCATCAACAATCAACACCGTTCGCTTGTCCATTTACCGTCCCTCCCGGATGAGCAGCTGCAGCGGGCCATCCCCTGTTTTCCAACGGGCAAGCGGACGCATCGTCGCTTCGTCGACCACGATGATTTCATCGCTGTCATAGCTGGCGATATACAAGCGGCCGCCTGCCGCCTCGATGGCAAACGGATTGGCACCGACAGAGACGGAGCCAATCCGCCTGCCGCTTGGCGAAAATTGATAGACCGTGTTTGAACCGTGGCTTAGCACAAACACACCGCGGTTCGTTTCGGCAAAATCAACCGGCATGACAGGCGCGGGTATCGTCCGGAGCAAGCGGCCGTCTTGAAGCGAATAGACGTGGATATTCTCCTCCACCTTATTTCCGCTTCCATGTCCGCCGACCCACAGCTCCCCTTCCTGCTCGCGCACCACTCCGCCTAAGGCGAACTTCGGCACGGCAAACGAACGAATGACGCGGCGTCGGTCCACATCAATGATCGATGCGCGTTCATCTTGGAAATCGATCGCATACAACCTCGTGCCATCGCGGTTGACAAGCAACGTCATCGGGGAGCGTCCGACCGAAAGGCGGGCGACCTCGTTCCCGTCCCGGTCGACGACAATCACAGCGCGGCGGGTGCTATCGCCGAAAAACCACGTCCGGCCATCCGGGGACGGGGCCGCGCTGACGATGCCGTTTCCCGTTTTCCACTCACGGAGCAGCTTCCCGGTTGCGAGGTCGTACCGATAGATGCGGTCGAGGTCCCGCCCGTACAAAAGAAGCGTCCGGCCGTCCGGGCTCAACGCCCCGCCTTGAAACGGCTCACGGATGTTCCAGCGGGCGATCTTGTCGCCAGTGTCCGCATTCCAAAACGTAACCGTTTCCCCTTTGACATCGAGGCTGATGACGACAGAAAGCGAATCGGCCACCGGAGGAAACGATGGATTGGCGCAGCCGCTTAGCAGAAAGAAGCAACACAACAGCATCCACATGCTCGCTCGATTCATCTCGTTTTTCTCCTTCGCACGTTCGTTTCTGCCCTCATTATACCTCACATTTGTGAAAGAAGTTTGAAATCGCGCCATATAAAAACCCCACCGCCAACCGATGGCGATGGGGGAATCGTTAATAAATCGGCGTATTGTCTTTGTTCATGTTTTCCAAAATCGCTTTGACGCGGGCGAGGAAGCGTCCGCAAATGAGGCCGTCCAAGACGCGGTGGTCAAGCGACAAACATAAGTTGACCATGTCGCGGATGGCGATCATGCCGTTTTTGACGACCGGGCGTTTGACGATCGTTTCCACTTGCAAAATGGCCGCTTGCGGGTAGTTGATAATGCCCATCGACTGCACCGAGCCGAACGCGCCGGTGTTGTTGACGGTGAACGTGCCGCCTTGCATGTCTTCCGGACGCAGCTTGCCGGCGCGCGTTTTCGCCGCCAGTTCGGCGATTTCGCGGGCGATGCCTTTGATCGTTTTTTCATCGGCGTGCTTGATGACGGGCACGAACAAGGCGTCATCCGTCGCGACAGCGATGGATATGTTGATGTCCTTGCGCTGAATGATCTTATCGCCCGCCCACACTGAGTTCAACTGCGGGAATTCTTTCAGCGCTTGGGCGACCGCCTTGACGAAGAAGGCGAAATACGTCAAATTGAAGCCTTCACGCCGCCTGAACTCGTCTTTGATGGCATCGCGGTAGGCGACAAGATCGGTGACGTCGACTTCGACCATCGTCCAAGCGTGCGGCGCTTCGTGTTTGCTGCGGAGCATGTTCGCCGCAATCGCCTTGCGCACCGGGGTGACCGGAATTTCGATGTCGCCCGCTCCGGCTTCGACGTTCGGGGCCGCTGGTTTGATCGGCGCTGCCTGCGGCGCGGTTGGCGCGGCCGCGGCAGACGGTTGAACGGTTGCGGCGGCTGTGGCCGGTTGTTCCGTTCTCGGTTCCGCTTTTGGCGCCGCTTGTTCCGCCGCCGGCGCCGCTTTCGCTTTCGGCATTTGCCCGGACTCAATAAGCTTCAGCAAATCTTTGCGCGTCACCCGCCCGCCAAGGCCGGTGCCTTCCACTTGTTCCAGGTCAATGCCGTGCTCTTGGGCGAGGCGGAGCACGGCCGGCGAGTAGCGGCCGTTGTTTGCCCGTTCTGTCTTTTTCGGAGCGGTCGGCTTCGTGTTGTCTTCTGCTTTCGGCGCTTCATCGGCCGGCTTCGCTTCCGGTGCGGCCGCTTCGCCTTCGACTTCGATCGTGCAAATCGGCGCGCCGACCGGGAGCGTTTCTCCTTCTTTGGCGATCAGCTCGCGGATGACGCCGGCAAACGACGACGGAATTTCCGCGCTCACTTTATCGGTGATGACTTCGGCGACCGGGTCGTATTTGTTCACTTTGTCGCCCGGGGAAACGAGCCATTTGCTGATCGTGCCTTCCGTGACGCTTTCCCCGAGCTGAGGCATCGTCAATTGTTCGATGGCCACATCGATACCCTCCTATCTTGGCTGCAATGTCTTCTAAAACGCCGCTAATTCGCGCATCGCTTTTTCGACTTTTTCCGGGTTGACCATAAAGAACTTTTCCATCGTCGGCGCATATGGCATGGCCGGAACGTCCGGGCCGGCGAGGCGCATAATCGGCGCGTCAAGATCGAACAAACAATGCTCCGCAATAATGGCGGCGACTTCGCTCATGACGCTGCCTTCTTTGTTGTCTTCCGTAATGAGCAGCACTTTGCCCGTTTTGCTCGCCGCTTCGATGATCGCTTCTTTGTCGAGCGGATAGACGGTGCGCAAATCGAGCAGATGGACGGAAATGCCGTCTTGGGCGACGCGCTCGGCCGCCTGCAAGGCAAAATGGACACAAAGCCCGTACGTGATGACCGTGATGTCGTCCCCTTCCCGCTTCACATCCGCCTTGCCGATCGGCAGCACGTAGTCATCTTCCGGCACCTCTCCTTTAATGAGGCGGTAGGCGCGTTTATGCTCGAAAAAGAGCACTGGGTCTTCGTCGCGAATCGCCGCTTTCAGCAGCCCTTTCACATCGTATGGCGTCGACGGCATGACGATTTTTAACCCAGGCTGGTTGGCGAAAATCGCTTCGACTGACTGCGAGTGATAGAGAGCGCCATGAACACCGCCGCCGTACGGGGCGCGGATGACGATCGGGCAGTTCCAGTCGTTGTTCGAGCGGTAGCGGATGCGCGCCGCTTCAGAAATGATTTGGTTGACCGCTGGCATGATAAAATCGGCAAACTGAATTTCGGCAATCGGGCGCAGGCCGTACATCGCCGCGCCGATGCCGACGCCGACGATCGCCGACTCGGAAAGCGGCGTGTCGATGACGCGCTCTTCGCCGAACTGCTCGTACAATCCTTGTGTCGCTTTGAACACCCCGCCTTTTCGGCCGACGTCTTCTCCCAACACAAACACGCGCGGGTCTCGTTCCATTTCTTCGCGAATCGCCATCGTGACGGCATCAATATAGGAAATAACAGGCATCGTCGATTCCCCCTTACTCCTCGGCATACACGTAGCGAAGCGCATGCTCCGGCTCGGCGTACGGCGCCTTCTCAGCGTAGTCAGTCGCTTCGTTCACTTCCTTCATGACGCGCGCTTGAATTTCTTCATCCCGTTCATCGGTCAAAACGCCCGTTTCTTTCAAATAGTTGGCAAACGACACGATCGGGTCTTTGGCGCGCGCTTCGGCGAGCTCTTCTTCCGTCCGATAGACGCGGTGGTCATCGTCCGACGAGTGCGACGTCAGCCGGTATGTCACGGCCTCGATGAGCGTCGGCCCTTCGCCGCGGCGGGCGCGGTCAGCCGCTTCTTTCACGACGCGGTACACTTCGAGCGGGTCGGTGCCGTCGACCGTATAGCCCGGCATGCCATAGCCGATGGCGCGGTCGGACACCTTTTCGCACGCGAGTTGTTTCGAAATGGGCACGGAAATGGCGTACTTGTTGTTTTCGCACATAAAGATGACTGGGAGTTTATGAACGCCGGCGAAGTTCGCCCCTTCATGGAAGTCGCCTTGGTTCGACGACCCTTCGCCGAACGTGACGAAGGCGACAAAATCTTTCTTTTCCATTTTCGCCGCCAGCGCAAAGCCAACCGCATGCGGCACTTGCGTCGTCACGGGCGATGAACCGGTGACGATCCGGTTTTTCTTTTTCCCGAAATGCCCTGGCATTTGCCGGCCGCCGGAGTTCGGGTCTTCCGCCTTGGCAAACGCCGCCAACATCAATTCTCTCGGCGTCATGCCAAACGTCAGGACAACGCCCACATCGCGGTAATACGGCAAGACATAGTCTTTCGTGCGGTCAAGGGCGAACGCCGCGCCGACTTGCGCCGCTTCCTGTCCTTGGCATGAGATGACGAACGGAATTTTCCCCGCCCGGTTTAACAGCCACATCCGCTCATCGAGCTTGCGGGCCAAGAGCATCGTTTCATACATTTCCAACACCGTGTCATCGCTTAATCCAAGCGCCTGATGACGGTTTTGCGCCATCGCAACAACCTCCCTTAGATTCACATAGTCAACCAATGATCACGCGCCGCGCGCATACGGCGAAATCGGTTAAAAATGAATAGCTTTGCCGTCGACCGCCAACGCCGCTTCCGCCATCGCCTCTGACAACGTCGGGTGCGGATGGATCGCGTGGGCCACTTCCCACGGAGCCGCATCGAGCACGCGGGCAAGCCCCGCCTCGGAAATCAAATCGGTCACGTGCGGCCCGACCATATGAACGCCGAGCACATCGTCCGTCTTGCGGTCAGCGATAATTTTTACAAATCCTTCCGCTTCGCCGAACACCAACGCCTTGCCAATGGCTTTAAACGGAAACTTGCCGACTTTGACGTCATAGCCTTTCGCCTTCGCTTCCTGTTCCGTTAAGCCGACGGCAGCGGCTTCCGGCCGGGTGTAAATGCAGCGGGGCACCGTCGTGTAGTCGATCGGCGCCGGGTTATGCCCGGCTACATGTTCAATGGCGACGATCCCTTCATGGGCGGCGACGTGGGCAAGCTGCAGGCCGCCGATGACATCGCCGATCGCGTAAATGTGCGATTCTTTCGTTTGGCCGAACTCGTTCGTTTGAATATACCCCTTCTCCACGACAATCTCGGTGTTTTCCAAGCCGATCCCCTCAATGTTCGCCTGCCGCCCGACGGAAACAAGCATCTTGTCGGCCGTAAACGTTTTCCGCTCGCCTTGATGCTCCGCTTGGATCGTGACGCCGTTTCCTTTCTCGAGCGTTTCCGCGAGCACCCGCGCTCCCGTGACGATGTTGACACCGCGGCGGCGGAGCAGTTTTTCCATTTCTTTTGACACGTCTTCATCTTCTGTCGGCAAAATGCGATCGGCATATTCCAGCACCGTCACGTCAACGCCGAAATCATTAAGCATGGACGCCCATTCCATGCCGATTACGCCGCCGCCAACGATCAAGATGGACGACGGGAGCGCCTCCATTTGCAGCGCTTCATCGGACGTCATCACCAATTCGCCGTCCGGCTCAAGCCCCGGCAGCGTGCGCGGACGCGAACCGGTGGCGATGACGACGAATTTCGGGACGAGCATTTCGTTTTCGCTGCCGTCGTTCATTTCGACCGACACCGTCCCCGGCAGCGGGGAAAAGATCGACGGGCCGAGCAGGCGGCCGGTGCCGGCGTACACATCGATTTTCCCTTTTTTCATCAAATGCTGCACGCCTTTGTGGAGCTGCTCAACAATCGCCGCTTTGCGCGCCTGCACTTTGGCAAAATCAAGGCGCACGCCGTCGGCGATGACGCCAAATGCCTCGCCGTTTTTCGTTTGTGCGTACACTTCGGCACTGCGAAGCAGCGCTTTGGACGGAATGCAGCCAGCGTGCAGGCACGTGCCGCCGAGCTTCCCTTTTTCCACAACGGCCGTTTTCAACCCGAGCTGCGAGGCGCGAATGGCGGCCACATAGCCACCCGTTCCTCCGCCGAGAATGACGACATCGTATTCTTTTGCCATCTTGCCTTCTCCTTTCTGTCCGTTGCCGCATCAGCGCCGGGCTGGAACCGGCGAAACGGCCTTGCCTGGATACACTTTTCCCTCTTCTTCGCCGCGCAAGACGCGAAGCGCGCCTTCGGCGAGCGCCTGCAATTCATTTTCGCCCGGGTGGACGATGACATCGGCGATCCATTGGACGCGGCGGGTGATCTGTTCGACGAACGATTTGCCGTACGCCAGGCCGCCGGTCAAAATGATGGCGTCGACTTTGCCGGAAAGCACAGCGCTGGCTGCACCGATTTCTTTCGCCACTTGGTACGCCATCGCCTCATAGACGAGCTTGGCCTTTTCATCGCCGGCTTCGATCATTTTCTCGACTTTCACCGCATCATTCGTGCCAAGATAACCGACAAGGCCGCCGCCGCCGACGAGCATGTTCATGATCTCTTCGCGGTAATATTCACCAGAGAAGCATAAAGCAACCAAATCGCCCGCTGGCACCGTCCCGGCGCGCTCCGGGCTGAACGGGCCTTCGCCGTCAAGGCCGTTGTTGACATCGACGACCCTTCCTTGCTTGTGGGCGCCGACCGTGATGCCGCCGCCCATATGGGCGACGATCAAGTTCAACTCGTCGTACCGTTTGCCAAGCTGTTTGGCGACGCGGCGGGCGACCGCTTTTTGATTCAAGGCGTGGAAAATGCTGCGCCGCTCAATCGGCGGAAAGCCGCTGATCCGGGCGACCGGGTCGAGCTCATCGACGACGACCGGATCGACGATAAACGCCGGAATGTTTAAGGCTGAGGCGATTTCGTGCGCCAAAATGCCGCCAAGGTTGGATGCGTGCTGGCCTGAATAGCCGCGGCGCAAATCAGCAAGCATCGCCTCGTTGACGCGGTACGTCCCGCCTTCGATCGGGCGGAGCAGCCCGCCGCGGCCGCAGACAGCGCTCAATTTGGATAAATTGATCCCTTCTTCATCGAGGGCTTGCAAAATCGTTTGTTTGCGGAACTCATACTGATCCGCAATCGTTTTATATTGCCGAAGCGCCTCCGCCTCGTGGCGGATCGTTTTTTCGAGCAATGGCCGTTCGTTTTCAAAGACGCCGATTTTCGTTGAGGTCGAACCAGGGTTAATGGTTAAAATGCGGAACTTCTGCTCTTGCATCGTTGTCGTCCCTCCGTCATCCGCCGCGGGGCGAAACGCCGCCCCCTTGCCGTAATTAGCGGCCGCGGCGGCGGCTTAAAATATGGTGGCCGTTTTGCAAAAATTGGCTGCGCACCTTGCGCATCGTGTCAATCCGCTCTTCCGCCATCCGGTCGGCGGCCACATACGTCGGAATGTTGTCGCGCTTGGCGATCGCCAACACTTTTTCAATGTTGTCATAAATTTGCTCGATTTTTTTCATCGCCCGTTCGCGGTTGTAGCCGTACAGTTCATCCGCGACGTTGATGACACCGCCGGCGTTGATCACATAGTCCGGGGCATAGACGATGCCCATCTCATGGATGATGTCGCCATGGCGCGATTCTTTCAGCTGGTTGTTCGCCGAACCGGCGATCACTTTCGCCTTCAGCTGTGGAATCGTTTGGTCGTTAATGATGCCGCCGAGCGCGCATGGAGCGAAAATGTCGCACTCGACGCCGTAAATGTCGTTCGGGTCGACCGCTTGCGCCCCGAATTCTTCGACGGCACGGGCGACAGCTTCTTTGTTGATGTCAGTGACAATGAGCTTCGCCCCTTCTTCATGCAAATGGCGGCAAAGATGATAGGCGACGTTGCCGACCCCTTGGACGGCGACGACTTTCCCTTCGAGCGAATCGCTGCCGAACGCTTCTTTTACGGCCGCTTTCATGCCGCGATAGACACCGTAGGCGGTCGCCGGCGACGGGTTGCCGGACGAGCCAAATTCCGGCGAAATGCCGGTTACATAGTCCGTTTCTTGGTAGATGATGTCCATATCGGCGACGGTCGTGCCGACGTCTTCCGCCGTGATGTAGCGACCGTTCAGCCCTTGAATGAAGCGGCCGAACGCCCGGAACATCGCTTCATTTTTGTCTTTGCGCGGGTCGCCGATGATCACCGTTTTGCCGCCGCCCAAATTGAGGCCGGCGGCTGCGTTTTTGTACGTCATGCCGCGGGCGAGGCGCAAGGCGTCTTCAAGCGCCTCCTCCTCCGAATTGTACATCCACATGCGCGTGCCACCCAACGCCGGGCCGAGCGTCGTATCGTGAATGGCGATGATCGCTTTCAAGCCGGACTCTTTATCTTGGCAAAACAACACTTGTTCATAATCGTATTTTTCCATATATTGAAACAGTTCCATCAAAGAAGGCCTCCTTTGTTTATTTCGCTGCCGAACAGATGGCGAGCGCCAACGAATACAATTTGCTTTCCGCCGAGTCGGCGCGCGACGTCAAGACGATCGGCGCCTTCGCCCCGGCGATGACCGCGCCGACTTTGGCTTTCGCAAAATAGACGAGCGATTTGTACAACATGTTGCCGGATTCAATGTCCGGCACAAGCAAAATATCAGCCTGTCCGGCTACTTCGCTGTCAATCCGCTTATGGCTTGCCGCTGCGGACGACACGGCATTATCAAGCGCAAGCGGCCCGTCAATGAGACAATGTTCGATTTGCCCGCGCCGCTGCATCATACTAAGGGCAGCCGCGTCAAGCGTCACCGGCATGGCCGGGTTCACCGTTTCCACCGCCGCCAAGGCGGCCACTTTCGGCTGTTCGATGCCGATCGAGTGCGCCACACTGACGGCATTGTTCACAATTTGCACTTTTTGCTCGAGATCGGGGGCGATGTTCATCGCCGCATCGGTTACGATGACGAGCTGATCGAACTCCGGCACTTCAAACACCGCGACATGGGACAACACCCTCCCGGCGCGCAACCCGTATTCTTTGTTCAAGACAGCTTTCAGCAGCGTTGCTGTCGGCACATGCCCTTTCATCAAGGCATCTGCTTCATTCAAATGAACGGCGCGCACCGCCAGTTCAGCCGCCTGGACGACCGAATTGGCGTGAACGATGTCAACATCGGAAGAACCGACGCACCCCTTTTCCTTGAGCAATCGTCCAATTCGCTCCCGGTCCCCGTACAACACAAACCGTCCGAGGCGATGCCTAGTCGCCATCGCCACCGCTTCGATCACTTCCTCATCCTCGGCGGCGGCCACAGCCACCGTCCGTCCTTGACATTGACTTGCTTCCTCGATCAATGTTTTCAGCTTCATCGTCTGCACCAACCTTTTCTGCCAATCCGTCGAGGCACTTTTTTATATGCAAAAACCATGCCAACCACAAACTTATGAAAGCGCTTTATACAATAAAGGTTGTTGAAATTCATTTGCGCAAATTTCTTCGCACAACGCAAATTATTGCGTGCTATTTTTGTCAATATCGTACTTTTCAAGCTTGTAGTATAAATTGCGCACCGAAATGCCAAGCGCGCGGGCTGCCGCCGTTTTATTGCCGCGATGACGCCGGAGCGCCTCTTCGAGCAATTGGGCTTCATACCGGCCCAGCATCTCGTCAAGCGGCCGGAGTTCCCCTTCCGTTTCGGGGCGAACCGCCGGCGCGGCCGACGGCGCGGAAAGCGGCGGCAAATGTGAAACATCGATCATGACTTCATGAAACTTCATAAAAATCATCGCCCGCCCGAGCACGTTCTCGAGCTCGCGGACGTTGCCCGGCCAGTCGTAGGCGAGAAGGCGGGCCATGGCTTCGTCTGTCACCCCTTCGACGTTGCGGCCGTAGTCTTGGTTCAGCTTTTGGATCAAATGGCGGCAAAGAGCCGGAATGTCTTCTTTGCGGGCGCGCAACGGCGGGATATAAATCGGCATTCGATTGAGCCGGTAATATAAGTCTTCGCGAAATGTGCCGTCGGCAATCGCCTTTTCGAGGTTGACGTTCGTGGCGGCGATGACGCGGACGTTGATCGGAATCGGTTTCGTGCCGCCGACGCGGACGATTTCCCGCTCCTGCAAAACGCGGAGCAGCTTCGCCTGCGTGCCGGCCGACAGCTCGCCGATTTCATCGAGGAAAATGCTGCCGTTGTTCGCCTCTTCAAACAGCCCGCGCTTACCGCCACGCCGGGCGCCGGAAAACGCTCCTTCCTCATAGCCAAACAGTTCGCTTTCTAATAATGTTTCCGGAATGGCGGCGCAATTGACGCGGATAAACTTGTTATACTTCCGGTCGCTCGCATTGTGGATGGCGTGGGCAAACAGCTCTTTGCCTGTGCCCGATTCCCCGCGCAGCAAAATCGTCACCGGCGTCGTCGCCGCCAGTTTCGCTTGTTCCATAGCCACTTTCATTTCTTCCGATTCGCCAA
Source organism: Geobacillus genomosp. 3 (assembly GCF_000445995.2). GTDB lineage: Bacteria > Bacillota > Bacilli > Bacillales > Anoxybacillaceae > Geobacillus. The sequence continues at coordinate 2,308,800 of NC_022080.4, forward strand.
CAATATCGGCAAACGAATATTTCGCCTCGAGCGTGCGGATGATTTGCCGCGCCCGGTTGAGCTCGGCTGTCAGCCGCTGGATTTCCGACACATCATGAATGACGCCGACGCTTCCTTTAAGCACCCCGTCGACGATGATCGGGGCGACGTTGACGACGACATCGCGGTTTTTCGGGCCGACTTTCATGCGCGCGCCGCGCACCGGACGGCGCGTTTTCAACACTTGCATATGCATGCTTTCCCCTTCGGAGATGTCAGCGGTCGCCGGCTTGCCGATCACTTCCTCTTTCGTCAGGCCGGTGAGCCGGGTATAAGCCGGATTGATCAAAATGCCGTTTCCGTTTTCATCCACGACAGAAATGGCTTCTTCCGATGAGTAGATGATCGCCTCAAGCATCATGCGCACTTCTTTTAAGTCTGTGATCTCTTCCGCCAAAGCAACTAGTTCGGTGATATCTTTGAACACGGCAAGCGCCCCGAATAATTTGCCGCTGTCGTCAATAATCGGGATGCGGGTGGTGATCAATTTTTTTCCATTGGCCAACTCCACTTCTTGGTGAAACTCTGTCTGTCTCGTTTTCAGCACGCGCGGCAAGCCGCTTGACGGCAAGACGGACAAAATATGGCGGCCGATTACCTCGTCCTTGTCCACTTCGAGAAGCTGGGCGGCGCTTTCATTCATATCGGTAATGTAAGCATATTCATCAACGACAATCATGCCATCGTGGGACGAATGGAAAATTAGAGCGCGCCGGGCCGCCTCGCTTTTCAGCTTGGCGATGAGCGCTTCCTTCTCCTCGACGAGCTCCGCCATCATCCGCGCGACAGCGCTCGGGACGATATTCGCCCCCTTGGGCGCCCGCTCGCGGATTTCTTCAAGAACGTCTGTTTTCCCGGTCGTTTCAATAATCAAATCAAGCGGTCCGTCCATCCATGGGCGCCAGTCACTGCCAACCGCAATGCCCCATTTTCGCGCCAGCTGCAGCCCCGGGGCGCTGTCATCGACATCAATGACGGCCACGACGTCAAACCCTGACGCTTCATGAAGCAGTTTCAGCAGCGAGGTTCCCCGCGAATCCGCCCCGATGATGATCACGTTTTTCATTCTGTTCCCCCACATTTCATCTTATGCCAAATTTTGCAGGCAGTTTTATCATACCCGCTTTTTCGTTCCTTGACAAATGGCCAATAACCGCTATGATAGTCGATGAAACGACTTCTTTTTGGAAAGGAACGCGATCGCGATGGGGCGAATAATGGCGCTGTTGATTTTAGTCGTTCCGGGATTGGCGGCGGCGCTCGGCATTAAATGGATGCGCGATGCATTGTTTGGCATCATGCAGCCGCCGTTTGCCGCCTTATGGATGCAATTTCTCGCCGGGCTTGTGCTGTTTGCGGCCGGGCTGGCGTTTATCGGCGGGTTTTTGCTGCACCGCGACCGAAAACGGAACAAAGTGCAAGCGCGTTTTCAACGAAAACGAAACACGCCTTAATTCGGAAGCTGACGGCTGTTGCGTTGGCATCTATCCGTTTCAAGGCAAACTAAAAAACGCCTTAACGGTTGTCGTTAAGGCGTTTTCTCTTTCCATTCCTTCGCTTGGCGCGGATCGTCGGTGAAAATGGCATCCACTTTATAGGCGAACATCGTCTTCACCGTTTTCGGCTTGTTCACCGTAAACGGACGGACGGCCACGCCGCGACGCTGTGCGTCCATGACAAACGCAGCTGTGACTGTCCGATAGTACGGATGCACTCCCTCCGCTTTCATTGCCCGCACATATGTCCACGGGTCGTAGAGCGGCTCCATGTAGAGGAGCGCTGTTTCGATCTCCGGCGCCAACTGGCGGCAAAGACGCATGCTGTTATGGTTGAACGATGAAAAAATCGTCCGGTTCTCAAGCCCGTAGCGGTGCACAACGGCGATCGCCTTTTGCTCAAGCCTTTCATAAGCCACGAGGCTGTTTTTCAGCTCAATGTTGACCATAAGCGGCGTCGGCGCCAGCCAGGCGAGCACTTCCTCGAGATGGGGAATCGGGCAATGGCCGTAACGGCCATTCCATTTTGCCGCCGCATTCAATTTGCGCAACTCGCGATACGTCATGTCACGCACCCAGCCGCTCCCGTCAGTCGTCCGGTCGACCGTTTCGTCGTGAATGACGACCGGTTCGCCGTCTTTCGTCAACTGCACATCAAGCTCAATGCCATCCGCCCCCGCCTTCAGCGCTTCTTCAAACGCTGCCATCGTATTTTCCGGGTGGGTTCCCGCCGCCCCGCGGTGGGCAAAAATATGTGTCATGCCGTTTCTTCCTTTCCCATATATTCGCCATTTGGCCGGCAAAGCTGGCCGAAAGCGGCAGTGATCAGGTATACTAAAAGTAATGTATGAGACACTGGAGGGGAAGATGATGCAGCCGCTGAAAATTTCCTTGGAGACGGCGCAAAAGCTGGCAAAAGCGCTCGGCGTGCCAATCGAGCGAGTAATGCACATGCCGCCGCACATTTTGATGAAAAAATTGCTCGAACTCGAGAAAAAGGAACCAGAACATGACGAATCGTAGCCGGCCCGCCCTTGCCACAGGGCGGCTTCATTTTTTAGGCGCCGCGCCTGGCAGCAAAAAGGCGACGCCAAAAAAAGTCGGTTTTGACCGCTTTTTAGGCTCGCCTTTTTGCCTTCACCGCGTTCCGTCCTTTATGACGCCTTATGCTCAAGCCGCAGCTTGTCGGCCACCATCGCGATAAATTCGGAGTTCGTCGGCTTGGCTTTCGAAACGCTGACGGTGTAGCCGAACAGCGAAGAAATCGATTCGAGGTTGCCGCGGCTCCAGGCGACTTCAATGGCATGGCGGATGGCGCGCTCGACGCGGCTCGCGGTCGTGTTGTATTTTTTCGCGATGTCCGGGTAGAGCACTTTCGTGATCGAACCGAGCAATTCGATGTCATGGTATACCATGGCGATCGCCTCGCGCAAATACAAATACCCTTTAATATGGGCCGGGACGCCGATTTCATGGATGATGCTCGTAATGCTCGCATCTAAGTTTTTCGGCTTATTGTCGCGCGCTTGGTACGCCGGAGCTACTTTTTTGGCGGCTGGCGCGGTTTTTCCGTAAGTTTGCCGAATATGTTTGACTAAGTTTTCCATATCAAACGGTTTTAAAATGAAATAGGAAGCGCCGAGTTCGACCGCTTTTTTTGTCACATCTTCCTGACCGAACGCCGTCAGCATAATGACATTCGGTTGGTGCTCAAAGCCGGTGCGGACTTTTTCAAGCACGGCCAAACCGTCTAAATGGGGCATAATGATATCCAAAAGCAAAATGTCCGGCTGCTTCTCTTCAAGCAGGTGTAAGCAGTCTTGGCCGTTGTAGGCCGTACCGATTACTTCCATGTCCGGCTGGCTCGAAATATATTCATCAAGCAATGTCACCAATTCACGGTTATCATCGGCAATGCATACTTTAATGCTCAAAACAATCGTCCTCCCCCACTTTTCTTGCTATGTAAAATTCCTTTAACGTACATTCGACAGCAGTGGCAAAAAATCCTTTTATTTTTCATAAATTAGCGAAAAACAAAAATTATAACAAAAGACGAGTTCATTAGACAATATTTGCTCTCAAAAAATACGTATTTGTCGAAAAATCTTTACATGTTCCATTTTAACGGATGTTTCACCAAATATCTATGCCAAACCGGCAAAAATTTTGCCGCCTTTTTTAAAAAAATGTAGGCCGTACCGATTACTTCCATGTCCGGCTGGCTCGAAATATATTCATCAAGCAATGTCACCAATTCACGGTTATCATCGGCAATGCATACTTTAATGCTCAAAACAATCGTCCTCCCCCACTTTTCTTGCTATGTAAAATTCCTTTAACGTACATTCGACAGCAGTGGCAAAAAATCCTTTTATTTTTCATAAATTAGCGAAAAACAAAAATTATAACAAAAGACGAGTTCATTAGACAATATTTGCTCTCAAAAAATACGTATTTGTCGAAAAATCTTTACATGTTCCATTTTAACGGATGTTTCACCAAATATCTATGCCAAACCGGCAAAAATTTTGCCGCCTTTTTTAAAAAAAATTTGCCGGCAGCCAAAAAAGGCGGGCTGACCGGGTCAGCTCGCCTTTTTTTGTTTGCCATATACGTCGATTCCTGCTTCCTGCAACATCCATTCGATATGAACGCCATAGCCGGACGTCGGATCGTTAACAAAGACGTGTGTCACCGCACCGACAAGCTTTCCGTCTTGAATGATCGGGCTGCCGCTCATCCCTTGAACGATACCGCCCGTTTTCTTCAACAGGCGCGGATCGGTGACGCGAATGACGAGCCCTTTTGTTGCCGGGAACTTTTGCGGGACGGTACTCACAATTTCTACGTCAAATTGCTCGACTTTGTTGTTTTCCACCACCGTCAGCATTTTCGCCGGCCCTTCTTTCACCTGGCTCGCCAAAGCGATTGGAATCGGTTTCTTGATCGGGCCGTCTGGCAACGATTTGGTCAGCTTGCCGAAAATGCCAAACGGGCTGTTGTTCGTAATAGTGCCAATCACTTCCTCGCCATCGGAAAAGCGGGCCAATTTTTCACCTGGATTGCCGCTCGTCCCCTTTTCAATGGACGTGACGGTTGAGCGCATAATTTGTCCATCTTGGACGACAATCGGCTTTTTTGTATCCATATCGGAAATGACATGGCCAAGTGCGCCGTATTTTTTCGACTTCGGGTCATAAAATGTCATCGTCCCGATGCCGGCAGCAGAATCGCGGATGTATAAGCCGATGCGGTACACGTCGTCATGCTTGTCTTTCAGCGGAACGAGCTTCGCCGTCATGGAGTGCTGGTCACGCAGAATTTGCAGATGAAGCGGTTTTCCTGTTTTGCCGGCTTCCTCAATGAAAGGGGAGAGGTCGCTCATGTTTTCAATTTTTTGGCCGTTAATGCCGGTGATGATGTCGCCGACTTGGATGCCAGCCGCTTCTCCCGGCGATTTTTTCCCGTTTTCGGTTTCGACGAGATGATAACCGACGACGAGAACGCCGACCGTGTTGAGTTTCACGCCGATGGACTGCCCGCCGGGAATGACTTTCAGCGTCGGCAATACGTTGACATCCACTTGCTTAATCGGCATTCCGGCGACCTGCAAAATCAACGTTTCTTCTCCGCGCTGTTTCGCCTTTACAGACAATGAACCGTTTTTTTGCTCAACATTGAGCGTTTCGGGAGCGTTTCGGTCATTGGCGGCCGCTTGCACCGGAAGGGATGACGCCCGGAATTCGACCGTATCGCCTTCAAACAGCACAAGCTTCTTTGGAATTTGCCAATATTCCTTCATCGGTTTGGAAAAACCGATCGCCATCAGTATGACAAGGAGAAGCACTCCTGCGATTTTTCGCGCCGTTTCTTTCTTCAATGTCGTTCACTCTCCTCGCTCCCGCCTACACCATGCAAAAACGGTTACAGTTTTAATTTTGCCTGAACAGGGGAAAATATAATCGCAGCGCTAATAAAAAAAGCTGCCCGGAATGGATGGCGTTGCATCCCGGCAGCACATGAACGGCCTACGCCGGGACAGGTGGCATGGGGAGCGCCCGACATCGGATGAGACGGCATAGCATCATCGGGAAGCATAGCGTTATTGTTTCATTTTAGCCGCCAGCTCCAATAGCTCCTTGGCGTGTTGTTTCGTCAATTCTGTCATTTCGACGCCGGAAATCATCCGCCCGATTTCTTTTACCTTCTCCTCCTCATCCAACTTTTTCACCACTGTTTTCGTCCGCGTTCCGTCCGTTTCTTTGGCGATCAATAAATGCGTATCCGCCATGGCGGCCACTTGCGGCAGGTGAGAAATACATAGCACTTGTGAACCGCTGGCGATGCGGTAAATTTTTTCGGCGATCGCCTGGGCGACGCGGCCGCTGACGCCCGTGTCCACCTCGTCGAAAATAATCGAGGTCACCCCTTGATGTTTGGAAAAGATCGTTTTCAACGCCAACATAATACGTGACAGCTCCCCGCCTGAAGCAACTTTAACGAGCGGTTTCAACGGCTCGCCGACGTTCGTTGAGATGTAAAACTCAACGGCGTCGATGCCATCTTCATGAAACTTCACCGGCACGCCATCGACTAACGGAGCATCAAGCGGTCCTTCACGCTTCGCAAAGAGAATGTCAAACTGTGTCTTCTCCATGTACAAATCTTTCAACTCTTGGTGAATGCGCCCAATCAAATCCCGGGCGTACGCCTGGCGGACGTTGGTCACATGTTTCGCCTCAACAAGCAAATCACCCGTCACTGCCGCGAGCTGCCGTTCAAGCTCGTGCACATGCGTCTCGCGGTTTTCAATTGTCTCGATTTCCTCCGCAATCGCCCCAGCGTATTGCAAAATGTCGGCGATCGTGGCGCCGTATTTCCGCTTTAACTGCTGGATTTCGGCGAGGCGGCTTTCAATGGCGTCAAGCCGCGCCGGGTCGTATTCGAGCTCCTCAAGCTGATCGCGCAGCTTGTACATGACGTCCTCGAGCAAATAGTAGCTGTTGGCCACCGTTTCATGCGCCTCTTTGAGCGATGCGTCCATCGCGGCGACGTCATCGAGCTGGATCATCGCCTCCCCGATTGAGTCAAGGCCGCGCCCTTCACCGGCGAGCGCTTCATAGCTCTTCTGGATGGCCCCGTATATCTTTTGAAAGTTGACGATGCGCACTTTTTCTTCCATCAGCCGTTCGTCTTCCCCCGGCTCGAGCGTTGCCTGCTCGATTTCCCGCAGCTGGAATGTCAATAAATCGAGCCGATGCGCCATTTGTTGCTCATTTTCACTTAGCTTTTTTAACTTTTTCACCAACGCCTCATGCTGCTTATACACGGCGCGATAGCGGGCGAGCGCCTCCGCCACCTCCGCGCCGCCGAATTCGTCAAGAAGCGGTAAGTGGCGGGACGGATCCATCAACTCTTGGTGTTCATGCTGGCCGTGAATGTCGACAAGCGTCGCCCCGATGTCGCGCAATACGGCTGTCGTCACCAGCTTGCCGTTAATGCGGCAGACGCTTTTGCCATTGGCTAAAATGTCACGGCGCAAAACGACCATCCCTTCGTTCACATCGATGCCGACCTCGGCGCATTTTTGGCAGCACGGATGGCGGTTATCGTCAAGCAAAAACAGCCCTTCGATTTCCGCCTTTTCCGCGCCGAAACGAACAAACTCGGCGGAACCGCGCCCGCCGATCAATAAATGAATCGCATCGATGATGATCGATTTACCAGCCCCTGTTTCGCCGGTTAACACTGTCAGCCCTTTATCAAACGACAACGAGAGCGATTCAATAATGGCAAAATTTTTAATCGACAGCTCGGCGAGCATTTCATCACCCCTTGAACATTCGAATCACGTATGTCTTGCCTATCTTACCCCTTATTATAGCACATACGTTCGAATTGACAAGCGAGGACCGTTCCCGTTTTCCTTCTCCCTGGCGCAGGGCGGAACATCGGGCCGGTCCTCGGTTAAAGCATGGACAACAGCTGGTTCGACACTTTTTTGGCGTCTTTTGGCGTCCGGCAAATGATTAAACATGTATCGTCGCCGCAAATCGTGCCGACGATTTCATTCCAATCCAGGTTGTCAAGCAACACCCCGATGGCGTGGGCGTTGCCCGGCAGCGTCCGCAGCACGAGCAAGTTGCCGGTTCCATCAAGCTTAATGAACACGTCAACAAGCGCTCGTTTCAGCTTCTGCAGCGGATTGAAACGCTGATCGGACGGAAGGCTGTATTTATAACGTCCGTTGGCCATCGGCACTTTGACAAGCTGCATCTCTTTAATGTCGCGCGAGACGGTCGCCTGGGTGACGTTAAAGCCGGCTTCTTTCAGCCGGTCGACGAGCTCATCTTGCGTTTCGATGTCATTGTTCATAATAATTTCGCGAATTTTAATATGCCTTTGCCCTTTGTTCAAGTTGCGCCACCTCCTCGCTTTCCAAGATGCCGGCTTTCCGGCCCCAGCCTCGGGGGGTTCACCGCGTTCCGCCGAGGATGCTTATTCAGCACCTGATTCCCGCTCCTTTGTCCGCAGGCGGTCGTGCGCCTCGTTCACAATGCGGGCGATCGGCACTGAAAGGCGGTTTTCCCCCTTCCGGCCTCCCCCGGGATAGACGGCATGAAGCAAAAACTCGATATTCCCATCGCCGCCGGTGATCGGTGAATACGACAAATGGAGAACGTCGAATCCTTCCGCACAGGCAAATTGAACGATCGACTCGAGCACGTCCCGATGGACGTCCGGGTCGCGGACGATCCCTTTTTTGCCGACGTTTTCTTTGCCGGCTTCAAACTGCGGCTTGACGAGGGCGATTACATCACCGCCCGGCACAAGGACTGTTTTCACAACCGGCAAAATGAGACGAAGCGAAATGAACGACACATCGATAACCGCCACTTCCGGCAGCCCTTTCGTAAACAAATCGGGCGTCACGTAGCGGAAGTTCGTCCGCTCCATCACAACGACGCGCTCGTCTTGGCGCAGCTTCCAAGCGAGCTGATTGTAGCCGACGTCAACAGCGTACGATAGTCTCGCCCCGTTTTGTAAAGCGCAATCGGTGAAACCGCCGGTCGAGGCGCCGATATCAAGCACAATTTTATGTTCGACACGAATGTGAAACTCGCGCAACGCTTTTTCGAGTTTTAAACCGCCGCGGCTGACGTACGGAAGCGGATTGCCTTTCACCTCAAGCGGGATGTCAGCTGGCACTTTTTCCCCGGGCTTCTCGAGTCGGACGTCGTTTGAATAGACGAGTCCGGCCATGATCGCCCGCTTCGCCTTTTCCCGCGTTTCCGCCAACCCGCGTTCGACAAGCAACACATCGAGCCGTTCTTTTTTTCCTTTCATCATGTCTCAAGCCCTTTTTTGTTTTCTTGGCATGATCGTTTTAATGCGGTCAGCGACATGGGCTGCCGTCAGCCCAATTTCGCGCAGCAGCTCGCTGACGCCTCCGTGCTCGATAAAGCGGTCAGGGATGCCCATCCGTTCAATAACCGCTTGGTGATAGCCATGATCATGAGCAAATTCGAGCACAGCGCTGCCAAAACCGCCTTGCAATACCGCCTCTTCAATCGTTAATATCGGCAGACGGCTCTCGAGCAGTTCAAGAAGCATCGCTTCATCCATCGGCTTCAAAAAGCGGGCGTTGACGACTTTGACCGACACGCCGTCTTTCGCCAGTTGGTCGGACGCCTCAAGCGCCATGGAAACTGTTGTTCCAAATGTCAAGATCGCCGCATCGTTGCCATCGCGCAGCACTTCCCACGTGCCGATCGGAATTTCTTTTAGCTCTTCATCGAGCGGCACGCCAAGCCCGTTCCCACGCGGAAAACGCATGGCGATCGGCCCGCCGTCGTAGCGGATGGCCGTATACACCATGTGCTGGCCTTCATTTTCATCTTTTGGCATCATCAGCACCAAGTTTGGCACATGGCGCAAAAAGGCAATGTCAAACACCCCTTGATGCGTTTCGCCGTCGGCGCCGACAAGCCCGGCGCGGTCGATGGCGAAAAAGACGTTTAAGTTTTGCCGGCATACATCATGGACGACTTGGTCGTACGCGCGCTGCAAAAACGTTGAATAAATGGCCAAAAACGGTTTCATTCCTTGCGTCGCCAACCCAGCCGCCAACGTCGTCGCATGCTGCTCGGCGATGCCGACATCAAACATCCGGTCCGGAAATTCGCTCGCAAACCCTTCAAGCTTCGAGCCGACCGGCATCGCCGGCGTAATGGCGACGATGCGCGGATCCGTGCGCGCGAGCCGGCGCACCGTTTCACTGACAAGGGCACTCCACGACGGCCCGGCTTCCTTCGCCTTCACAAATGTGCCGGTTTCGATTTTGTACGGGCCGGTGCCATGCCACGTCCCGACTTTGTCGTTTTCCGCCGGGCTGTAGCCTTTCCCTTTTTTCGTGATCACATGAACAAGCACCGGTCCTTTCATCTTCTTCGCATAACGCAAATTCTCGAACAGATCATCAAAATCGTGGCCGTCAACCGGGCCTAAATACGTAAACCCGAGCTCTTCAAAAAACACACCGGAAACGAGCAAATATTTTAAGCTGTCTTTCAAACGTTCGGCCGTGGCCGCCAGCTTGCCGCCGACCGCCGGGATGCGCTTGAGCAACAGCTCGAGCTCATCTTTCACCCATTGGTATTTGCCGGCGGTGCGCAGCCGGCCGAGAATGTTGTGCAGCGCCCCGACGTTCGGGGCGATCGACATTTCGTTGTCATTTAAAATGACGATCATATCCGTTTTTTCATGGCCGATATGGTTGAGCGCCTCAAGCGCCATGCCGCCGGTTAACGCCCCATCACCGATGATCGGCACAATATATTCACCCGTCCCTTTTAAATCGCGGGCGATCGCCATGCCCATCGCGGCCGACAGCGACGTTGAGCTATGGCCCGTTTCCCAGACGTCATGCTCGCTTTCGCTCCGCTTCGGGAATCCGGACAACCCTTTATACTGACGGAGCGTATCGAATTCAGCGGCGCGCCCCGTCAAAATTTTATGCACGTACGATTGATGCCCGACATCCCAAATGAGTTTGTCTTTCGGGCTGTCAAACTCCCGGTGCAAAGCGACCGTCAGCTCGACGACTCCTAGATTCGGGCCGATGTGCCCTCCCGTTTTGGACAGCTTTTCAATTAAAAACCGCCGAATATCGGCGCTTAACTGTTTCAGTTCTGGAACGGACATCGCTTTTAATACGCGCGGATGTTCAATTTTCGTTAAATCCAAATAAGATCACTCGCTTTCATTCGATCGTTCCCCGAGCCGGTTCTCCTATGATACAGGTAGTATTATTATACATGATTCGGCACGAAAAATCGACTTTTGCCGCTAAAACAAGCCGATGTGCCAGCTCTGTTTAGTATAGCAAAAAAATAAATACAGAGAAAAAAAGCATGCTGAGGGGATAAGGGGAAATGGAGTGGGGCTTCTTGTCAAGCGGGACAAAAAGCGGCCCCCCGGCTCCGAAGCGAAACAAAAAACGGAGCAAAGTCGGCCGCCTTACGATTAGTGGTCACGGACAGCAACAAGTTCGCAAATATAGGCAAGCACGGCGCCATCAATGCCGGCTTGTTGCAAATGATGTTTCGCCGCATCAATATGAAACGCCAGTTTTTCTTTTGCGCCGGCAAGCGACAGCAATCCCGGGTACGTGGCCTTATTGTTTTCACGGTCGCTGCCGACCCGTTTGCCGATTTTTTCTTCCGTCCCTTCAATATCCAGAATATCGTCGCGAATTTGAAAAGCGAGGCCTAAATGGGCGGCAAATGCGTCAAGCTCTTGCATTTGCGCGGCGTTGGCGCCGCCGAGCAGCGCCCCGGCGTGCACGCTATATTGCAGCATTTTTCCGGTTTTATGCCGATGGATATATTCGAGCTCTGCCAGCGCCAGCGTTTTCCCCTCTCCTTCCATATCGGCCACTTGTCCGGCCACCATGCCTTCCGGACCGGCCGCTTTCGCCAGCTGCGTGATCAACTGCACCCGGATGGCCGGGGGCACGCGTTCATCATTGATCTCGGCGATCAATTGAAATGCATACGTCAACAGCCCGTCCCCCGCCAAAATCGCCATCGCCTCGCCGAACACTTTATGGTTCGTGGGCTTGCCGCGCCGTAAATCGTCATTGTCCATGCTCGGCAAATCGTCATGGATGAGCGAATACGTATGGATCATTTCAATGGCGCAAGCCACCGGCAAGCCGATCCCCGGGTTTTGACCGAGCGCTTGTACCGTTGACAACAACAAGAGCGGGCGAATGCGCTTGCCGCCGGCTTCAAGCGAGTAGGCCATCGCCTTTTTCAACGTCTCCGGACCGCGAAGCCGCGCAATGTAGCGCGACAATGCTGCCTCCACAGCCTGTTTTTGCTCGTTTAAAAATTGTTCGATCTGAAACTGCGCCAACTGTCACGCCTCCTCTGGCGAAAAAGGGACAAGCTCGCCGTCTTCGCGCAACATATACTCGAGCTGCTTTTCAACGTGCTGCAATTTATCATGACAAAGCTTCGACAGTTTCATCCCTTCTTGGAAAAAGGCAATCGCATCTTCAAGCGGCACGTTTCCTTCCTCCAGTTTTTCGACGATCGCTTCCAACTGTTTCATTGCCTCTTCGAACGTCATTTCTTTTTCTTCGCTCATGTCGTTTTCTCCTCCACTCCCGTTACTTGACAATCAACTTGTCCGTCTTGAACCCGGATGGACAGACGCTCGCCGACTTGAAGCTGGCCGATCCGTTTCACAAGCTCGTGCCGCTCGTTGTACACTAAACTGTACCCGCGTTCCATGATGCGAAGGGGACTGAGCGCTTCAAGGCGCGCAACGTGGGAATGAAAGCGGAACGCATGGCGCTCCAAAGCGGTGCGCATCGCTTTTTCGAGCGCGCCGGCGGCCGCTTTTTGCCGCTCTTTCATCCGCCCGAGCTCCGTCTCCGGATGATGGCGCCATAATCTCAAGTGCAGTTCGCGCAACCGCTGGCGCTTTTTATCGATCAGCCGTTCACGCTGGCGGGCAAGCCGCTCAAGCAACGCGTCAAGCTGTTGCTCTTTTTGCTCATACAGCCGCTTCGGATAGCGAAAAGCATACGACGCCTGCAGCCGTTTAAGCCGCTCCTGATTGGCGGCAAGCCGCTCTTTCACGGCGCGGATGAGCCGCCATTTCCGCTCGGCGAGCCGTTCAGCCAGCTCCCCGATGTGCGGCACCGCCAGCTCCGCTGCCGCCGTTGGCGTCGGCGCGCGTAAATCCGCCACAAAATCGGCGATCGTAAAATCGGTCTCATGGCCGACGGCGGAAATGACCGGAACATGGGAAGCAAAAATAGCACGGGCAACGATTTCTTCATTAAACGCCCACAGCTCTTCGATCGAGCCTCCGCCGCGGCCGACAATGAGCACATCAACCCCGCCGAACTCGTTCGCCCGCTCGATGGCGCGCACGATCGACGGCGCTGCCCCGTCCCCTTGCACGAGCGCCGGAAATAAAATGACTTTGGCAAGCGGGTAGCGGCGGCGAATCGTCGTCATAATATCGCGCACCGCCGCCCCGGTCGGCGATGTGACAACACCGACACAGCGCGGAAACGCCGGCAGCGGCTTTTTGTGAGCCGGCGAAAACAGTCCTTCCGCTTCAAGCCGCTGCTTCAGCTGCTCATACGCCAAATACAGGCGGCCGATGCCTTCCGGCTGCATTTCCTTCACATATAGCTGGTAGTTGCCGTTTGGCTCATAGACGGAAATTTCCCCTCGCGCGAGCACGTTCATTCCGTCTTCAGGACGGAATGGCAAATGTTGGTTGTAGCCGGCGAACATGACTGCGGCGATGCGCGCTTGGCTGTCTTTTAACGTAAAATACATATGGCCGCGCGAATGTTGCTTAAAGTTCGAAATCTCGCCCTTGATCCATAAATCGCGCAAATGCGGATCAACGTCAAATTTGCGCTTAATGTATTTCGTGAGCGCTCCGACAGTGACATATTTGACTTCCACAAAATCCGCCCTCACTTCGCAGCAAGTTGCCGGGCCGCTTCGATCGTATTGTGCAAAAGCATCGTAATCGTCATTGGCCCGACCCCTCCCGGCACCGGCGTCATGAAGCCGGCTACTTCTTTTACGGTGTCAAAATCGACATCGCCGCACAATTTACCGCTCTCAAGCCGGTTGACGCCGACATCAATGACGACTGCGCCCGGTTTGACGTGTTCCGGGCCGATTATGCGCGCCTTGCCGACCGCGACGATTAAAATGTCGGCCTGGCGCGTGACGGCCGGCAAATCCGGTGTTTTCGAATGCGCGTAGGTGACGGTCGCATGCTCACGCAAAAACAGTTGGCCGACCGGTTTGCCGACGATGTTGCTGCGTCCGACAACGACAACATGTTTTCCGACGATATCGATGCCGGCAGACTTGACCATCATGAGTACGCCATGCGGGGTGCACGGAAGGAACGCCGGCTGGCCGATCACCATTTTTCCGACATTGATCGGGTGGAATCCGTCGACATCTTTTTCCGGGGCAATCGTTTCAATGACCGACCATTCACGAATATGATCCGGCAGCGGCAATTGCACTAAAATGCCGTGCACGGCCGGATCGGCGTTCAGCCCGCGGATTTTGGCGAGCAGCTCTTCTTCACTGATCGTAGCCGGATATGTGTAAAGGAATGAGTGAATGCCGATTTCGGCGCACGCTTTTTGTTTTCCTTTCACATACGAGCGTGACGCCGGGTCGTCGCCGACAAGAATGACGGCCAGTCCCGGTTCGATACCATTTGCCTTTAACTTTGCCGCTTCATCCGCCAACCCGGTGCGAATCGTTTTTGCCAATTCCGTTCCGCTAATGATTTGTGCTGTCATGATCGTCCTGTTCTCCTCTCCTCGTTCATCAGTCGATATGAGTTTACCCGAGCCTGGGTGAACGTAAGCTTCGTTTCGCGGCTTGCCGATATTATTGTTGCAACGCCGCTTTCACTTTGGAAAGCACGCCGTTGACAAAACTCCCGGATTTCCAATCGCCGAATTTTTTCGCCAGCTCGACCGCTTCATCAAGGCTGACGCTCACTGGTACGTCATCGACATATTTCATTTCATACGTCGCCATGCGCAAAATAGCCCGGTCAACATTGGCGACCCGCTCGAGCGCCCATTTTTCCAAATTCGAGCGCAGCAGCCCATCAATTTCCTCCTGGTGCTCGACGACACCGAATACGAGCTGGCGCAAAAACGGGTCCACTTCACCGCTTCCTGCCACATTGCCGACCGCCTCATCCGGAGGAATGTGGCCAACATCGATTTGGAACAGCGCCTGCAGCGCCTTTTCCCGCGCTTCATGTCGCTTCATTGCCTTCCCCCTTCCTAAACACGAACATTCATATTGAAATCATATCATATTTTTCGGAAAAAGCTAGCCCTTTCCCACAAATCATTAGCGATGCCGGTTCGCTGCCGCTAGCTGTGCCAACGGCCTCGTTCATTACAATAACAAACTTTGGCGAAAAAAACAAAAGGCGGCTGCTTCGAAAGCAGCTGCCTTTTCCTGTGTTACCGTTGTTCCACCGCATCTTGCTCCGGCTTTCCGGTTTCAAACTGGATGCCGACAATGTGCACGTTCACTTCGCTCGTCTCAAGGCCAGTCATGTTCCAAAGCGCCTGGCGTACGTTTTCTTGCACTTTTTTCGCCACGTTCGGAATCGACGCGCCAAACTGGACGAGGCAGTAAAGGTCGATCACGACGCCGTCGTCGCGCAAATCGACTTTGACGCCTTTGCCGTGATGCTTTTTGCCGAACCGTTCCGCAACACCGGCGGCGAAATTGCCGCGCATTTGCGCGAGGCCGTCGACCTCGCTCGCCGCGATGCCGGCGATCACTTCAATCACTTCCGGCGCGATTTCGACTTTGCCAAGGCCCGCATACTCTTGGTCGGGTTCAAACACATGTTCAGACATAGGGCACCTCCTATTCGGCCTTCATAATATCATATAACTCCAAAAACTTCGTATTAAACTCGCCACTTTGAAATTTCTCATGCTCCATTAATTTTATGTGAAACGGAATCGTCGTATGAACACCTTCGATGACAAACTCGCCGAGCGCCCGTCTCATGCGGGCGATCGCTTCTTCGCGTGTCGGCGCATGGACGATCAATTTGGCGATCATGGAGTCGTAATACGGCGGAATCATATAGCCCGGGTAAGCGGCGGAATCGACGCGCACACCCGGTCCGCCTGGCGGCAAGTACATGGCGATCTTCCCGGGCGATGGCATGAAGTTTTTCTCCGGATTTTCCGCATTGATGCGACATTCGATCGACCAACCGTTAAAGACGACATCCTCCTGGGCGAGCGACAGCTTTTCGCCGGACGCGATGCGGATTTGCTCTTTTACTAAATCGACGCCGGTAATCAGCTCGGTGACCGGATGCTCGACTTGAATGCGCGTATTCATCTCCATGAAGTAAAACTGCTTGTTCCGGTGGTCATAAATAAATTCCACTGTGCCGGCGCCCGTGTAATTGACCGCTTTTGCCGCCTTGACCGCCGCTTCGCCCATCTGTTGGCGCATCTCGTCATCGAGCGCCGGCGACGGCGCTTCCTCGACAAGTTTTTGCAGCCGGCGCTGGATCGAGCAGTCGCGTTCGCCAAGATGGATCGTATTGCCGTACGAATCAGCGAGCACTTGAATTTCGACATGACGGAAATCTTCGATGTATTTTTCAATATAGACGCCCGGGTTGCCAAACGCTGTTGCTGCCTCTTGCTGGGTGATGTTGATGCCTTTGACGAGCTCTTCTTCATTGCGGGCGACGCGAATCCCTTTCCCGCCACCGCCGGCTGTTGCTTTAATGATGACCGGGTAGCCGATCTCTGCGGCGATCGCCCGCGCCTCATCAAGGCTTTCAATGACGCCGCGCGAGCCGGGTACGACCGGCACCCCAGCTTCGCGCATCGTCTCACGCGCGATGTCTTTAATGCCCATTTTTGTAATCGCTTCCGGGCTTGGGCCGATAAACGTGACGTTGCACTCGCGGCACAGCTCGGCAAACGCCTCATTCTCCGCCAAAAACCCATAGCCCGGATGGATGGCGTCACAACCGGTTAGCGTGGCTACGCTCATGATGTTCGTGAAATTTAAATAGCTGTCTTTTGAAGCGGTCGGTCCGATGCAGTACGCCTCATCCGCGAGCTGCACATGCAAGGCGTCGCGGTCGGCTTGCGAAAAGACGGCGACCGTCTCAATGCCGAGCTCGCGGCAAGCGCGGATAATACGGACGGCGATTTCCCCGCGGTTTGCCACTAACACTTTTTTGATCATTGTCCGTTCTCTCCCTTATTCAGGCTTGACCAAAAATAACGGCTGGCCGTATTCGACGAGCTGGCCGTTTTGCACGAGCACCTCGACAATTTCGCCGTCAACTTCCGCTTCAATTTCGTTAAACAACTTCATCGCTTCAATAATGCAAACAACGGTATCTTTTTTCACTTGATCGCCAGGCTTCACATACGGCGGCTTATCCGGCGCCGGAGCGGCGTAAAACGTGCCGACCATCGGCGATGTAATTTGGTGCAGGTTGCCCGCTGGCGCTTGTTTGACTTCGGGAGCGGCCGGTTTTTCCGCTTCCGGCGCCGGCGCTTCCGGGGCAGCCGTTTGAACCGGTGAGGCCGCTGGTGCCGGTTCGGCCGCCGCCGGAGCAGCAGGCGCCGCCTGTACGGCTACCGTCGGTGCGGCTACAGCTGCTTTTTTCATATGTACTTTCGTTTCGCCTTGTTCGTATACAAATTCGTCGATCGAGGATTGGTCAACCAACCGAATCAATTCACGGATTTCTTGAATTTTCACCGATCTCACACCTTTCTCCAATTGTCAGGAGCCCGCTTTTAGCAGACGGTAATAAAACGTGCTCATAACGATTATACACACAACCGTAGGACAAACAAAAGATTTTTTATGCAAAAAAAGAAGCCGCTCCACACAGAGCAGCGTGTTCATCCGGCCG
Source organism: Geobacillus genomosp. 3 (assembly GCF_000445995.2). Taxonomy (GTDB): domain Bacteria; phylum Bacillota; class Bacilli; order Bacillales; family Anoxybacillaceae; genus Geobacillus. The sequence goes on from NC_022080.4 coordinate 2,326,337, forward strand.
GCTGAAACTCAACCGTCACGTATTCGGCGTCCGGAATTTCTTTTTTCACCATATGAATCACTTCGTTTGCTGATTTAGCCGAACTTTCTTTCGCTTTAATCGTCACGCGCACTTGGTCGTCATCAGCGCGCACGAGCACATCTTCATAGCCGCCTTTTGATTTAATAAGCGTCTCTAACGTTGCTTCCTTTTCAGACAGCGCTTGCAGCTGTTCAATTTTATTCAACGCCTCATTTTTCTGTTCGGCTGTCGCGTTCGCCGAAGCGACAACGGCGTTCAGTTCATCGCGCAGCCGGCTTCGTTCGTCCTCAATTTTCATGCGCAGCGCCATAAACAAATCATCGCCTGTTTCACCGGCTGTCGATGGACTATCTTTTCCCCCCTCCTCTTCGATGGCGACGCTCGGTTCTTCTTTCATTTTGTCCGTTTTCTCATTGGCGGTAAACGCCGGGCTGTCACCCATCTCTTTCGGCGCTGTCACGTAATAGACCGACAGCACGACCACTAAGCTTAGCATCGTCAACAGCCATACGGTTTGTTTTTTCAACATGCCGATCTCCTCCCCTTACCCGAATCATTTTTTCGGCAACACAGCGACGCGGTAGCTTGGAACGTTCAACACGCGCGTCACGGCCTCGACAATCCATTTTTTAATTTGCAAATTGTCCGCCCCTTTCGCGACGACAAGCACGCCGCGGATGTCCGGCTTTTTCGTGGCGACAACAAGCGGCGTTTCTTCTTCGCCGTTGCGGATAATGATCACTTCTTCATTTGTTGACTTGTTTTCAATCGTCCGTTTTCCGCCTTCCTTGTCGCTCTCTTCCGTTGTTTGCTGCTGAGTGGAACGCTTTTTCTCGAACAATTTCAGCTCCGTTGAATCGAGGTTGACGACGACAGTGACGTCATCCACCCCCTCGATCGCCTCAAGCGCAGCTTTCAGTTCTTTTTCGTATCGTTCCTCATAGGCGGCCATCACTTTCTCTTTCGTCTCTTTGCTTGACAAAAACGCCGGCTCAGACGGGGATTCCGGCTGATTAGCGGAAGGCTTGGCGGCGTCGTCCCCGCTGCCTGTAAAATGGCTCACGGCCATAAGGGCAACGCCGGCTAACAACAATGCGACAACATAGGAAAACGGCATTTTTTTTCGGGCTCCCTCCCCGTCCCCTTCTTTTGGCGGCGAAGAAAAGAGCCGTTTCATAAACTGGAGCATCCCCCCTATTCCCTCCCCCTAAATTGTACGGCAATTTTATTTTCATCGACTTCCCATTTGCCGGCGAGAAAGGCGCGCACCTCTTCGGCCAGTGAGGCATCACCCTCAGGCGAGACCGGCGGTTTCGTCGTATCGATGATGACCGGCTCCACCGTCCCGGCAGGCTGTTGTTTAGAAAGTACGACTTGAATCGTCTTGATGTCTTCCGGCATGCGCCAACTTTCTTTGTTATCGGCGTAAATTTTGACATCAGCCTTTAATCCATACTTTCCCATCAACTCCTCGTTTGCGTCGTTTTCCATCTGGACAGCCATTTGTTCTAAAATATATGCGCGTTGTGAAGCTTGTATTTCTTTTTTCTGCTGCTCGATTTGATTTTTTATTGCTTCGTCATTGGTTGGGCCGTCGGAAAAACGATCGAGCGCCAAAGTGACGAGCTGTTCCGGCTCAATCGAGGCAAGCCGGAGCACCGGCCCGAGCATCACGAGCAGCAGCATAAGTCCAATGGCCATTTTTACATATTTTTGCATCGTCCCGGACGGCAGCAAAAAGTCGATGATGATGGCAAACAACAAAAACAAAATGATGTTCGTAACCCACTCAATGACAAACTGCATACCGTTCCCCCTAGCGGACCATCATCGTAATGTTCCCAGCCATAACCATGACGGTGAGGCTGAGGAAAAACATGAGTGAAACGATCAAAAGCGCCGCCAACACATAGGCGATGCTTTTGCTGATGATATTGAGGCAGGAAAGCACCGGACCCCCGCCGAGCGGCTGCAATAAGGCGGCCGATAGCTTGTAGATGATGACGATGGCGAAAATTTTCACCGCCGGAAAGAGGGCGATCATTAATAAAACGGCAACCCCGACCAATCCGACGGCGTTTTTCAGCAACATGGAAGCGGCGACCACTGTATCGGCGGCATCGGTAAACAGTTTGCCGACGACCGGGATGAAATTGCCGGTGACAAATTTCGCCGCCCGCAATGTGACGCCATCCGCCACTGCTGCCGTCGTGCCGCGCACTGACATGACGCCAAGAAAAACCGTCAAAATGATGCCAAGCAAACCGAGGGCGACTTTGTTCAACAAATCAGCAAGCTGCGTTGCCTTATACCGGTCGCTGAGCGTACTGACAACGGAAAGCAGCGCTGCCAGCAACAAAAGAGGCAATGTGACATATTCAACGACCGTGCCGGTTGTGTTCATTAAAAACAAAATGATCGGGTGAAAAAACGCCGCCGATACGACCCCGCCGGAAGACGCAAGCAGCGCGAGCAAAAGGGGAATGAGGGCGATGATGAAATGGCTCATCGTCTGCACCGCCTCAAGTGCATAGCCGGCTGCGAGGCGGAAGCTGTTTAAGGCGATCAACAACAACACCATATAGACGACCGCGTGGGCGATTTTGCTGACTTCCTGTTGGGCGAACGCATTTTGCAACGACTGCAGCACGGTGCTGAATACAGCAAGCAAAATGAGCGTCCCAAGCAGCTTGCCGTTGATTTGCAGCTCATAAAATAAATAACGGGCGAGCGCTTTCAGCCATTCGACCGGCGACCATTGCTTATCACCGCTTAAAAAATCAGTGAGCGGCCCTTTTTCGCTTTCCGGCAAAAAACCGCCGTACTCGTTTACGATCGTCTCCCAATAGCGGCGGATGTCGCTGACATCCAAATGAGCAAGCTGTTCGCTGACGGATGGCTCCTGGCCTGCAGCTTGTACGACCAACGGGCAAAAAGAGAGAAAAAGCAACCCGGCAATGAGGAACGCTGTCCGTTTCAATTCGTTCCCTCCTTATCGCGCCGCCGGAATGAGGCTAATGACCGCTTCAATGATGGCAGTCAAAATCGGGACGGCGAGCGCCAAAATGACGATTTTGCCGCCGAGCTCAATTTTGGCGGCGATCGCCCCTTGGCCGGCGTCTTTGGAAATTTGCGCGGCAAACTCGGCGATGTAAGCAATGCCGATAATTTTCAACATCGTTTCCAAGTACACCATTTGAATGTGGGCGCCTTCTGCCATTTCCCGCAGCATCAATAAAATTTCACTAATCTGGTCAACGAGCAGCAAAAAAATCGTGCAGCCGACAAAAACAGTCAATAAAAAGGCGAGGTTCGATTTTTGTTCTTGCAGCAGCACGACAAAAAACGTCGCCACCAACCCGAGGCCGACGATTTGCAAAATGTCCATGGCCTCTTCCCCCTACCCGCGGAACAAAAAAACGTCTTTAATTTTTTGGAACAAATCGCTCACAATCGAGGCGACCATAAACAAAATGTAAATAAAGCCGAGCAGCGTCACCCACTGGGCGTATTCTTTCCTTCCCATCTGGTCGAGCACCGTATGCAAAAATGCGATGACGATGCCGACGCCGGCAATTTTTAAAATGATATCGACATCGATGCCCATTCGTCCTGCCTCCTGTCTACATGAGTAAAATAACGAGCAGCAACCCGGCCAACACGCCTAAACTTTTTGCCATTTTGGCATAGCGCGCTTGGTTATCGAGCGCTTCCGCCTCCTCCCGCTCTAAATGGGCGAGCGCCAAAGCGATTTGCTTTTGCTGGGTCAGCCGGTCATACTGGCCGAGCGTGGCGCCAAATTGTTTCATCACTTCCAATTCCCCTTGTTTCAACGCCGTTTTTCCCCATAAAGCTTGCAAGCTTTTTTCCCATGCCTCAGCCACGCTCGTCTCTTCAGTGCGCAGCGCCGAGGCGAACCGAAAAAACAGCTCACACACCGGAGCAGCCGTTTGCCGGGCGATATAAGCAGACGCTTCAGCGAGCGGCGTATGTCCGTACATCACTTCCGCTTCAAGCGCCCTGAGCGCCGCTTTTAGCTGGCGAAGCTGGCGCGGACGCTCATACAAAGTGCGGGCCGCAGTGAATCCCATCCATGTCGAGGCGGCGAGAATCAATAAGGCGCCCAACCATTTCATCGGCTCGCCACCGCCCGTTCATACAGCACCGTCCCGCTAGCGTCAACGATGCGCCGGATCGAACCAGGGTGTGGAACGTTCGTCAGTTCAATAAACCGTTCAAACACCCGTTGCTCCATGACCGGGCGCAATGTCGGCCGCTGCCAAACGTCTTGGATGGTGCGACCGTGCACGGTCGTCCATATCGAGACGCCGGCATTCGCGGCTTCCAACACCGCCTCGCTATCTTCCTCACGCCCGATTTCATCGACGATGATGACATCCGGGCTCATCGAGCGGATCATCATCATCATCCCTTCTGCTTTCGGACAAGCGTCTAATACATCAAGGCGCGGGCCGAACGAAAATTGCGGAATGCCTTTGACGCAGCCGGCAATTTCTGACCGTTCGTCAACGATCGCCACCTTTTGCGCCGGGATGCGCCCGGTTCCGCTGCTGATAAGGCGCGCCGCGTCGCGCAGCAGCGTCGTTTTGCCGGTCTGCGGCGAACCGATGATCATCGCATGACGCCAACGCCCGTCGTGGACATACGGGATCAGTGGATCGGCAATGCCGAGTTGCTCTTTGGCAATCCGAATGTTAAAGGAGGCGACGTCGCGGATTGCTTTCACTTTGCCCCCTTCCGTAATGACTTTGCCGGCGAGCCCGACGCGGTGCCCGCCTTCAATCGTCATAAATCCGCGCTTCAGCTCTTCTTCGACGGCATAAATCGAATAATGGCTTAATTTGTTGAGCAAGTACATGCCATCCTCTTTTGTCGCTTCATATGGCAACAAGCGGGCCTTCCCGTCGGCGATCACCTCAAGCGGCCGGGAAATGCGGATGCGGATTTCCTCGATGTTGCGGCCCCAGGAAGGCAACTGCTGCAACACGGCAGCGATCGTTTTCGGCAAAATTCCCCATACCGCTTCCATGGCCCTCCTCCTTTTCTCGTGGACTAGTTCATATGTATGGGTGAAATATGCCGTTTATTCCTTACTTGTAGATGGCAAACAAAATGAGTGCCACTCCGAGCGCGACGAGCCCCAACCGGGAAAATGAAAGCTCGTCCGCCAGCGAAAGCAGCCCGATCGTCATCGTCACAATCATCACAGTCGGGCCGACGACGGCAAGTGCAGCGTTAATGGCGAGCGCTTTTTTGACGTCGTTAAACGCCAGCATCAACAGCGCCGCACTGAGCTCAACGAGCGCCGACAACATCCGCATCCCGGCCATCGCCAAGACGGACGGATCGATCGATCGCAGCCAATGCTTCATATGTTCCTCCTATTAAAAATGGGATTGATTAGTACAAACGTATGCGGGAACAAGCCGTTTCAGAAGAAGTTTTTGCCGGTGAAAACGGAGATGGGCAGCGAAGCCATCCAGATCTTATTTGCGCATAAAAAAACAGCACCAACCCGGAAAATTCCGGAGCAGTGCTGTCTGTTTCGAGCCGCTTACGCCCGTGACACGTACGTGCCGTCAGCGGTATTAATGATGAGCGTGTCGCCTTCGTTGACGAAAAATGGCACTTGAACGACAAGGCCGGTTTCGAGTTTGGCCGGTTTCGAGCCGCCGGAAGCGGTGTCGCCTTTGATGCCCGGCTCGGTTTCGACGACCTTCAGCTCAACGGTGTTCGGCAGCTCGATACCGATCGTTTCCCCATGGTACATCATGATGAACACTTCCATGTTTTCTTTCAAAAACTTGAGTTCGTGTTCGATTTGTTTTGCCGGCAGTTCGATTTGCTCGTATGTTTCCATATCCATAAAGACGTGCTGATCGCCGTTGGCGTACAAATATTGCATTTTGCGCGTATCAATTTGCGCCCGGTTTACTTTTTCGCCGGCGCGAAACGTCCGCTCTTGAATGGCGCCGGTGCGCAAATTGCGCAGTTTTGAACGGACGAACGCCGCGCCCTTGCCTGGTTTGACGTGTTGAAACTCAAGGACGCGCCAAATCTCGCCGTCGACCTCGATGGTAAGCCCTGTGCGAAAATCGTTGACTGAAATCATTGACCGAAATTCCTCCTCACGCAATCCGTTATAAAATGATCAGTTCTTTCGGCGAATGAGTGAGCGCTTCGTTCCCATCAGCGGTAATGACTGCATCATCCTCAATGCGAACCCCGCCGAGCCCCGGGATGTAAATGCCCGGCTCAACCGTGACAACCATGCCCGGCTCAAGCACCGCGTCGGAGCGGAACGAAAGCGTCGGCCCTTCGTGAATTTCAAGGCCAATGCCGTGGCCGGTCGAGTGTCCGAAATAATCGCCGTACCCTTGTTCGCGAATGTAATCGCGCGTTAACGCATCCGCCTCCTTGCCGGTCATGCCCGCTTTCAGCCCACTCAAGCCGCGCCGCTGCGCCTCAAGGACGATTTCATAAATCGTTTTCAGTTCAGCGCTGATGCCGCCGACGGCCACCGTCCTTGTCAGATCGGAGCAATACCCTTTGTAGTAGGCCCCGAAATCGAGCGTGACAAACTCGCCGCGCTCAATCGTTTTGTCAGACGCCACCCCATGCGGCAGCGCCGAACGGTAGCCGGACGCGACGATCGTATCGAAGGAAGAAGAAGACGCTCCTTGCTTGCGCATAAAAAACTCGAGCTCATTCGCCACTTCCATTTCTTTGACACCCGGACGAATGAACGACAAAATATGAGCAAATGCCGCATCGGCAATTTCCGCCGCTTCCTTTAATATCTTAATCTCTGCTTCCGACTTAATCAAGCGCAACTTTTCCACCATAGAAGACGTCGGCACAAGCTCAGCACCGATCGCTTCCTCATACGCTTTGTATGCCGCATATGTGACATGCTCCTGCTCGAAGCCAAGTTTTGCAACGCCGAGCCGCTTTACTTGCCTCGCAATTTCTTCGACGATCGGCCCGCTATGTTGCACAATCTCAAAGCCTTCGACTTGTTTGGAAGCTTGCTCGACATAGCGGAAGTCCGTAATAAACACCGCTCCTTGGCGGCTGACAAGCGCGACGCCGGCCGTGCCGGTGAATCCGGTGATGTAGCGGCGGTTGTAGCCGTTGGTTACTAAAAGCCCGTCAATATGCCTCTCCTCAAGAAGCGTCCGAAGTTTTTCCAACTTTTCCATGCTCATTCTCCTCTTCCCGTGAATTTGACTGCTCCCCACCAGCCGGCAATGGAGTGGGAGTGTCTCGGCCATGATCATGCTGAAGGCGGCACCGTGCGCCGGTTTGGCACGGCCGCTTGCCATCAGCCGTAATGCCGAACCGCGCGAAAACCTTCTTTATTTTACCATAAAGGGAAGGTTCCCGCTATACACTGGTTTGGCGAAGCAAGGCTCATCTCGACCGAACAAGAAGCGCTTGTCAACTTCCTTCCTTCGCCGCCTCTTTTCCAGCGCTTGGCGACGGCCGATTCATTTCCTGCGTCTCAAAGGAAATCGAATAGCCGACAAACACGCCGTATAAAATGTACAAGCAAAGCGTCGTAATGACGGTATTCGGTTCTAAATCAGCGACCGGCCGGACGTTTGGAAACAACGGATTGAACAAATAAAAGACAACAGCCCAGAGCGCGGCGCCGTATAAAATTCCTGCCCACATGCCGCGAATTTTCCGCAGCAACGCATAGTAAAGAAGCGCGGCCGCAATGGAAATAATACCGATCAATGCGATGGCCGCATAGTTGCCGGCCCTCCCGTATTTCCAATCGCCGGCCACCCAAGGAGTCAAAATCATGTTTGGACTGATTTCGCTAAAGTTGAAAAAGTAGGCCAAATAGCCGATTAAGCTCCAAAACACCCCGCCGACCAACCCGATTATGACCGTTTTTTGCAGAAGCGTCATGGGCCGCTCTGTTTGTTCCTGCTCGAGCTTTCCTTTTTGTTCCGCCATCATGCTGCACCTCCTTGTCCGTTAGTATGACCTACAGCCCTTTGCTCCATGAATCAAGCGAAAAAATGATCGTCCCCGTGTAAATAATGGATTTTTTGGAAATCATAACAGTAACATCAACCTAGAGGTTTCCGAATGTTTCTTGTAGAATAAAATAATAAACATAAAAATAGGTTGGTGTTTGCTTGATGAAACAAATGGATAAACCGTTATACGGCGGCCAGGCGGTCGTCGAAGGAGTCATGTTTGCCGGCAAAACACACTCTGTCACCGCTGTTCGCCGCAATGATGGAACGATTGAATACTTTTCCTTGCCGCGCCATGCCAATCCGACGCTGGCCGCCTTTAAGAAAATTCCGTTTGTCCGCGGCGTCATCGCCATGATCGAAGCGAGCGCGAACGGGGCCAAACATTTGCAGTTTGCAAGCGAACGGTATGAGGTGACCCCAGGAGAAGAGCAGGCGGGTGAGGAAAGCAGCTCCAAACTGACGCTCATTCTCGGCGCCGCAGCCATCGGTGTGCTGTCGTTTTTGTTCGCCAAAACGATTTTTACACTCGTTCCGGCGCTGCTCGCCGCTTCCTTCAAGCCGCTCGTCCCGGGAAAGACGGGGCAGATTTTGCTTGAAGGGGTTTTCAAGCTCACCCTGTTGCTTGGCTATATTTACTTTATTTCGTTAACGCCGCTTGTGAAGCGCGTTTTCCAATACCACGGGGCGGAACATAAAGTGATCAACGCCTATGAAGCGGGCTGGCCGCTCACTGTCGAGCACGTCCAGCGCGCCTCGCGTCTCCACTACCGGTGCGGCAGCAGCTTTATTTTATTTACCGTCGTCGTCGGCTTATTCCTTTATTTGTTCGTGCCGACCGATCCGCTTTGGCTGCGGATCGTGAACCGGCTCGCTTTAATTCCGGTCGTGCTTGGCGTTTCGTTTGAAGTATTGCAGTTTACAAATAAATTGAGGGATGTTCCACTGCTGCGCTGGCTCGGCTACCCCGGGCTATGGCTTCAGCGGCTGACGACAAAAGAACCGGACAATGAACAAGTGGAAGTGGCCATCGCCTCGTTTCAGCGCCTTCTCCGCTTGGAAGCGGAAGCCGAAGCGAAAAAAGTCGTGCAGTAATTGATTAAAGGGGGTGGATTCATTGCGGCGCAGGGCCATTCACCCGCTCGTCGGGCTTATAATCTTGCTTGGAACGCTGGGCATTGTCTATACCCTTTTTGCCCATCCGACGGTGCTGTTTCGCCAGCTGTTGTTTGTCGCGCTGTTTGCAGCCGCGATTTATCTGTTTTACCGTTTCGTGTACCAACGCCGCACCAATAAAGAGCGGTTGTCATATTTAAAAGCGGTGCGGCAGTCGAAAAAGCTCCATCCCCGTTCCGGGCGCAAACAGCCAAAGCCGGCGAAACTGAAACGGCCGCTGAAAAAGCGAACAGCAACTCCGCATTTAACTGTAATCGATGGGAAAAAAAGCAAAAAAAAGAATCGGGCTTCGTTTTAGCTTGATTCTTTTTTTGTTTGCCTTCGCCATCCGTGACAGGAAGGCGGCATTCCCCACGCGCCATTATTCACCTGTTCCTCAAAGCGGCCGTCTAGTATGCCCATTGCCGCAAAAACTGCCGCGCCCGCTCACGTCCATACTCAATCAAGTGCCGGCGCGCTTCCGGGTCGATGGAAAAGTCGGTCGAAAGGACATTTTCCACCGGCAAAAAGATGATATTTTTTTCATGGCGACGCGAAATATAGCGGGCGTCATGCGCCTCTTTCATCGTTGCGAACAACGCTTCATACAAATCAAGCGCGTTGGAAATGCGCCGTTTCGGTTGCTCGCCCGGCTTTGCGCTCAGTTGGACGCCGAGTACCGGCCGTTTTTTCGCTTCCTTTTCTTCATCAAAGAGAAAAAGGGGAAAGTTGCTGAGCACTCCGCCGTCAACGATGAGAGAGATGCCGCCCCGCCCGCGGAGGCGAACCGGCTCGAAAAAGTATGGGATGCTCGTGCTCATCCGCACCGCCTTGGCGACCGAAAATGAGTCAGGGTCGAGTCCGTAGGTGCGCAAGTCGTCCGGCAGCACCACGATGCGCCCGTTCGTCACATCGGAAGCAACGATATACAAACTCCCGGGTGGTATGTCCCGAAACGTCCGCACCCCGCGAGCGGCGAGTGCCGATTCAATCCACTGTTCAAACACCTTTCCTTTGTAAACGCCGAGGTGCCAATAAAGACGCACCCATTTCCAAACAGGAAACGGAATCCACGACGCCCGCTCATCCAAAAATCGCTCCATCTCGAGCTCCTCGAGCAACCGCGTCATCTCGCGGGCGCTGTATCCAGCCGCCAACAGCGCAGCGAGCAGCGCCCCCGCACTCGTTCCGGCGAGCCGCTTCCAGCGCAGCCCTTTTTCCTCAATGGCTTCGTATGCTCCAAGCAACGCAAACCCTTTCACTCCGCCACCGGAAAAGACGATGTCAATGTCCACCGTTGCCTCTCCTTTCTCGCCGTTTATACATATGTAAGAGAAAGAAAAGGCGTTTAGTACGGAAAAGTTCCATGGGCAACGTTTTGCCCTCCACCCGGCATGAAAATGGCTCCACAAAGCGCGGGCATTTTCGCGAAAAACAAAAAAAGAGCAAGCAGTCGCTTACTCCCCTTGTTCATTGCGTTTTTGGACATCGCGCAACGCCTCCAGGCGGCGGCCGTCCTCCTGAAAATATTGGACCAAGTCGCCGATCCGGTCGATGGCGTTCCAGCTCAAATGATGTTCAATTCCTTCAACGTCACGATAAATGTTTTCTTCATTGACACCGATTAAGCGAAGAAACTGTTCAAGCAGCTCATGACGGTACACAAGCCGCTGACCGATTTTTCTTCCTTTCGGCGTCAACACAAGACCGCGGTATTTCTCGTACACTAAATATTCATCTTTATCGAGCTTTTGCACCATTTTCGTCACCGAAGAAGGGTGAACGGACAACGCTTCCGCGATATCGGAGACGCGGGCGTAGCCTTTTTCTTCGATCAAAATGTAAATTTGCTCAATGTAATCTTCCATGCTCGGTGTCGGCAACGTTTGTCCCCTCCTGCAACGTTTGCCTGCCGCCAGCAAATCCCCCCGGCCTATACTGTCATTCCGATGTGTGTCGGCCCTTTTGGCAGACAAAAATAGCAATCATTTCTATTATATCATAAAAGGGTCATTACGTAAAATACTGCACCTCGGCCGCCGGGAAAAAGTGGGCAATGTACGAGCGTATCGTTTCCTCCAGCTCCCGCTCCTCCTCATCACGGTACACGTATTTGCCGACACCGTACCGCCCCCACTTATACTCGTGCTTCGATTCGTCCAAAAATACGTAAACGACAAAGTTAGCCAATATGACACCGAATGTTATCCGTTAAAAAAGCAGTTCGAACGTCAAAACACAAAGGAAATATGTAAGCGACAAAATCAGCCAACATGCCATCGAAATCTCCCAACGGAAAAAGCGGCTCGAATTTCAAAGCGCAAAGGAAAAGCGCATGCCCATTAACCGGCGCATACGCTCTAACTGCTCAGCTTACCCGCGCTTACGGACGCGGAAGTTGTCTTCCAACAACACCCAGTTTTCCGGATACGGATACCCGAGCACCCAGTAGCTGATCCCGCGCAATCCGTATTCTTTCACCAATTGGAATTTCGCTAACGCGCTGCGGGCATCTTCAAACCATACTTCATGCTGGCGCCCTCGCTCATCCGTGTAGCGATAAAACGGGGAAGCCGCCTCCATATCGTACTGAATGGGCACCCCGTAGCGAATGGCGCGTTCGAGCGCCTCTTTCGGGCTGAACGTTTCCGCCTCTTGCCCTTGCACGTGCGGCAGCAACCAGTCGCGGGCGTAAATTTGGAATCCCATCATGATTTTCCTCCGCGGAATGGCCGTCACCGCATAATCGAGCACGCGCCGAATTTGGTTTACTGGCGAAATGGCTTGCGGTGGTCCGAACCGATAGCCCCACTCATACGTCATTAGAATAACGAAATCGGCGATGCGTCCATGGGCGGGATAGTCATGCGCCTCGTACAGCAGCCCTTTTTGTTCTGCACTTATTTTAGGCGCCAGTGACGTCGATAACATATATCCCTCAGCGTGAAGCCGGTTCGCCGCCCGCTGCAAAAACATATTATACCGTTCGCGGTCGGATGGATACACATTTTCAAAATCGACATTCAACGCCCGATATCCTTTCGCGCGCATCACTTGAATGATATTGTCAAGCAGCCGCGTTTGCAGCGCGGTGTCTCCTAAAATCGTCTGCGCCAGCCGCGAGCCCGGGTCCTGATACGTAAAGTTCGTGATCGTCATCATCGGTACGATGCGCGCAGCGTAAGCCGCTTGCATAATAGCAGTGTCATTTGGTGGATTGAGCCCGCCATCGGCGCGAATCGTGTAGGCGAATGGCGCGGCATACGTCAAATGACGGCCGACTTCACGCACTTGTTCTGCCCCTTCTTCCCCAGGATCAATCGTAAACGCATTCGTTTCAATGAGCGGCTTAGCCGGCGGAATGACAAGCCGCTGTCCGGGAACGATTATATTCGGATCGGTGATCGGATTGAATTCAATGATTTGCTGGACGCTCACCCCGTAAGCAGCGGCGATTTGCCCTAGCGTTTCCCCCGTGCGCACCGTATGGACGCGGGCCGGAATCAACAATGCCGTGCCCGAATAAATGAGCGCCGGATTGGCGATCCGGTTCGCCTGCACGATCGCTTCGACCGTTACTCCATACGCCCTGGCGATCTGCCATAACGTTTCCCCTGTACGAACGATATGATAGCGATATGGCACCGGGATGACAACAGCCTGCCCGCTGACAAGCCGGTTCGGGTCGCTTAGTTCATTGGCGGCGACGATCCGCTCAAGTGGGACGCCGTAGCGGCGGGCCAGCTGCCAAAGCGCTTCCCCGCGTTGGACGACATGGACAATCATCACGCTCCCCCTTTCGTTTCTTCCCCCTCCCTTTTATACTATATTTTCCCTCCCCTTTTTTATGTAAAAAAACGCCGGTTTCACAATGGAAACCAGCGTTTTGGCCAATCCAGCTCACCCGCATCGTGATTACAGCCCGCATTTCAGCTGGGCGCCACAGTTTGTGCACGTATTGCAGCCGCCGATTTCTTCGACCGTCCCTTCGCGGCAAATCGGACAAATGTTGCCGATTTCCGAGCCGATCGTCACATCGGTGGCGCGCACATCTTGAATCGTATCGACAAGAACGACGGTGCGCTTCTTCACTTGTTCTTCTGTTTCTTCCGGAATGAGCTCCAACTGCTCATCAACCGTGTTTTCTTCCGCTTTCAACGTCAGCACTTGCGCGTCGCGGCTGCCGTCGACATAGACAGTGCCGCCTTTGGCGCCGCCGCGCCATAAACGTTCGTACACTTTTTGCACTTGCTCGACCGTATAGCCTTTTGGCGCGTTGACCGTTTTCGACAAACTCGAATCCACCCAGCGCTGGATGATGCATTGTACATCGGCGTGCGCTTCCGGCGGCAAGTCCATCGCTGTCACAAACCAAGACGGCAAATGGTTCGGGTCGGCTTCCGGATGTTTGTCCAAATATTCTTGGACAATATCCGCCTTCACTTCAATAAACTTGCCCAAGCGCCCGCTCCGGTAGTACGAAAACGAGAAGTACGGCTCAAGCCCGGTCGAGACGCCGACCATCGTTCCCGTTGATCCCGTCGGCGCCACCGTCAGCAAATGCGAGTTGCGAATGCCATATTGCAAAATATCCTGGCGAATGTCATCCGGCATCCGTTTCATATAGCCGGTGTTGATGAACGCCTCGCGCAGCTTTCGCGTTTCTTCTTCCGTTTCGCCGACCAAAAACGGGAAGCTGCCTTTTTCTTTCGCCAGCTCGATCGAGGCCCGGTACGCAGTTGTGGCGATCGTGCGAAACAGCTCATCTACGAGTTCATTTCCTTCCTCGGAACCGTACGCTTTTTCGCAGTAAATGAGCAAATCTGCAAGCCCCATGACACCAAGGCCGATGCGGCGCTCGCCGAGCGCCTGTTTTTTGTTTTCCTCAAGGAAGTACGGCGTTGCGTCAATGACATTGTCTTGCATCCGCACCCCGATTTCGACCGTGCGCTTCAGCTTTTCGTAGTCCACGACTTTCTGCTCTTTGTCCACCATGTTCGCCAAGTTAATGGCCGCCAGGTTGCAGACCGAATATGGTGCGAGAGGTTGTTCCCCGCACGGGTTGGTCGCCACGACTTTTTGCCCGTAGGCGCGGGCGTTCGTCATTTCGTTGGCGTTGTCGATGAAGAAAATGCCCGGCTCGGCCGAATACGTCGCACAAATATTGATCAGCTTCCACAGTTCGCGGGCGCGGATTTTCCGGTAGACACGAACGCGGTAGCCCATTTTCTCCCATTCGCGCACATCGCCGATTTCATGCCATTTTTCATTGTAAATACGCATTTCCTCTTCGGAATAGGTTTCCACGTCCGGGAAACGGAGAGCATATTCGTCGTCGTTTTCGACCGCTTCCATGAATTCTTTCGTTAGGCAGACAGAAATGTTCGCACCGGTCAAAAAGTCGGGATTGTGCACCGTGTATGTACCGCCGGTGCGCAGTTTTTCTTCGGCGTCTTTAATGATCTCTTCGGTGAAGCCACCGTAGCCGGGCTCGTTTTTGTAGCGGACGATCGCTTCGTACATCGCTCGCTCCCGCTCGGTGAGCGGTGTGAATTTCAGCTTGTCGCGCGCCGCTTTTTGGATGCCTTCGTCTTCTGTGTTTTCAAGCAAGTAGCGCAAAATGCGCGGGTTTTGCATTTTCGAGACGATAAATTCGATAATGTCCGGGTGCCAGTCAGCGAGCATAATCATTTGGGCGCCGCGGCGGGAGCCACCTTGCTCGACAAGGTGGGTCAGCTTGGCGATATCATCGAGCCACGAGACCGACCCGGACGATTTGCCGTTCACCCCGCGCGCGAGCGTATGACGCGGCCGCAACGTCGAACCGTTCGTGCCGACACCGCCGCCGCGGCTCATAATTTCCATCACCTGCTTTCGGTGTTCAGAAATGCCTTCGCGCGAATCTTTCACAAACGGCATCACATAGCAGTTGAAATACGTCACTTCCTTGCCCGAACCCGCCCCGTACAACACGCGCCCGGCCGGCACAAAGTTCATGCTGGACAGCTCCTCATAAAACTTTTGGAACCACTCGTTGCGCTTTTCCTCCGTTTTCTCCACCGCCGCCAGCCCGGTCGCGTTTCGTTTCGCGATTTGCTCGTAGAAAATTTCAAGCGGCTTGTCGATGATGTCGAGCGAGCGGAACACAATGCCCGTTTCCGCTTCCTCGCCTTCAAGCACATGCCGGTATTCATCCTCAATCAACACGCGCGCTTTTTTCGCCTCCCAGTCGATGTCGACGATAAAACCGAGGCCGCGGGCCGGGAATTTCGGGTCCTCTTTGATCGTCAACACGACGAAATCGCCCGGTGTGAGCGTCAGCTTTTCCGTATCCTTAAACGAATACCGGTCAAGCATAACCAAACGGGATACGCCTTTATGGGTGATGTGCATATCGGGCGTAATCGGATGCACTTGCGGAAACAGGCGGATGTCCTCGTTCAGCTTGTCAATATTGATTTTCAATTTTTCGGACGACGCCACCGTCATTCTCCTATCTCTCCTCTTTTATATAATCTCTCATGTTTTGGCAAAGTTGTCCTGTCTTCTCTACCTTACCATATCAAACAGAAAAGAACAATATATAGTATGATTTTTTTCGAAAATCATACTATATATTGTGATTGAGAACAAATGATTTCATTTCTGTCAAGCAGAAAAAAAGGCAAAAAACGGCGAAAAGCGGAGAAAACCGGTTGGATGATGCCGTTTTTGCCGGAAAATGAACGATTTTCCATGTTGCTGATCAGCGCTTAAAGTTCCATTCGTCACTTTCGTACTTCGTCCGGGCCAACTCTTCGACATACGCCAACTCCTCAGCCGTCAGCGTATACGGCTCGAGCACGATGTTCAGCCCCTTTTCAAATCCTTTGTAAAACGCCTCTTTCGCTTCCTCGATCGTGACCGTTCGCTCAGTCAGCTCATTGATCGCGACCGCCTTGTTTTTAAAATTGCGCTGCAGCCGTTCTTTCACCCGCTCGTTCGGGTATTTAAACAAGCGAAACAGCAAGTCTTCGTCCAAATCAAGCAAAATCGAACCGTGCTGCAAAATGACCCCTTTTTGCCGCGTTTGCGCGCTGCCGGCTACTTTGCGCCCTTCAACCACGAGCTCGTACCACGACGGCGCATCAAAGCAGACGGCTGAACGCGGGCTGCGCAAATCCGCTTTTTCTTCTTCCGTTTTCGGCACGGCAAAATATGCGTCAAGCCCAAGGAAACGAAATCCTTCTAAAATGCCTTGGGAAATGACGCGGTACGCTTCCGTCACCGTCTGCGGCATGTCCGGGTGCGATTCTGAGACGATCACACTGTATGTTAATTCTTTGTCATGCAAGACGCCGCGCCCTCCGGTCGGACGGCGGACAAAGCCGAGACCGTGGCGCTTGACCGCCTCTAAGTCGATTTCTTTTTCTACCTTTTGGAAATAACCGATTGACAATGTCGGCGGATTCCAACCGTAAAAGCGGATGGTTGGTGGGATTTTCCCGGCGCTGTGCCAATCCAAGAGCGCCTCATCAAGCGCCATATTAAACGACGGCGAACGGTCGCCGGAATCGATAAAGCGCCATACTTCTTTTGCCATCGTTTCACCTTCTCTACGATTTCAAACATGCGATATAGGCGTTGGGACGGCTTATTTGCAAGCCAGATTAGACCGCCTTCTCTACCGCCTTTACTAGTTTAGCAAACAACGCCGGTCAAGGGAAGAAAAATGCCATTATGAAAACACTTTGCTTCTAAGCGGCAACTTTATATAATAGGAATAGTGGACGAAGGGAAAGGAGGCGTGACGGATGGAAGCTTTGCTTATTGTTCTCGGCGCGATCATCGTGTATTCCGTCATCACGTATTTGTGGCAGCGGAGAATTGTCAAGGCGTTGACAGAAGAAGAGTTCCGCGCCGGCTACCGAAAAGCGCAATTAGTCGATGTCCGCGAACCGGATGAGTTTGCGGCTGGACATATTTTAGGGGCACGCAACATTCCGCTCACTCAACTGCGCATGCGCATGAAAGAACTGCGCAAAGACCAGCCGATTTATTTATATTGCCAAAACGGGCTGCGCAGCGGGCGAGCCGCGCAAATGCTGTACCGGAAAGGCTACCGCAACTTGTACCATTTAAAAGGCGGATTTAAAACGTGGACTGGGAAAGTGAAGAAAAAAGCCTAAGGGCTGTAAAAAGAGGCGTTCGCCAGAAAAGGCAGACGCCTCTTTTCGTCTGCAGCGATTAAAATGCCGACTCAAATTCCGGCGGCAGAACGACCGCCTCCAATACCGAAGCGGCCGCGCCAATGGCGCAGCTTTTTTCTTTCAGCTTTGAGACGATCATGTACGGCTCGTTTTCTTTTTTGACGAGAATGCGCTCCCCCACTTCTTTACGGGCCGCGCGGAGCACATAATCGCCGGCGCGGGCGAGCGGGCCGCCGACAATGACCGCTTCCGGGTTGTACGCATAAATGACTTGCAGCAGCCCGATGCCGAGATAGCGGCCCGTTTCTTCCAAAATGCCGGCCAGCTGTTCATCGTGTTCCGCCGCCAACGCCATCGCGGCGACGGAAAAACGGTCATCGAGCCATTCCGAACGGCCTTCCTCCGCCAAACGGCGTTCAATATATTTTTCCGATGCGTACATTTCCCAACAGCCGATGTTGCCGCAGTTGCAGCGGACACCGTTTAAGTCGATCGTATGATGGCCGATTTCACCAGCTAGTCCGTTCACCCCGCGATAAAGCTGATGATGAAGGACGACGCCGGCGCCAATACCGATGCCGGTGCTAATGTAGACAAAATGGGCAAACTCCTTGCCGGCGCCGAACCATTTTTCCCCGAGCGCCGCGAGCTTCGCCTCATTTTCGATGATGACCGGATATTGCGGCCACCGTTTTTGCAGAGCCGAGGCGAGCGCAACATCGCCCCAGCGCAAATTCGGCGCGAAAATGACTGTCCCGCTTTCCGTGTGAACGACGCCGGGAACACCGATGCCGATCCCCATCACGCCGTACGGCGTCGCCGGGGCCCGGCGGATGGCCGCCTCAATCAGTTCGATCATCTCACTGACAATGGCCTCCTGCCCCTCTTCCGGGCGGAACGAACGCCGCTGCTCCCATATAATTTCGGCGTTTAAGTTGGTCAGCACCGCGTACAAATAGTTGACGCCAAGCTCAATGCCGACAAGCGAGCCGGCGTCGGCATTAAAACGAAGCATAAGCGGCCGGCGCCCGCCGGTGGAAATACCGATACCGCTTTCATGGACGAAATGCTCGGCGATCAGCTCGTCGACGAGCGCTGAAACGGTCGCTTTATTTAACCCGGTTCGTTTCGCAATATCAGCACGCGAAATCGGATGTTGGTCGCGAATCAATTTCAACACAAGCTGTTTATTCATTTTTTTGACAAGCGTAATGTTTCCTGTCCGCACGTGTTTGTCATCCTTTTTATCTTATTGATTTAGTATGCCCCGCGAATGTGCGGATGCACTTCGTTCTCATAAAACCGGCGGAGCTGCACTTTTTCTTCTTCGTTGAACGATGGTACCGCCAACGCCGCCAAGTTTTCTTCAACTTGTTTCACCGTTTTAAAGCCCGGAATGGCGCATGTCACTTCCTCATGATCGATGACCCAGCGGAGCGCCGCTTTCGCCATGCTGCCGCGCCCGTTGGCGATCCAGCGCAGCTTATCAGCAAGCTCCACCCCTTTTTCAAATTCAAGCCCTCCAAACGTTTCTCCAACGTTAAACTGCTCTCCGTTGCGGTTAAAATAGCGGTGGTCATCCTCGGCAAACGTCGTTTGTTTCGTAAACTTGCCGGTCAACAGCCCGCTCGCGAGCGGCAGGCGAACCAAAATGCCGACACCGAGCCGTTTTGCCTCCGGAAACAACCGTTCGAGCGGTTTTTGCCGCAAGATGTTAAAAATGACTTGCAGCGCGCTCGCCCCTGAATGCTCGATGACGAACAGCCCTTCTTCGATCGTTTCAACACTGACGCCGTAATAGCGGATTTTCCCTTCCTGTTTCAACTTTTCCAGCACTTCAAAGACCGCGCCTTGTTTTAAGATTTCAAACGGCGGACAATGAATTTGGTACAAATCGATCACCTCGCGCTCAAGCCGTTTCAGGCTTGCCTCGCAATACGCGCGCACCGACGCTTCGGAGTATGTCTTCGGGTCGTGAATATCGCCGGCACGGCAAAACTTTGTCGCAATGTAGATGCGGTCTTCTTTTCCTTTCGTTGCCTTCGCCAACAGCTCTTCGCTATGGCCGTCGCCATACACATCGGCCGTATCAAAAAAGTTGACGCCGCGCTCTATGGCATAAGCAAGCGCGCGCAACGATTCCTTATCATCGATTTTCCCCCATGAGCCGCCGATCGCCCACGTGCCGAAGCTAAGTTCGCTCACGGTCAGATCGGTGTTTCCTAGTTGGCGATAATGCATGTCTTTCTCCCCTTCTAGATGGATTAATTTCTATTAGTTTATATGATAAACTAACTAAACTTTTCTGTCAATGTCCACTGGCGGTGTATATCCGCCAAAAAAAGAGCCCGCCCCATTGTCGGGCGGGCCGCTGATCGATTGTTCAGCTTAATGGCTTTCTTCTACTTTTCGATACCGCAAAATCGGTTTGCGCGCTGCCGTCGTTTCATCAAGTCGCTTGACGACGGTCGTATGCGGTGCTTCTTGTACAACTTCCGGCTGTTCCTCTGCTTCTTTGGCAATTTGAATCATCGCGTCGATGAACGCATCGAGTGTTTCTTTCGACTCCGTCTCAGTCGGCTCGATCATCATGCACTCCTCAACAATGAGCGGAAAGTAGACGGTCGGCGGATGGAAGCCAAAGTCAAGCAACCGTTTGGCGATATCAAGCGTTCTGACGCCAAGTTTCTTTTGCCGTCTGCCGGAGAGGACGAACTCGTGCTTGCAATGGCGGTCATACGGCAAATCGTAATACTCGGCGAGCCGGCGCATCATATAGTTGGCGTTTAAGACAGCGTATTCGCTCACCGCTTTTAAGCCGTCCGGTCCCATCGAGCGGATGTACGTGTATGCCCGGACATTGATCCCGAAGTTGCCGTAAAACGGCTTGACGCGGCCGATCGACTGCGGGCGGTCATGATCGAGATAATAGCCGTTTTCCCCTTTGGCGATGACTGGTTTCGGCAAAAACGGTACAAGATCGGCCTTCACCCCGACCGGTCCGGAACCTGGGCCTCCGCCGCCGTGCGGGCCGGTGAACGTTTTATGCAAGTTTAAATGGACGACGTCAAACCCCATATCTCCTGGGCGCGCCTTACCGAGAATGGCGTTTAAGTTCGCACCGTCATAATACAGCTTGCCGCCTGCTTCATGAATGATTTCCGCCATTTCGACGATCTGCTCTTCAAACAGCCCGAGCGTGTTCGGGTTGGTGAGCATGAGCGCCGCCGTATCGGCGCCGACGACGCGCCGCAAATCCTCTAAATCGACAAGGCCGTCAGCCGTCGATTTGACTGTCACTGTCTCAAAGCCGGCGACGGTTGCTGAAGCCGGATTCGTGCCGTGCGCCGAGTCAGGAACGATCACTTTCGTCCGCCCGAAGTCACCGTTCGCTTCATGATAGGCGCGAATCATCATCAGCCCTGTCCATTCGCCGTGCGCGCCGGCGGCCGGCTGCAAGGTGACCGCATCCATGCCCGTGATTTCTTTCAAATGCTCTTGCAAGTCGTACATCAGTTCAAGCGCCCCTTGCACCGTTTCTTCCGGCTGCAGCGGATGGATGTGGGCAAATCCGGCGAGGCGGGCGACGTTTTCATTGATTTTCGGATTGTATTTCATTGTGCACGACCCGAGCGGATAAAATCCGGAATCGACGCCGTGGTTCCGCTTTGAGAGGGCCGTATAGTGGCGCATTAAGTCTAATTCCGACACTTCCGGCAGTTCCGGCTCTTCAGTACGCAAATAGTCAGCCGGAACGAGTTCGTTAAGATCAGCGGCCGGAACGTCGAGCGCCGGAAGGCTGTAGGCAATTCGTCCTGGCTTGCTTCGTTCGAAAATGAGCGGTTGATCGTTATGCATGGCAATCCCCCAATTCGTTGACGAACCGATCGATTTCTTCTTTCGTCCGCAATTCCGTGACAGCAACAAGCATATGGTCGGCAAGCTCCGGATACTCAACACCAAGGTCGTAGCCGCCGATGATTCCTTTTTGCCGCAGGCGGGCGTTCACATCAGAAACCGGGCAGCCGAGCCGGATGACAAATTCGTTGAAAAACGGACCGGCAAACGGCGACAGCAAGCCCCGTTTTTCCAACTCACTTTTTGCGTAATGCGCTTTTTGCATGTTCATCGCCGCCATCTCTTTTACGCCCCGCTTGCCAAGCGCCGAGAGCGCCACCGAAGCCGCAAGGGCATTTAGCGCCTGGTTCGAGCAAATATTTGATGTCGCTTTGTCGCGGCGGATATGCTGCTCACGCGCCTGCAGCGTCAACACAAACCCGCGGCGCCCGTCTTCATCGGTCGTCTGCCCGACAAGACGGCCCGGGATTTTCCGCATAAGCGGCGCTTTAACGGCAAAATAGCCGCAATGCGGACCACCGAACTGCATTGGAATACCAAACGGCTGCATGTCGCCGACAACGATGTCCGCCCCTAATGCCCCTGGCGGCGTCAAAACGCCAAGCGCAAGCGGATTGCTGGCGACAACAAATAAACTTTTCTTTTCATGGACGAGCGGCTCGATCGCTTTCAATGGCTCGATCTGGCCGAAAAAGTTCGGATATTGAATGACAACGCACGCCACATCGTCCCCCAGTTCGGCAGCAAGCGCCTCAACATCCGTGACACCGCCGTTATACGGGATTTCCTTCACCTCGAGCTGCTGCCCTTTTGCATACGTGCGCACCACTTCGCGGTACTGCGGGTGGACAGCGGACGAGATGAGCACTTTGTTCCGCTTCGTATGAGCGGCGCTAAGCAAAACCGCTTCGGCGAGCGCCGTGCCGCCGTCGTACATCGACGAGTTGGCGACATCCATGCCGGTCAGTTCGCATACCATCGTTTGAAATTCGAAAATCGCCTGCAGCTCGCCTTGGGAAATTTCCGGTTGGTATGGCGTATACGCCGTGTAAAACTCGGAGCGAGACAGGACATGGTCGACGACAACCGGAATATAATGATCGTACACCCCGGCGCCTAAAAAGGAAACGTATTGCTTCGCATTGGCGTTTTTCTCCGCTAATGCACTTAACTCTTTCCACAGCTCCGGCTCAGATTTCGCCGGTTTCACATTCAGCTCGCCGCGGAACCGGACTTGTTCCGGAATGTCGGCGAACAGTTCATCGATCGAGGCGACACCGATCGTCTTCAACATCTCTTGTTTGTCTTCTTCCGTCATCGGCAAATAACGGTGGAGCACGGTTTTCCTTCCCCCTTACTTATGACTTGGCCCGCTTGTAAAACGGGGTCGGTACAATGGTTGCTTTTAATCGTTTGCCGCGGATCTCCACTTCTACTTCTTGGCCGATCGCGGCCACTTCCGCTTTCACAAGGGCTAAGCCGATATTTTTTTTCAACGTCGGTGACTGTGTGCCGGTCGTGACGAAGCCGACTTCTTCGCCGGAGGCATACACGCGGTAGCCATGGCGCGGAATCCCTTTGTCGATCATTTCGATGCCGACAAGCCGACGCGGCAGCCCGGCTTCTTTTTGTTGCTTCAGTGCAGCTTGACCGATAAATGGCGTCTCTTTTTCTGTTTTGACAGCAAAGCCAAGGCCGGCTTCAAGCGGGGAAATCGTGTCGGACAACTCTTGTCCGTAAAGCGGCAGGCACGCCTCAAACCGAAGTGTATCGCGCGCTCCCAACCCGCATGGAACGACCCCGTCTTCGGCCCCGGCCGTTAAGATGGCGTCCCACAAAGCGATGGCATCCTCAGCTTGGCAGTAAATTTCAAATCCATCCTCGCCCGTGTAGCCTGTGCGTGAAACGAGTGCCTTCGCACCCGCGACTTCGACATCGTCGACGAACGAAAACGGGCGTAAAGCCGACAACTCTACATCGGTCAACGTTTGCAGCACGCGTTCAGCCGCCGGCCCTTGCAAGGCGAGTTGCGCTGTCTGCGCCGAAATATTTTCGAGTTCGACATCTGAATCAATGTGCTCGCTCAGCCAAGCAAAATCTTTTTCCGTATTGGCGGCGTTGACGACAAGCAAATAATCGTCTTCTCCTTTATAGTAGATTAACAAGTCATCAACCGTGCCGCCGTTTTCATCACACATGAGCGTATATTGTGCCCGCCCCGGACGCAGCTTGGTGACATCGTTCGTCATCAGCTTTTGCAAAAAGGCGAGACTGCCGCGGCCGCGGACAGTAATTTCCCCCATGTGCGAAACATCAAACAGCCCGGCGCGCGTCCTTACGGCCTCATGTTCCTCCTTAATGCTCGAAAATTGTACCGGCATTTCCCAGCCGCCAAACTCGACGGTTTTGGCACCGTAACGGGCATACACCGGGAAGAGTGGCGTGCGCTTCAGCATCCGATTCCCTCCTTTGATCTGTGACGCAAAAAAGGACAGACTCCACCCTTTATATATAAAAGGTGGCTCTGTCCTGGCACCTGAAAGTTTCCCGTCGGCTCTAGGTCGGCACAGCCATTAGCGGTTCGCACGAGCCGGTCGGTTTCCTCTTGGGTGGCCTGCCTTATGCAGGCGCTCTCCAGAGCTGCGTCAAGCAAGAGTCTTTTTGCCTGAGAGATTCGCGTTTCCGCTTGCTCCTTCGGCGCTACATTCCGTAGTCTCTCCCCTTGCCGTCATCCGCCGATCAATAAATTGTTCCAAAGCGGGCATACTAAAGAACGCCCTCATCAACCATTCATGCGAATGTTCTAAATTTATACTACCATTAACCACTCAAAAAGGGCAATAGGTAATAAACGAACTTTTATAGGAATTAACTGCAAAAATGTTCTTATTTTGCTTGAATTATTATCCATAATCGATATAAATATTCGTATCGAGGGAAGGGGATGGCCATGGACATTGAGATCAAACTAGACGGGGCGTGGAAAGAGGAATTTCTTGCGCGCGTTGAAACAGACGGCCCATGGGCGAACTGGGAAATGTACGAGCTGGCTTTAGAGGCCGCCCATCATTTAAGTGTGCCGGAATTTACCGGCTTGCAGGCACCGAAACATTTGCCGCATTTAACGATTTTGCCACACCAGCTTGAAGTGGCGCGCCGCGTCGTCGAAGAAATGAATGGCAAAGCAATTTTGGCCGATGAAGTAGGCCTTGGCAAAACGATTGAGGCCGGGCTCGTCCTCAAAGAATATATGATTCGCGGCCTTGTGAAAAAAGCGCTCATTCTCGTTCCCGCCTCCCTTGTTTCACAATGGGTGAAAGAGCTGAACGAAAAGTTTTTCATCCCGGCCGTCCAGCAAAAAAAGAGCTATGTCTGGGAACAGTGCGACATTGTCGTTTCTTCGATTGATACGGCGAAAAAACCGCCGCACCGCGACATCATTTACGAGCAGCCGTACGATATGATCATCATCGATGAAGCGCACAAACTGAAAAACAACAAAACGAAAAACTACGAGTTTGTGCAAAATTTAAAAAAGAAGTTTTGTTTGTTGCTGACGGCAACGCCCATCCAAAACCGAATCGAAGAAATTTTCAACCTTGTCTCACTCCTGAAGCCCGGCCATTTAGGCAACGCCGAACAGTTTACGAAAACGTACGGCAAAACAAGGGCGGTGCAAACAAACGAACACTTAAAAGCGCTTGTCAACAAGGTGATGATCCGCAACCGCCGCGCTGATACGCCGATCGAATGGTCAAAGCGCCACGTCGAGCCGGTGCTGATCGAATTTACAGATGAAGAACGCGAGCTGTACGAAGCAGTGAGAGCGCTCCGGCATGAGTCGTTCGCCGGTTCGTTTTCGCTCATTACCTTGCTTCGCGAAGCGTGCAGCAGCCGTGAAGCGCTGTTTTTAACCATAAAAAATATGATGGAGAAATGCGAAGGAGCCATCCCTGAAGCGCTCGAGCAGGTGCTGGAAAAAATCAACGCCGTCACGACGAATTCAAAGGCGGAAAAAGCGCTTGAACTCATCCGCTCCATTAATGACAAAGTGATTATTTTCACTGAATATCGGGCGACGCAGCTGTACTTACAATGGTTTTTAAAACAGCACGGCATTTCATCCGTCCCATTTCGCGGCGGCTTCCGGCGCGGCAAAAAAGACTGGATGCAGGAGCTGTTTAAACACCACGCCCAAGTGTTCATCGCCACCGAAGCGGGCGGTGAAGGCATTAACCTGCAGTTTTGCCGCTATGTCATCAACTACGATTTGCCGTGGAACCCGATGCGCCTTGAACAGCGGATCGGCCGCGTCCACCGGCTCGGCCAAACCGATGATGTTTACATTTACAACTTTGCTGTCAAACAGACGGTGGAAGAACATATTTTAACACTATTGTATGAAAAAATCCGCCTGTTCGAACGGGTCGTCGGCGAATTGGACGACATTTTGGCGAACATGAACCTCGCCGACCTTGAGCATTACTTTGAAGACGCCCTCGTCCACTCGCGGAGCGAAGGAGAAATGAAAATTAAAATGGAAAACATCATGGCGATGATCGAACTTGCCGAACAACTTAGAAAAGCAGGAGGCGAGCGGCATGCAGCAACATGAAATCCGCCGTTTTGTGGAACGCTATTTTGCCGCCAACGGCTGCACGTTTTTGGAAGCGAACGACGACTATATGACGGTCCAACTGACGGCAGAAATGGATAAAGAGCTGATGAACCGTCCATTTTATTGGCATTACATCGAACGGACGGGCGGCGTTCCGCAACCGATGCAGCTGACGCTGATCACCCGCCCGAGTGAAAAGACGAACAAGCTAAAAGGCGACCGGCTTCATTTTGGAGCGCCGCGGCTGCACCAGCTGTTCCGCTCAGCACAAAAGCGCGGCAGCTTTATCCGCCTGTACGAAGAGCCGGACGCCCCGCTTGCCGGAAACGCCGCCCTTCATCCGTGGCTTGGCATGAACGTTGTCATTTCGTACGAATGCGACCGAAAAAAAGATGACATCGTTTCCCTTGGCCTGCATCTTATCAGCGGAACAATGATCGAATCGTTTCACGAACGGCTGCGTGAGCGGCGGCTGACGCCGAAAATCCCGGACTATTGTTTCACCATTTCCCCCCTCATTAAGCTACGAAGCGGCATCAGCCGCCTTGAACAATATATTCGCGGCCGCATCGCCGCCGACGATCATACGTGGGCCAACGAAGCGCGCCAACGCTGGGCTGACGATTTGGCGCTCCTTGATGAATTTTACAAAGATGCGGAAGAAAAGCCGGAATGTTATTATATCGAGAAAGAAGCGCTTGAAAAACAGTATAAGCCGCGCATCACTGTTTCCGTCATTAACGGTGGTCTTTTCTATTTAATGCCGCACTCCTCGTAACAACCCTATACGCGGGATCAGCCGGTGCCATTTAAGCGCAAAACGCCCGCCGGCCGGGTCGGCCAGCGGGCGTCCGTTACGGGCGGCGCCGAAACAACAAGCGGAGCGAAAGCGGCATCATGCCGAACAGGTGGTAAGAGAGCGGGGGCCGTTCTTGTTTTCGCTCGCTTCGCCGCCGCGTCCGTTCCTCCTTCGGCATATCCATATACGCGACAAACTGCTGAGTGACAAATTTGACGTAATCGTTGACCGCCATCAGCGTCCCCCCTTTTTTTCTTTTAGTTTTTCCGTCTCTTTCCTTTTTTAATCGTTTTGTTCGCTCCATTCGGTTATATGGAGCGCCGGGAGCACCACCGTAAACACAACACTTCTTCTCAGTCCGGATGACGAGCGGACGGACAAGGCGACTCGGACGCTCGTTTCCCCCTCTTTTTCCCAACGATAGACAGCTGTCCCGCGCGGGTACGTCCATTCCCCTTCATGCCCGACCATCGATGGATCCGACGCCGCGATTTGTTCTCTTACGTCAAATACGGCCATCTGCACGAGCTCATCCGCCTCAACGGCCTGACGGGCGTCATGCATCGCCTGTTGTTCCACTTCATATAAAAGCAGGACGTGCGTAACGGAAAAAGCAAACAGCAGCGCGACGACCGCTACAAGCGGAAAAATGACACCGTCCTGACGTCCCATCTTTCCCTTTCCTCCTTTCATTCCTTCGTCCCGTTACGCAAAACTTACAAAATTCTACAAGAACGTTGCAGCAGTTTTCGTTTGCTTCCTTGCTCATCGCGTCCGATTTCGCCGAAGCTACTCTCGTTTCGTTGACGCTCCGAAGACTTCACTTCCCATGCAACTCACGGTACAAATCGCTATGCAAGGTAGTTCGAAAGATTGATGCTGTCTTTCGATCTCTGTCCATTTCAAGTCCACAATCCTCACATCGAAATATCCCCTCCCGAGTCAAAGGAAGCAAAGCGGCCGCTAAGAGCCGCTCGCGATCGAACAGGCAGAGCTTCCGCTAAAACGCCCGCGCCACAAACGCCTCATAAACGATGCCATCGTCCCCTGTCACTTGCACAAACAGGCCGCGGACACCAACACGGTACGAAACAGCCTGCACATGGCGAAGCGCTGTTTCGTTGCCCGTTCCATTCACTTGACGGATTACATTGGACTTGACGAACGAAAAGCTCACCTGATCGCCGTTCCATTTTTGCAAATAAAGCGTTGTCCCATCCGCCGACCATCGTTCCGTTTCATGCAACTCGATTTGCAATTGCTGTAAAAACAAACGCCATTCAAGGTGCGTAAACCCGTCAACCGGCGCAACAACACCAAGCGGGCGGACAGACAGCAACACCGGGATGACAGCCGCAACGGTCAATGCGGCCGTTAGTGCCAACAGTGCTTCTAAAAGTGTAAATCCCTGTCCCCCGGCTACCGCTTTCCGTACCCGCATCTCACCACCTCGCGGCCGGCGTAATCGTTCCAGCGCACGCATACTTTCCACATCCGTCCTCCTTCCTCGTGCGCCTGCAGGCGAAACGTTGTTCGCCCGTCCACCACCGTCGTTTCACCGACAAACGGCTCTTCATACAAGGCAACGGCTATCAGTCGGCGGGCCTTTTCCTCAAGCACAAGGTTGTTCCGTTCGAGCACCACTTGCATGAACAAAGGAAGGAGAACAGCAGCTGTCGTCCATAACAGCACAAGAGCAAACAATCCCTCAACAAGCAAAAATCCGCCGCTACATTTTTTGCACATAAAACCGCCCTTTTCCGAGCAAAAATGTCACTTTATAATTGCCTTTGCGACTTTTTACCCAAACGGTCCCGCCTTGTTCGATATTGCCGTTATCGGTAAAGATAAGCGGGTTGCGCAGCGTGCCGAGCTGAAACTGCCATGGCGCCGGAAGCGTGCGGACGATGATCCGCTGGCCGCTATCCGTATCAACCGCCCGATACTCGCCGCTCCCCTCGGTAAAAAACACGGACACTTTCACCCGTCTGGCGACGGCATGTTGCTGGGCGCCGTATAAATCGGCGCGCAACAGTGCCAACATATACGTTTCCTCACGTTGGTGCATGATCCCGCTGAGGGTCGGGGCAACGAGCGCGGCCAACAGCAGTGCAGCCGACAACACAACAAGCATTTCAAGCAGCGTAAACCCGCCGTTACGAGCCAACTTCGCTCACATCGCCGTTCTCGTTAATTTGGATCGCACGGCCGTTTGGGCATTTATCTGATTTAATATACCCGCCATCGAGCAATTCTTGAATGGTTGGAATTTTGTTATGCTCCATCTCATATGCCTTCACTTGCGCCTGCACCGTATTGACAAGCGCCTCACATCCTTTGTCGTTGATCATGCCGTTATGCTTCGTAATGTTCGGAATCGCCACTAACAGCAACACCGAAATGACCATTAACACAATCAGCATTTCAATGAGTGTAAATCCTTTTTCGTTCACGGCAACTCCTCCTTGCATCATCATGGTTCGCGCTCATCCGTAACCGCCGCATATCCCCTAAGCAGCCTTACAATCCATTTAACATCGAAAACATCGGCAACAAAATGGCCAAGTACATTCCGACGACGAATGCTCCGACCGCTGACAACAGCACCGGCTGCACAAGCTTCAGCGCCGTTTCGAGCCGCTTTTCGATCACTTGCAGCAAAAACTCCCCATAATGTTCGAGTTCCTTGCCAAGTTCGCCGTTCGACTGACCGTGGCGAATGACAAGCGTCAACTCCGGCTCGTAGTAGCGGGCGGCGCTGACGAGATCGTCAAGCGCCATCCCTTTTACCAACCCTTCGCGGATTCGTTTCCCTTCCATTTGCAGAAACGGCCAGGAAAAAGGTTCGCTAAAGACGCCGAGCGCTTCATAAACGGACAAACCCGCTTGCAGCAGGCGGCCGAGCTGACGGGCCATTACATATGTGGCAACCAATCTCACCAATAAGGCGCACCATGGAATGGATAAAGCGAACTGAAGCCGGCGGGCGACCGGCCAACGGCGGAAGAAAGCGGCGTAAAACAACCAGAAGAATATGGGGAAGGCGGCGATGCCTGCCAATGCCATCGGCGCATGGGCAATGAGCGCAATAAGTAAAGAAGTCTGTTCATTTCCGGGCGAAAGCGCCGCGGCGGTCTGCTCAAATTGCGGGAGCAGCCATCGTTGCATGAACACGAGCATGACAATGAGCAAAACAAAGAGAAAAAGAGGATAGCGGCTGAAGCGGCGCAATTGTTCGCCGAAGCGCGCTTTTTGCGCAAGCGCCGCTCCCGCCTCCGCCATGCCGCGGGGCAAATCGCCGTGCCGCTCGGCAAAAAAGAGCAGGCTGATGGCGATGCGGTCGATGGACATCCCCCCGATGGCGACAAAAAGAGGCGACCCGGCCCGCAGCTGCTGCAAGCAGCGTTCAAGCTCCAACCGACGCTTCACCGGCGCTTGAATGGCTAAAAATTCGAGCGCGTGTCCGAGCGGGTAGCCGCGCTCAAGCAGCCGGCCGAGCCGGATAAAAAACAACGCTTGTTCAGCAAGCGGCCACATTTTTCTCCTCATCGCTCTCCCCCTTCGGCAAGCTCAAGCGCGCGGGTCGGCAAATAACCAAGCGCGATTCCCTTGCGGATGAGGCGCCCTAATGTCATATGGCGGCGGGGCCGTCGCCCATCACTGTCCGACAGCGAACGGATGACATTCATAAGCTCCGGTCCGTAAAGCAGTTCATGGACGGCGGCACGCCGTCTGCGTTGAAGCCGGCGACACGCCGGATGGCAATCGTCGCCACATAGCGGACAGCATAGCTCGACAAGGCGCTGCGCCGAAACGGCAAGCAGCGTTTCAGCCAAGTCGCCGGGTGGCACACCGAATTCATGCAGCCGGTACACCGCACCGACGGCATCCGCGGCATGCATGGTCGACACGACCAAGTGTCCGCTCAACGATGACCGCACGGCGATGGCCGCCGTATCATGATCGCGGATTTCCCCGACCATTAACACATCCGGATCATGGCGCAAAGCGGCTTTCAAGCTGGCCGCATACGTGATGCCTGCTTTTTCATTGATCTGCACTTGCAAAAACCGGTCATTTCGTTTTTCGACTGGATCTTCCAATGTGATGATGTTGCGCTGTCTTTCCGCTTGACAAACATCAAGAAGGGTGTACAACGTCGTCGTCTTTCCCGACCCGGTCGGGCCGGTCAGCAATATGAGCCCTTGCGGCTGCTGCATAAAGGAAAACAATCGTGCGGTGGAGTGGGAAAATAAGGATAGTTCGCGAAGCGGCAGCGAAAAGCGCTGCGGCAAGAGGCGGATGACGAGGCTTTCGTCGTAAAGCGTCGGCAGCGTCGATAAGCGCAAATAGACCGTTTCCCCGGATTCGTTTACTTCCATCGCCCCGCTTTGCGGACGGCGCCGTTCACCGATATCCATGTCGGCTAAAAATTTGAAATGCACGATGACGCGTTCGGCGATCTCTTTCGGGAGCGTACCAACATCGATGAGCATGCCGTCAACACGGAGGCGGATGGCCGCATCATGGCGGCGCGGAATGAGGTGAAGGTCAGAGGCGCGGCGCTGCACCGCTTCAGCGAGGAGACGGTTCGCTACTTGTTCGATATCATCCAGCGCATATTCCCTCCCTTCCATTAGGTTGCTTTGAATTTCGACGGACGTTATCGGTTTTCCTGCTGCTGTCGAAATTTTTTTCGTGAACATTTTTTGAACTTTTGCTCACTTATCGTCAATAGTGACAAAAATCATTCCTCGCCTTCACCTATTTCATTATAATAACCGTATCAATGATTTATTTAGGAGGGAACCCCGATGGAACAAACATTAAAAATTACAAACGTGCTGTCCGACCCAACAAGATTTCATATTTACGAATACATGGCTAAAATACACCGCGAAGTTTCGGTTCAGGAGATTGCTGAAAAGTTCCATATCCATCCGAACGTCGCCCGTCTTCATTTGACAAAGCTTGAAGACGTTCGCATGGTCGTATCGGATACACAAAAGACGGGAAAAGGCGGGCGGCCGAGCCGATTGTACCGGTTATCTGACGAAGTCGTCGGTTTGTATTTTCCGTTCCGTGACTACCAGCTTCTTGCCCGCATCGCCATTCAGACGATGGCCAAACTGGGGCCGGCCGGGATCGAGGCGTTGCGTGAAACAGGAAAGCAGTTTGGTTATGAACTCGTTGCCAATCGCCTGCCGCATAACGGTTCAGCAAGCGCGCTTACCTTGGAAGACAAAATCCGCATCATGGAAGAAGCAGCTGAGGCGGCCGGATTTCTTCCGCAATTCCATTATGAAGAGAACGAAGGAGTGCTTTACCTCGACATTTTCAACTGTCCGTTCAAAGAAATCGCTGCACAGCATCCTGATACAGTGTGCGGCATGCATCATTCGTTTCTGGAAGGAATGGTGGACGTGCTGTTTGCCGATGCGAAAATGGCTGAAACAGAAAATATGATGGACGGCAGCCGCCGCTGCGCCTACCGCATCGCCATCCGTCCGTAGCAGCGGCCTGTCTCCTCCTTTTTCCTTCATATTGGGCGGCGGCTGGGCGGCAGGCGCCCCATCTTTTTTTCTTACAGCCTGTCCGAAAGCGTTATTTACATTCCCAACTATTGTACATTATAATAAGTAAAGACCAATGGATTGTATAAAAGGAGGGATACATAATGGACCGCATGTTCCGCGTGCTCGCTTTTTGGACCGGCATTTTCGCTGTCATGTTTTACCTCGGCCATATGCATACGACATCACTCATCTTCTTTGGCCAAACGGTGTTTTTCCTGTTCCTCGGCTTTTTAAAACTGACCGAGAGAATGTACATCTATATTTTCGGGGCGTATTTAACCATTTTCTTTGCCGCGTTCACGTATTGGACGACGTTTATGATGGTGCCCGGCATGGGCGAATAAAAACAGGCAGATCTTTCTGCCTGTTTTTCTTTACGGCAAAAACTCCGGCGCCGCCCAAATGTCGGCAGCGGAAAGCTTTGTTCCTTTTTGGTGAACGAGCACATCGAAAAAACGGCTGATGCCGTCATCGGCAATAAGTGTGCGAATCATCCGGTTTTGTCGGTTTACCGGCGAAAACAACTCCATGCTTTCAGAAACGACCCATTCGTTTAAGAGGCCGGCCGCCAATAAAAACCGGTCTTGGCGGACAAACGCCACTTCCTCCCATCCGGTCTGCCGGGCGTATAAACGAAGCGCATCCCATTGCACATGAGATGTCAAGTCCATCTCCCCCGGATGACAGAGCGGGTCGGCAATGAGCCGATGGCGAAAATAGCCGCGCAGGCTTCCATGCCGCCGCGCCGGTGCGCCCAGCTGTTCATCGGTGCAGCCGTAATCGATTGTCACCATCACCGCCTGTCGGAACAGCGGCCCGATCTCAAGCCAAAACCGCTTCACCGCCAACGGCACTTCCAAGCGCTGGCCTTCGGTGAGAACCAACCTTCGTTCATCTAAATAACGGATAATATCCGGGTCGTGCAGCGGCGCTTTTTCCTCGACGAGCCGGCCGCCGCGGGCGGCGACGAACCACTCGTACAAAACGCCATGTTCCTTTGTGATGACATGAACGGGAAAAGCGTCAAAAAACTCGTTGCTAAACACGATGCCGGAAAACGGCCCGCACTCGGCCAGCCAGCGGGAAACGCCGTCATATTGCCTTATCTTTTCCGCAACCGGACGCAGTGTTTCTTGTTGCCGTCGGCGGTGGAACGGGCTTTGGTCAATGATTGTATACGACAAATTTCTATATGTATGCGGGCTTTTTTTCTTCCATTCCTCTAATACGGCCAGCGCCAAACGCCCGTCCCCGCCCCCCCATTCGCAAACGGCCGGCGGCAGCCCTCCCCGTTCCACGAGCCGAATCCAAAACGAAGCGAGCGCTTTTCCGAACGCCGCCGCCAAAGAGCTGCTCGTAAAAAAATCACCTTCCTTTCCTATTTTTTCTCTCTCACGCATGTAATAGCCGAAACGTTCATCATAAAGGGCCATTTGCATGTAATCAGCGTATGACACCCTCCCGTCCGGCGCGGCGGCAATGCTCTTGTACAGTTGATCCATCATTCATTCCTTCCCCAATTTTTTATTTTTTTACTATTGACATAGTGAAAACAATCGTATATCGTTATTATAGTAGTAGCTTAACTATATCCCCTCCCATGATTGTGGATAGAACATCCCCCAAAACCCTTCTTGGCGCGGCTAAGAAGGGTTTTTTCTGGTTTACAGGCAGACGACGGGCGTCTGCCTGTTTTTCATGAAATGCAGCAAGGCGCAAAAGGTCTGAACAACAGTTCGGATTCGAGCGTTGCTTTTCTTTTATGAAAATCCATGCAAAAACGGATTCGTATCCATTTCCATGCCGATCGTCGTCTCCGGTCCGTGTCCGGACAAGACCATCGTCTCTTCAGGCAGCGTCAACAACTCGCGATGAATGCTCGTCAACAGCTGTTCATGGTGGCCACCTGGCAAGTCGGTGCGTCCGATGCTGCCGGCAAACAGCGCATCGCCAGAGAACACGAGCTTTGCCGCTTCGCAATAATATGAGACACTGCCTGGCGAATGGCCCGGCGTTTCACGGACGTCAAACGTAAACGGCCCGACCGTCAGCGTCATCGGCCCTGTGATGGATGTCGGTTCGCAGCGGACAACGACCGGACCGCCGAAATACAGCGAGCCGTTTAGCGCCGGGTCTTGCAGCCACTGTTTTTCGTTTTCATGCAAATACACCGGAATGTCCCAGCGGGCGAGCACATCCGAAACACCGCCGATATGGTCAAAATGAGCGTGCGTCAATAAAATCGCCATCGGAGTCAGCTGTTTTTCTTCAATCCGGCGAACGAGCACCGCTCCTTCCGCTCCGGGGTCAACGATGACGCATGCGCCGTCTTCAGCCGACAAAAGGTAGGCGTTCGCCTGAATCGGGCCGACAGGGATGCGAGTCCATTCCATAACCGTTTCCTCCTTTATCTGGCATGGCCAATGCATGTTTAGCTTTATTTTACTGGTTTTTCCCACGCGATGAAAGGGAAAAATAAAAAGGGAATGGACCTCGACAAATGGAAGAAAAAAGATTACAATGAAAAAGAATGGACTCGTTTGTACATACTGTTTCATGAGGGGGGAAAATGATGGGTACAGTCATTATTTTTGCGCTCGTGGCTCTGCTTGCCCTTTATGGAATGTTCCGCACGTTGCGCGAGAAAAACGTGCTCGGATTTTTATTCGGACTTGCTACTGCCGCCGTATTCGGTTGGTTTACAATCATGACGATTTTGCATCAAGGAATTCCGACCGGCACGCATTAAAAACGCAAGAGGCGAATCGAGCCTCTTGCGTTTTTTACGCCATTTTAAGCGTTGCCAAAAACAGACCGAGGGCGTCCCGATAAATTTGCCCAAATTGCGAGAGTGGCAATGGATTGACTCCTTCGCCGAGCTCGACCGTATAGCCGCGCCGCTTCCACGTCTGAATGAACCAATCACGATAGCCGGCATGGCTGTCGATATAGCGGACAGCCTTGTACCC
The DNA here is from genome assembly GCF_000445995.2 of Geobacillus genomosp. 3. Classification (GTDB taxonomy): domain Bacteria; phylum Bacillota; class Bacilli; order Bacillales; family Anoxybacillaceae; genus Geobacillus. The sequence continues at coordinate 2,361,537 of NC_022080.4, forward strand.
GCTTGCTTCCGCCATCGCGTTGACGGTCTTTTCCGCTTCTGGAGGCTCCAATCCTTCATATCCCCAATAAATTTCTTTCCCTTGTGTATGAAATGCGACAACCATCGCAAAATCGCTTGCTTCCGCCAACGCCGCCATGGCCTTCACCTCCGGCTCGGTGAGCGGGGCAAAGCCGGGGAAATCACGTGGCGCCGGCGCCTTTGGGGGTTTGCGCGCCTGTTCAATTTCCCAACGGGCAGGAAATTGGTTGTTTAAATCAATGCCGCGGATGTTCGCCTTCCATTGCGAAAAATCGAACGAGCCGCCGTTGATGCGGACGGCTTCGCTCCGGTGCGGCTCCTTTTCGGGCGGGCCGTTCAGCACAAGGTTGACGCCATCCGGGTTGACCATCGGCACGATCGAAAGGGTGACTTTATGGTAATACTCAAGCACCCGATGGCCGGCAAGCACGGCATCATCGACAAGCGCTCGTAAATAATCATCAATGAGCGCCATTAACACCGCGGTCGTCAGCCATTCGTTAGCGTGGAACGATCCGTTCATATGAACACGTACGGGCCCGCGTCCGATTTGCAGCTCGATAAGCGGCAACCCGAGTACGCTATGGCCGATCGTCCGCTGGCGCACAAACGGGTAGCAGCGGATAATAGCCGCGATATCTTCGGCAAGGGCGGCAAAATCGTATGGCTGGGCACGGCGAACGATCGGAGACATGATCCGCTTTGGCAGCGGCGCCGTTCCATTGACGACTGCCATCGCCCCCGGCAACCGCCGCAGCGTCTCAACGGGCAGCGCCAGGCAGCCGGCGAGTGCTTCCCATGTATCCATCATCTCATAGCCCGGGATGGCGACCGTCTGTCCCGGGCGCAGCGTTCCCTTTTCGACGTGCGGATTGGCGTCTGCGATTAACTCGGTCGGCACGCGAAACCATCGTCCATACTTCTCAAACGTATCGCCTGGCCATGCTTGCATGTGCATGCGCCTTCTCCCCTTCCCATTCTTCTATCTTCAACATATGTCACGAGACGCCAAAAAATGAAAGCAACGGCTGGCCGCCATCTGGCAGCCAGCCGTTGTTGTTTATGCACTAGCGAGCACCTTAGCTAGCCAGGCGCCGCCGATGACGCCGGCATCGTTGCCAAGCGTCGCCAAGGCGATCTCCGCCCCGTCGGCGACACGCGGAAAAGCGTAGCGGCGGAAATGGGCGGCAACACGCTCAACGAGTATGTCGCCTGCTTTCGAGACGCCGCCGCCGATGATGATTTTCTCCGGGTTGGTTACATTGGCGGCGTTCGCCAACGCCAAGCCAAGATAGTGCGTCACTTCGTCAACGACTTCAAGGGCGAGCGCATCGCCCGCTTTAGCGGCATCAAACACGGCTTTGGCGGTGACCTCCCCGCCGCGCAGCGCGCTTAGCCGCTCGTCGGCCGCTAGTTTTTCGTTGGCGATCCGCACGATGCCGGTCGCTGACGCGATCGTTTCAAGGCAGCCGGTTTTGCCGCAATTGCACGGTGCACCGCCGTCAACGATCATCGTCATATGTCCAATTTCCCCGCCGGCGCCGTTCGTCCCACGCACGATGGCGCCGTTGGCGATCACTCCCCCACCGACGCCGGTGCCGAGCGTCACAAACAGCAAGTGGGGGGCGCCGCCCCCGGCTCCTTTCCACATTTCGCCGAGCGCAGCGATATTGGCGTCGTTATCCACAGCGACCGGCAGCGCTGTCGCCGCTTCCAACTGTTGTTTCAAAGGGTAATTTTTCCACCCTAAATTGACGGCCTCATACAGCGTTCCGGTTTCCTCTTGCACCGGCCCGGGAGCACCGATGCCGATGGCGAGCAACCGTTCCTTCGTCTCGCCAAGCCGGGCAAGCGTCTCGTCAAGCGACCGGGCAATATGGGTGACGATATGTTTTCCTTGATTTGAGATATCTGTCGGTATTTCCCATTTGTGCACGATGATGCCGTCCGTTGTCATGAACGCCATTTTGGTCGTCGTGCCGCCAAGATCCACACCTACCAACCATTGTTGCATTTCGTCCTCATCCTTTTTTCGCTTGTTTGTCCCGCTCGATTTGTGCCTCGTGCCGCAAAATCAGCAAAGCGGCCTGCAGCTGTTTGACATCGATCAGCTGGGATTCGTACAGTTCTTTCACTTCCTCTTCCATCAGCTCTAAATCGGCGAGCCGGTCGCCGACATAAATGATCGTACCAAACTGTTTGAGCAGCTGTTGCACATCATATACGGTCTTCATCGTCCTCTAAGCTCCTTTTCCCTCTTCTAATGTAGCGGCAAACAACGGCGGCCGTCAAGGCAAAAAAACGCAGGCGCTGATGGAAACAGCACCTGCGTTAGCGGTCGGGGTCGCGCGGATGAAGAACGGCCGGCCGCCGGTTTTTCAACGGTATCGGCGAACGGATGAGCACATCGCGCATCCCCCGGTAAGAAAACGGGATGAACGGCCATAAATACGGAATGCCAAACGACGACATCCGGGCCAAGGCGATGATCCAAACGGTAATGCCGAGCACATAGCCAAACAGGCCGAACAAGCCGGATAAGATAAGCAAAGCGATGCGGACAAGCCTGTTTGCCAAACTCATTTCATAGCTCGGCGTTGCAAACGTGCCGATGGCAGCGACAGAAAAATATAAAATCACCTCATTGGAAAAAAGACCGACTTCCACCGCAATGCCACCGATCATAAGCGCGGCGACGAGACCAAGCGCAGTGGCCAGCGAAGATGGGGTATGAATGGCAGCCATCCGCAGCATATCCATCCCAACCTCAATCATAAAAAGTTGGGCAAAGAGTGGAATATCGCCTAATTTCGCCTTTCCTAAAAATTGCAGGGGCCCCGGCAGCAGCTCCGGCTCTGTCATGAACAAGTACCAAAGCGGCAGCAAAAACACTGACGCCCAGACAGCTAAAAAACGGACAAGCCGCAAATACGCTCCAACGATCGGCTTGTTCCGGTATTCTTCGGCATGCTGCAGATGATGCCAAAACGTCGCCGGAGTAATAATCACGCTTGGCGACCCGTCCACAATGACAAGCACATGCCCTTCGTACAAATGGGCAGCCGCCGTATCAGGGCGTTCTGTATAGCGGACGACCGGGTACGGGTTCCAATGCCGTCCGGAAATAAACTCCTCAACCGTTTTTTCCGCCATCACGAGCCCGTCCGTATCAATGGCGGCGATCGACTGACGGACACGGCGGACGAGTTCCGGATCGGCGATTTCCTCGATATAGCAAATGCAAATGTCCGTTTTTGAACGCCGTGCCACCTGCACATACTCCATGCGTAGCGACGGATCCCGGACACGGCGGCGGATGAGCGCGGTGTTAAAGACGAACGTCTCGACAAAGCCATCGCGCGCTCCGCGCACAACCCGTTCAGTATCCGGTTCTTGCGGTCCGCGCACTGGGTAAGTGCGGGCATCGATCAAAATGATTCGTTCGATCCCATCCACAACGAGTGCTGTCGGCCCGGCAAGCACCGCGGCGACCGCTTCCTCGAGATCGTCCGTTTGCCCAATTTCAATGTAAGGAAGATGCGTCTTTAACAGCTTCTCGAGTGGATGAGCTTTGAGCTCATGTTCTTCAAGGCGGGATAAATATTTCATTAAATGGTGCAAAATATCGTCTTTGACAAATCCATCGATCATAAACAACGCCATTGCCCGACCGCCATACTCAAGGTCAAGGCGAATAACATCAAAACTTTTGCCGACTCCGAGCCGTTTAGCCAAGTAAGCCGCATTGTCGTGGAGGCGGCGGGAAGCCGGCTGTTTTGGCGCGCGTTTGTCCATCATCATCCCCCTGCGTATCGTTCACTGTATACTCCCCATCATAGACAACCGAAAGGAAATTCATACATAAATGTTCCTTTCCATGCATATATTGGTGAAAACCTTGTCCAATCCAGGAGGATGTCATGAAAAGATGGGTGATCATTGCCGCGCTGCTTGCCGCCATCATGGCCGCCGCGGCTTCGCTCTTCTCATGGTGGGAGCGCCATCGCACCGTCGAAACGATCAAATTTTTCCCACTCGACCACGAAGCAGCATTCATCGAAGCAAACACGACGCTTGTGCCCAAAGCCAAAAAAGGACGAGAGCGCTATGCGCTGCGCTGGTCAGCCGCCTCCACTTTAAATCGTTCCGCCTATTTGCGCCAAGACGTCTCTCTGTTGTTTGCCGACGGCCGGTTAGTCGATGTGTTATCCAAATGGGAAACAGATGTAGATGTAATCCGAATGGGGAAGACAGTGATGGCGCATGACAGCCGTTTTTTCCAAGCGATTACGTTCCATCACGGTGAACTGCATAAAGGGGAAAGCATTACGAGCAGCCAGACGATGTCAAGTACGTACTTGTATGTCATCGACTCGCCGTACTATCCGTTCACGTCGTTCCGGCGTCCGAAAACAGACGCTGAACGCGAATGGCAGCGCGTCTTAAACAAGGCGGCCAACGAATTTCTCCGTCATAAAGCGGACGAATTGCTCGCTTACTTTTCCTTGTCGAAAGACGACTATTACGCCCTTTACTTGCCAGAATTAGTTGCCTATACAGAACAGCCGCTGCCCGGCTTGTCAACAGCAAAAACACAAACCATCATCGGCCGCCTATGGGAAGGGCTGTACAAATCGTATATTCTCGGCATAAAAAAAGAGGATGGTTCCATCCTCCCGCCGGCCGGCAGCACGATGCCGCTCATTTTAATTCAAAAAGATTATCGTCGAATCTTTATCTTGCTCGAGGCGAAAAATGGCGAAAAAGTGATGCTCATCCAAGTTCCTTAACGAAAGCCGAACCATAAACCGGCGGCGGCCAGCAGCGCGGCAGCAGCCAACGCCTTGACCTGCCGCCCCCGGGCGGTGCGCTTCGGCAAATGGACAGCGCCCGCCGCTAAAAAGCCGCCGACCAGCCCCCCGATATGGCCAGCGTTATCGATGCCAGGGACAAGCAGGCCAAACAGCAAGTTCACAACGATTAAGCTGATGACGTTCATGCCGATCGTGCGAAAAAACAAGTGCCGATATACCGTGCCGAAATAAAGAAGCGCCCCAAACAATCCGAAAATGGCGCCGGACGCCCCGGCGGAGATAGACGGGGTAAACAAAAAACTCGCCAACGTCCCAAAAAAGCCGGCTGTTGTATAAATGAGCAAAAATCGAAACGAACCGTACAATCGCTCAACCGTCATCCCCAAATAATACAAAGCGAATGTATTGGTCAACAAATGTAAAAACCCGATATGCAAAAACATCGGCGTCAAAAAGCGCCACCACTCTCCCATTTCAATGAGCGGATTAAACTTAGCGCCATAACGGATTAAGACGTCCGGGTTCGTGCTGCCGCCGCTCCATTCGAGAATGAGAAACATGGCGACTTGCACCATGATCAACAGCCGGGTAAACACCGGCTTGCCATATTCAAAAATGCGCCGTTCTTCCTCCCGTTGGCGGCGCCATTCCGTTAGCACCTCGTGCTTTAACCGCCTAGCAGCGGCAAGCGGATCGGATCCTTCCAAGGACGGCAGCGGAATGAGCGTGGCGCCAGTCATGTCCTCAAGCCGCGGGAGCATCTCGCCTATGTTGCCGCTATGAATCACAAGCGTATGGAACGCACCATCACCTGTCCCTGAAAGCGGCAGCGGTTCGTTGATGAGAAACTCCCAGTCATCCACCGGCGGATACGCCATCACATATACATTGACGACCCGCCCCCCGTTGCCGATTTTTCGCCCGTTCATTTGCCGAATGAATTGCCACGTATACTCCATATCAAGGCGCAGCGACCGGCTCCAATCAAAATCGGCACGCGCCAGACGGATAAGAGTCGGACGCCGCCAGTGGGCCGATTCAAGCCATATTTCATCGCCGCGCTCGGACACCCGCGCGATGCGGTAACCGCCGCGGAGTAAAAGATGAACAAGCTGCCAAAACAATGCATCCATCGTTCCGATCACATTCCCCTCTCCCTTTTCCTGACGAGACCAAGTCCACCGAGCAGCAAGGCGGCCAATTCGCCGACCGTCCGGCAAACAGGGACAGACGAACCAGCGGGAGCCGGTTGCCGCGGCCGAAAATATACAGCCTCCCAACCAGCGCTAAGCGCGCCCTCTACATCCAATTTCCACGAGTCGCCAACATATACCGGCTGCTTAGATGGCTGCCTGTCTCCGGCGTAATGAAAAATCGCTGCCGCCGGCTTTTCATATCCGACTTCTTCGGAAATAACGACCGCATCGCTGCGGAAAAAGACGTGAAGGCCGCAGGCGGTCAGTTTGCGCCGCTGAATGACGCCGCTGCCGTTCGTAATAACACCTAGCGGCACGTTTGCCGCGCGCAATTGACAAAGCAAGCCGGTTATGCCCGGCAAAGCAACAGCAAATCGGCTGACTGCCTCATCAAAATAAGCGTGAAACCGGTCGGCCATCTCCTCGTCTGCTTCAATTTGGCAAGCGCGCGCCGCATCGAGAAAGCGAAGCCGGCGGTAAGCGCGCCGCGTCAACGTCCCGGCTTCGTAGTCGTCCCAATACCGGTCACATGCCTCTTTAAAAATCGGAAACCAAACGGAAAACGAAACGGGAGCGGCCGAAAAAAAGCGATGAAAACAATGACGGATGGCGGCGTGAAACGTCCGCTCATAGTCAATAAGTGTCTCATCCAAATCAAACCAAACGGCTTCCCACCGTTTCATCGTTGCCTCACGTGCGCAACATTTGCGAAACGAGAGCGCCGCGTACTGCAGGAATGTTGAGCGCAAACCGGATGAGCTGTTTTCGCAGCGGCGGAACGCGCAACGCCCAGTCGGCCATCCGGTAACGGTAACGGTAGGCAAGCCAGCCGGCGGCAATGGCCAATAGCGAGTACGACCATTTGTTCATTGGTGTTCCCCTTTCATCATATGATATGCTCGTTATTCTTTTTCCCTTTTTCTCTCCAATTATGAAGCGGATTGGTCAGCGTGCCAACACGAACGCAGCGGCAAGCACCGCACCGGCGATCGACAAAGCGTTGACCGCATCGTTATCAAGCCAGCGCCATCCTTTTACATGGATCGTCGTTCGTCCGCAATGCCATTTCCGCTCTGTAGCTGCCCCACATGCCGGACAGCGGTAAACGGATTGCCAGGCGGCGCCAAGCCATGTGTCCAACCAGCTGCCAAGCCAGCCGAACAGCGCAAGGGCTGACACCGGAGCAGCGTCAAGGAAGTGCGCGCCGGCGGCGGCGATCAATAGCGCCCCGGCAAGGGAAGCGGCCGTGCCAAGGAGCGTCACCGCCCCCGACGTGCCAGCTTCCACCGGCCGGAAACTCGGCCATGCCCGCGGCGGCCGTCGGCTCAAGGAGCCGATTTCCGACGCCCACGTGTCGGCGTTCGCTGCGGCGACAGCGACAACGAAAAGTGCATGCCAGGCAGGGTCAGGGCGAAACAACGCCAACAGCGCCAAAACGGCCGGCACCCCGCCGTTGGCGAACACTTGGACGGCATCACGCCCCCCGCTTTTCGCCAATTTTTCCGCCATCGCTGCTTTTTTCCGCTTCCCAACGTTGCTAAAGGCGCTGGAACTGGCAAAAAAGAGTCCGAACACCCATAATCCGCCCCAAGAAAAACCGCACCCGACCAGCGTGCCGATGACAACGGCTGCCGCCGCCCCTGAGGCGGACAGCGACCGCGACAACCATCCGCCGCCAGCCGCGATGGCCGAAACAGCAGCATACCCCCATTCATCGCCCACAATGAATGACTCCTTGATCGGTAATGATAAACCCTACCGGCACATCATGCTCCTCGACCGGAATATCGTCTACAACTTGAAACGAATAAGCAAGTGCCGCCGTCACTGCCGCACTCCCCGGCAAATATCGGTCGTAATACCCGCCCCCATAACCGATTCGGTAGCCGTTTTTGGTGAAACATACCCCCGGAACGATAATGAGATCAAACTCATCACGGCCGATTGCCACTGTTTGTTCTTCGATCGGCTCGAGCAGTCCGGCATACGCTTTCTCTAGTTGAGTGAACGACTGAATTTGCCGGAACGTCATCGTTTTCGTCAGCGGATTGCATTTTGGCACACCAACTTTTTTTCCTTCCCGCCAAGCTTGTTCGATGATCGGCACAGTATCCACTTCTGTCTCTCTCGCCACCGTGATGGCGATCACTTGCGCCTTTTGCCATTGCGGCCACTCGTATAAATACGCAGCGATTCGCCGGTCGTATGCCTGCTTTTCAGCACGTGAAAGGTGTCGAAGACGATCAAGCATACGACGGCGCAGTTCCCGTTTGTCATCCATCGTTCTCCCTCCTTCAACATAAAGACAAAAGCAGCAGGAATGACCTTCCTACTGCTTACTTCGTTTCGCGGTGCAACGTAACTTTGCGGTCCCGCGGGCAATATTTTTTCAGTTCGAGACGCTCTGGATTGTTGCGTTTATTTTTGGACGAAATGTAATTGCGTTCGCCACATTCCGTGCATGCCAATGTAATGTTCACGCGCATCTTTTTTCCCTCCAAACGTGCTTTATATAATCAGACCTTTCTATGATAGCATTTTTTCGCGGTGATTTCCACCTCTAAATTTCATCTTTTTCAATAAGACCGGCCACAAACATAGATCGATATGATATAGTGAAAGGGGGAGGGATGGACGATGGTAGAATACGCAATCATCGCTTTGGCAGCCTTATCAATTGTTTTGCTCATCATCTCGTTTTTTGCCAAAGACGAACTAAAACCGCTCGAAGAACAAATCGACCAGTTGACCGTTTCGTTGGCACAAGAAACGTACCAAATGAAAAAGCGACTGCAAGTCATCGAAGAGGAGCTGCTCATCCCCGAGCGCCGACGGCCGGCTTCACCCCGCCGCGGCGGAGCATTGTCGCCCACTGATCGGCGCGTCTTGTTTTTACATAAACAAGGGTTTCCGCTCGATGAAATCGCGCAAGAAACCGGCTTGACCGTTCCCGAAGTCGAGCGGGCCATAAGGAGATTGCAGCGATGAGAAAGCGGACGATGCGTTCTTTCGCCTTCGGCCTGCTTGTTTCGACGTCGCTCATCGGCACCGCATATTACACGTCCCCGCCGGCCGCACCGACCGAAACGGACGTCGAGGCGTTTCTTGAACAACATGGACTCGTCGCCGTCGCCAAGGACGAATACGACAAGCTCCTAAACGCCCAGTCGAAAGCACCGGCCGAACAACCGTCCAAGCAATCGGTGCAAACCGTTTATGTGTATCGCCTTGTCATTGAAAAAGGAGACACGCCAGAAGCGTTTGCCAAAGAGCTTGAGGCGGCCGGCATCATCCAAAGCGCTCGATCATTCAATGATTACTTGAAACAGCATGGGCTGACGCGTTCGATCCGCCCCGGTACTTACAACGTGCGCAGCGATATGGATTTTGCGGCAATCAGCCGCCTGATTGCCCGCCCATCATGAGACGAAAGGAGGCATCCACCAGGACGCCTCCTTAGTTTAGATCGTCAGTCGTTCAAATCGTAATGCTTCCCTTTGACAAGGTAAACGAGATGCTCGGCAATGTTGGTCGCATGATCCGCCATCCGCTCAATATACCGGGCGACAAGGGCAAGCACGTTCATTTGCGCCAGCGCCCCTTTATCTGTTTTCTCCATCTCAAGCAACGATCTCATCATCTCCCCATACTGCTCATCCACCCGGTGGTCCATATCGGCAATTTTTGCAGCCAGCGACGCATCTTCCTGATCGTACGCCGTCATGGCCGCTGATACCATGTCTGCCGCCAATTGATGCATCGATACTAGCGGACGGATATCCATGACAAACGGCTCGCCGCCGATACGGACGCACGCCTTGGCGATATTAACGGCAAAATCGGCGATCCGCTCGATATCGCTCGCGATTTTGATTGCGGCGATGACGCGGCGCAAATCGGTCGCGACCGGCTGCTGTTTCGCAATGAGCCACAACGCGAAGTCGTTCACTTCTTCTTCGAGCTTGTCAATGAAACCGTCTCCGTCAATGACGGCCATCGCCAAATGTTTGTTTTGCGTTTGAAACGCGTCAATCGCCTGTTGCAGCGCCACTTCCGTTAACCGCCCCATCTCGATCAGCTTGTCGTGCAGCGCCCGTAAATCATCAGCAAACTTTTCACGCATTCCAGGCTTGCCTCCTTTGTTTTTTATCCGAAACGGCCGGTAATGTAATCTTCTGTACGCCGGTCGGCCGGATTGGAAAACAACTTGTTCGTCTCCGCATATTCAATCACTTCCCCGTTCAAGAAAAACGCCGTTTTGTCGGAAATGCGGGCCGCCTGCTGCATGTTATGGGTCACGATAATGATGCTGTATTGTTTTTTCAACTCTTGAATAAGCTCCTCAATTTTCAACGTCGAAATCGGGTCGAGCGCCGACGTCGGCTCATCCATTAAAATAACGTCCGGCTCAATCGCCAAACAGCGGGCGATGCACAATCGCTGCTGCTGCCCGCCTGATAAACCGTAGGCATGATCGCGAAGCCGGTCTTTCACCTCATCCCAAAGCGCCGCCCCGCGCAAACTTTTTTCGACAATATCATCGAGCACTTTTTTATTGCGGATGCCATGAATGCGGGGACCGTACGCAATATTGTCGTAAATCGACTTCGGGAACGGATTCGGCTTTTGAAACACCATGCCGACTTGTGTTCGCAGTTGTTCAACCGGGTAGGACGGATCAAAAATGTTGCGTCCGCGGTAGGCGAGCTGGCCGGCAACGCGAACATTCGGCACGAGTTCGACCATTCGGTTCAACGTTTTAATATAAGTCGATTTTCCGCACCCTGACGGCCCGATAATCGCCGTCACCTCATTTTCATAAATCGTTAAATGAATGTGCTTCAGCGCATGATGTTCACCGTACCATAAGTTTAAATCTTTTGTCTCGTATACAACGCCTTTTGCCGTAACGTCCTCGGCCGTCGGCGTTGCCGCAGCCGATTCGACCAACGGCGAAAGCTTCGTTTCCTTTGTCTTTGTTGCCATCATCTGATCGGTCTCCTTTCGCTCTTTCCCGGATTTTTACGTTAAAATCGCTTTTGAAACTTGTTGCGAATCAATACCGCGACCGAATTCATCAAAATTAAAAAGACGAGCAAGACGACAATCCCGGCAGCCGCCACATGCTGAAACTCCTCTTGCGGCCGTCCTGTCCAGTTGTAAATTTGCAGCGGCATGACAGTAAACGTATCGAGCACGCTGCTTGGCAAATAGGCGATAAACGTCGGGATGCCGAGCACCACAAGCGGGGCTGTCTCCCCAATGGCGCGGGAAAGCGCCAAAATGGCCCCCGTCAGCATCCCCGGCAGCGCCGCCGGCAGCACTACCCGGCAAATCGTTTGCCATTTCGTCGCCCCCATGGCATACGAAGCCTCTCTCAATTGCTGGGGAACTGCACGGATCGCTTCTTGGGCTGCGACGACGATCACCGGAAGAACGAGCAAGCTCATCGTCAACCCGGCCGCCAAGATGCTGCGTCCGAGCCCAAGCTCACGGACAAAAACCGTGAGCCCCAACAAGCCGAACACGATCGACGGCACGCCAGCTAAATTGGAAATATTCGTTTGGATAAACGCGGTGAAGCGGTTTTTGCGCGCATATTCTTCCAAGTAAATTGCCGTCCCGACTCCTAAAATAAAGGAAACCGGTGCGACAATCATCATCAGCCAAAGGGAACCAACCAGTCCGGATTTAATCCCAGCTTCCTCCGGACGGCGCGAAGGAAAGCTGTTTAAGAAATCGCCATCGAGCCAGCCGATCGCCTGAATGATGACGCGGGATAATAATAACGCGAGAACAATGAGTCCAAAAATCGTAGCAACAAAAAAAATGGCTTGCAAGACGGCGTTTTGCGCCAGCCTTCCTTTCATTCGCTTCCAAACGAGCGGTTTGTCCAACTTGTTTTCCATGGTGTTCAATACTCCTCCCTCAACCGGTGGGAAATGTATTGCGCCAATATATTCATCAGCAGCGTGAAAATAAAGAGCGTCATCCCGACAGCGTAAATGCTGTAATAAATCGTCGTCCCATAGCCGGCGTCGCCGGTTGTCACCTGAACGATGTAAGCGGTCAATGTTTGAATCGATTGCGTAACATCAAACGTAAACTCCGGCGATGATCCGCCGGCCACCGCGACGATCATCGTTTCACCGACCGCCCGGGAAATGCCTAAAATAAACGAAGCAATCACCCCGGAAGCGGCGGCAGGAAGCACGACCTTAAGCGCCACTTCGAGCTTTGTCGCACCAAGGGCCAAGGCGCCTTCGCGAATGGAATTCGGGACCGCGCTCATCGCATCCTCCGACAGCGAGGCGATCATCGGGATGATCATAACCCCCATCACGAGCCCCGGGCTGAGCGCATTAAAAATATCGAGATCCGGAATGACGTTTTGCAATAACGGCGTCACGATCGTCAACGCAAAAAATCCGTACACGATCGTCGGAATGCCGGCCAACACTTCCAATGCCGGCTTAATGATGCGACGTGTCCGCTCCGATGCGTACTCGCTTAAGTAAATCGCTGAAGCAAGTCCGATCGGCACCGCGATCAACATCGCGATCCCCGTCGTCAACAACGTGCCGGTGACAAGCGGGGCGACTCCGAACGATCCTTGTTCCTCGTTCCAAGGAAGCCATTCTTTGCTCGTCACAAATTCGATGATCGACACACGGCGGAAAAATTCGATCGTTTCAAAAAGAAGGGTGAATAAAATCCCGAGTGTCACGAGCACCGAGAGCGCCGCCAATACAAAAAGGAGTTTCGGTGCAAGCTTTTCCATCCTTTTCGGCCAACGCTGCCGTTTTTGGTTTTCTTCAATCATCTTCCGAACCGAAAGCAGTTGCTCCTTCTTCGGAATGCTCATCATGCAAACCCCTTTCCGTCATCCTCCGACTCCTGTCACACGTATAGGCCGACAGGCAAAGCGAACCGTCGGCCTAGGCAAGCTTATTTCAATCCAGCCAATGTTTCCAATTGTTCTTTGTATTTATCCTCCGGCAAGCGGACGTAACCAACTTCTTCCGCCAAATCTCCGGCCGTTTCAAGCAAAAACTCCATATAGTCATACACTTGCGGTTTTTCTTTCAACGATTTGACGTTCACATACGTAAACAGCGGCCGCGAAAGCGGAGTGTACTTCCCGGTTTCAATCGTCTCGTTTGTCGGCTCGACTGGACCGTTGCCGCCATCAATCGGTACGACTTTCAGCTTATCTTTATTTTCAAGATAGTACGCATAGCCGAAATAGCCGATCGCATATTTGTCGCCTTCCACTCCGCGGACGAGGATGTTGTCATCCTCTGACAGCTGAGCCGTTTTCACGATCTCTTTCCCTTCCAAAATGACTTCATCAAAGTAGTCAAACGTTCCAGAGTCATGGCCTGGTGAGAAGAACTTGATTTCCTCATCCGGCCATTCCGGGCGGATATCCGACCATTTTTTCACGGTGCCATCTTCCGTCCACATTTTTTTCAACTCGTCAACCGTCAAATAGTCGACCCAGTCGTTTTCTTTATTGACAATGACAGAAAGACCGTCATAGGCAAGCTGAAACTCTTGGAACTCAATACCGTTGTCAGCAGCTGCCTGTTTTTCTTCCTCTTTGATTGGACGAGAGGCGTTGGAAAAATCGGTTTCCCCCTTCGTGAACTTTTCAAATCCGCCGCCCGTTCCAGAAACACCGACAGAGACTTTGACGTTTGGCTGTTCCATCATATATTCTTCAGCGGCCGCTTCCGCAATCGGAAAAACCGTCGAGGAACCGTCCATGATCACTTCGCCCGACAGTTCTTTCGCTGCGGACCCACCGTCCGCCTCATTTTCCTGCGCTCCATTTCCTCCACCACAGGCGGCAACGATCATCATCGTTCCGCCAAGTATACCCGACAACATCAGTCGTTTCCATTTGCTCATCTCTTTTCCCCCCGACCGTTTCGTTTTCTCTTACATGTCCTATCATAAATGGACGCTGTTAATAAGGTTTAAACGGAATGTTAAGATTGTGTAAACTCCAGCCTGACTGTTTTCACTCTCAGCATCCGTCCCTCCTTTTGCATCAATGACGTTTCCCGTCTTTGAAAAATAAAAAAGCTGATTCGATAGAAGAGGCTTCCTCTATCAAATCAGCTTCAGTTCATCAAGATTGTTCTGTTGCTTCAGTACCGTCGGCTGACGGTTGAACAGGCTCTTCGGCCATTCGCTTCGCCTTCAATTCAAAATAGGCGTCCAAAATACGGCGGCCGATCCGGTTGTTAATGCCGTCGCTGTCCCCTTGCGTTGCCCACGGCACCACAACGGCAAACGACACTTGCGGATCGTTGTACGGCGCATACCCGACAAGCGTCAAATTGTAGGTCGGGTCATTGCGCCGGCTTTTGATCGGCCCGTCGTAAAACGCTTCAGCCGTGCCCGTTTTTCCGGCTGGCTTGTACGGGGCGCCGGCGAAATACGCATACGCCGTCCCGCCCGGCTCTTGCATGACGCGGCGGAATCCTTCCTGCACGCGCTCAATGTATTCCGTCTTCATATCGACGCGGTTTAAGACGACCGGTTCGAACCGTTTGACGACCCGGCCAGGCTCTTTTCCGTCAATGGACGGCTCGCGAATTTCTTTGACGAGCTGCGGCTTCATCCGGTAGCCGCCGTTGGCGATCGTCGAGACGTATTGCGCCAGCTGCATCGGCGTATACATGTCGTACTGGCCGATCGCCAAGTCAAGCAAAAATCCGCCGCGCGTGCTTTGCCCTTGGAAGCCGCCGAGTTCATTCGGCAAGTCAATGCCCGTTTTGACGCCCAAGCCGAATTGGCTGAAATAGTGGCGCATCGTTGCAAACGCCGCCGGATTGATGTTGAGCGGCTCACGCGGGCGGTATGTGCCGCCGCCAATGGCAATGGCGGTTTTAAACATGTACACGTTCGACGACTGTTTCAACGCCGTCAGTTCATTGATCGTCCCCATCGTTTTCCACGATTTTTTCACCGGAGTCCCTTTGATATACAACGGCTCGTCCTTGATATACGTATTTGGATGGAGCACTCCCGTTTGAAAACCGGTGAGGATGGTCGCCCCTTTCACCGCCGACCCCATCGCATAAGCGGACGTAATGTTGCCGATCGCAAAGTCGACAAACTCGCCATCGCGAAGCAGTTTGCCGGCCATCGCCAACACTTCGCCCGTTTTCGGATTCATCATGACGACAAACGCCCGGTCCAAGAGCGGCGAACGGCCTTTGCGCTTTGTCGCCAAAATTTCTTGCTGGATGATTTGCTCGACCTTTTGTTGCAGTTCGGCATCGATCGTCAGCACAAGGTCTTTGCCGCGCTCACCCGGATACACTTCCTCAACCGCCACGACATGGCCTGACTTGTCAACAACGTTTTTGATCTTCGCCTTTTTGCCGTGCAGCACTTCCTCATACTGCATCTCCAAATAGCTTTTGCCGACGCGGTCGTTGCGGCTGTAGTCGCGAGCCAAAAAGTAGTCGAGCCGCTCACGCGGGACACCTTCATCTTCATCGGTCACACTGCCGAGCACGGAGCGGAACGTGTTGTCATAAACGTACTTCCGGTCCCAGTCAACGGTCGTGTTGACCCCGGGAAGTTCGCTTAAATGTTCGCTGACGACCGCATATTCACGGTCGGTCACTCCTTTGCTTTTGACCGTCTGCGGCGTCAGCGCATAGCCGCTCTCCATTTCATGCTTAATGGCAATGACTTCAATCTCCCGCTTGGAGATTTGTGCCAAGTCTTCCTCTGTGATGCGGTCAAGCGTCCATTCGTACACTTTTTTGTCAATCTCTTTTTGCGTCAATCCTTGGTCGGCCAACCGCTTTTTTTCCCGTTCGCTCACCTTTTTTTTCGCCTCATCCGGACGAGTCAAAATCCAATAATCTTTCATATCGCGTTCCGTCACTTTTTCTTCTGCATCCGGAATATCGATATATCGGGCGAGCTTTCTGGCCACTTCCAATATTTCTTCCGGCTGCGTCGTTTTGGAACGCGTATACGTAATCGCCTTTTGCGGTGTGTTGTCGACGATCACCCGGCCCGACCGATCATAAATTTTGCCGCGCGGCACCGGCGTGCTGACAATCTCATCTTGCGTCCGCTCGACTTCGCGCCGGTAATCTTCTCCGTACACGATTTGCACGACCCCAAGGCGCAAAATGAGCGCCGAAAACAACAAGAAGACAAAGAAAAACAAAATGTTTAAACGGATCGGCACTTGCGCCCGCTTTTTCCGCTTCATCCCCCGGTCCTCCTTTCTCTCTCCCTTATTGTAAAAGAAAAAGGTGGGCATGGCTAGGGAAAAACATGAGCAGCCCTTTTATGCCGACGGGCCGCCCCGTTCGCCGGCCAGTTTTGGCCGGAATAGGAGCGGCTCCCGCCGATCCCGCTCCGGACGGCCATCTGTGAAGCGAATGTGGCGGACGAACCAGTAAATCACTAAATGCCCGGCTCCACACACAAACATGAGTACACGAATGCCAATCTCTTCCCCGAAAAGTGTCAATGCCGCTAAAAAAGCGAAAATCGATACCATCCGCCCGGCGTTTAAAAACAGCTCGCGAACAACAATATACTCAACACGTGCTTCCGCTGATTTCCAGCTCCTCCCAATCACATCGAACGTTAACGATGAGTAAGGAACAAGCAAAATCGGATAGGCAATGGCGATCGTGACGGCATAAAGAAGAAGGCGCGGGTACGACGGGTGAAACACAATTAAAAAAATAGCTGCGTACAGCAAAAGGCCGCCCAATAAAATGGCTTTCATCCGGTATTCCCGCTTCATCAGCCGGGAAACAGCGTAATAGGCAACAAACGATGTAAACGAATTGACAAGCCCGTACTTGCCGAGCGCCCATTCGCTTTTTGAGGTGACATACACCAACACCGAAATAACGAACACAAACGATCCTTCGCGCAATCCTTGAAAAAAGTGGGCGTTCGTAATGAGCCGCCAATTCCGGTTTTCATTCCGTTCCTTTAAAATGCGGAGAAATAAATATTTTCCCGCTGCTGTACGGCGCTTGAGGAAAAAACTAAGCAGCACAGCGATAATAAATAAGCCAAGCGACAGCGAAAAAACGAGCGTATATCCTTTCAGACCCGCGAGCGACGAAATGATATAGCCGGCGGCAATCGGCCCGATCATGCCGGCAGATGACGTGAGCACCCCGAAAAAGCCGTTAAAAAAGTCGCGCGTTTCCGGCTCTGTAATTTCAAACGTCAGCACGTTAAACGCCAGCCAATAAAAACCATAGCCAACACCGAGCAATGCGCCGAGAACGAGCAAATATTGATGGGCGCTAGGGCCGACCAATAAAACGGTGATAAAAAAAACGGCTAAACACGACACACCAAGCCGTAAAATCAAAATGCGGTCGATCTGTTTCGCCAGCCGGCCGGCGAATATAAATGTCAGCGGCTGCATCGTGACGACCGCCAAATTATACAATGCCAAATCGCGGAAATCGCCGGTCTGTTTCCATAAATAAATGTTGACAAACGTATTGGACAGCGACACAGCAAGCGCATAAAACCCACCGATGCAAAGAAGCAGCAGCAAATCGCGGCTCACCCGTTCTTGGCCAGTCAATTTTTCGAATAATGACATCGTAAACTCCCCTTTTCGTCTATCCGGTAGTGTGGCCATTTCTGCCGCCGCTATGCACCCGGCATCAGCAAAAAGCGGGGCGATCGATTCGCCCCGCTTCATCCATTATTTCGCTTTTGCTTCACTGTAGCGTTTCGCCACTTCGTCCCAATTGACAACGTTCCAGAACGCGGCAATGTATTCCGGACGACGGTTTTGGTATTTCAAGTAGTACGCATGCTCCCAAACATCCAATCCAAGGATCGGTGTTTTGCCTTCCATGATCGGCGAATCTTGGTTCGGCGTGCTTGTGATTTCCAACTCGCCATTGTTGACGACAAGCCACGCCCAACCGGAACCGAAACGGCCGGCCGCCGCTTTTGAAAATTCGTCTTTAAACGCGGCAAAGCTGCCGAATTTTTGGTTGATGGCATCAGCGAGTTCGCCTGTCGGCTCGCCGCCGCCGTTTGGCGACAAAATCGTCCAGAAAAGCGAATGGTTCGCATGGCCGCCGCCGTTGTTGCGCACCGCTGTACGGATGCTTTCCGGAAGGGCTTCCAAATTGCTGAGCAATTCTTCGAGCGATTTGTTTTGCAAATCCGCCTGCCCTTCGAGCGCCGCATTCAAATTCGTCACATATGTGTTATGGTGCTTCGTGTGATGGATGTTCATCGTTTCTTTATCGATGTGCGGCTCCAAGGCATCATACGCATACGGTAATGCCGGCAATTCAAATGGCATCCAAATCTCCTCCTTTTATCCTCATTATGTAAGCGGGCGCTGACCACCCGTCCAAAATTAGCTTACCAAAATTACCACAATGTTTCAATGTATTTGCTTGCCTGCTGGTTTCCAAAAAACGCTCAAAGTTGAATTCCGTTGACGCCGCATATACAATGGAAATGGAGAAAAAGAAAGGTGTGTCCATGATGAATGTATTCACCCAAATTTGGAAAAGTTTGTACTCCCCCAAAGATATTGCCCGCTTCCGCTTTCAAGGAATCGGCAAAACGATCGGCTATGTGTTTTTACTTACATTTTTATCCATCCTTCCAACCTTGTCCTATGCTTCCGTATCGCTCGTTGAAGGTGTCCGCACAACAGGCGCCTTGTTGCGCGACGACTTGCCGCCTTTTTCGATTGAAAACGGCGAGCTTCGCTCAGCGGCGGCTGAACCGATCCATATTGACCAAGGCGGGTTTACGATCATTTTTGACAGCACGGGTGAAGTGACGAGAGAAGAAGTGGAACGGTTTCCGAACGCCATCGCGTTGTTGAAAAATGAAGCGGTGCTCGTTGCCAGCCACCAGGCGCAACATTACAGCTATGCCGCATTTCCAGATGTGGTCATTACTGACGAAGACGTGCGTGCGTTTATCACCAGCTTGCAGTCGCTTCTGCCGGTGCTCATTCCGCTTTTTGGGCTCGTGTTATACGTGCTCGCATGTGCAGGAAAATTTATTAGTGTGTGCCTGCTCGCTTTTTTCGGCCTTATTTTTGCCGGCATGTTGGACAAAAAGCTTCGCTACCGTCATACATGGATCATGTCAGCCTATGGCATTACGTTATCGACCGTCTTTTTTGCTTTGATGGAAGCCGTCCAAACGATCGTGCCATACGGCATGTTTATTCATTGGTTCGTTTCGCTCGCCGTTCTCTTTTTGGCGGTGAAGGAAGTTCCTGCCTCAGCCTAGCGAAACAGCTAGCCGCCAAGGAGTTCCTTGGCGGCTTTTTATCCGGCCGTTTCAAACTGTTTCACGCTTTGCCTCAACGTTTGGCCGAGCTCAATAAGCTCAAGCCCGATTCGATACATCGCCTTCATATCTGTTGTTTGTGTGTGGGAAGAATGAAGCATCTGTTCAGCGCTTGCCAATGTTTGTTGGGCCGTTGATACGAACGAAATGGTTGCCTGTTCCATCGGAGGAACCGAATTTGCCAACTCTCCCATATGTCGTTTCATACCCTCGATCTTCTCTGTCACAACTGCAATCTCCCTTAGCAATTCCTCGAGGGAACATTTCGAGCGGTACGCTGTCTGCATATACGTAGAAAAACGTTCGGAAACGAGCATGCCTTGCTTCGTTGTCGCGATGATGACATCGACCATCTCTTCCGTTGTTTTCGCAATCGACTCAACCGCTTTTCCTGATTGCTCCGCTAACCGCCTTATTTCTTTCGCCACGACAGCAAACCCTTTTCCATCTTCTCCTGCTCTCGCCGCTTCAATCGTTGCGTTCAAAGAAAGATATTTCGTTTGCTCGGCGATCGTGCGAATCACTTGCACGATGTTGGCAACGGACGATGAGTAGCTCTCAACCTTTTTGACGGCGCCGGCCATTTGGGCAATTTCCTGCTCGAGTGCCTGAATGGACTGCGTCAGTTGCTTAATTTGTCTTCCCCCTTCCAAAGCAGCCGTATTCATATGTTGGGAGCTTTCTTGGATCATCTCCATCTGGTCAGTGACTTGCACCATATCCTCTTTCATTCGCTGAAAGAAAGTAATCGTTGCGTCTGAAGAAGATGCCGTTTCCGCAGCACCGCTTTTCACCATTCCGACTGCTTCCATTAATTCCTGATTACTCTCCACTGTCTTTTTAGATACTGTTTTTAATTGCTCGCCTTTATCCGAAAGCTGTTCTGTTGTAACCGATATGCGATAAATCATCTCCCGCATATTGCGAACCATCTGTTGGAAACTGGCGGACAACGATTGAATTTCCCGGGTGCGGGAAATGATGGACAGGTCGCTGCTCAAATCTCCATTCGCCACCTTTTTCATCGCTCGCTGAAGGCTGACGATAGGTGCTATCACCGTTCGGACAAACGCGATGATGACCAATGAGGCCGCACATGCGCTGATCAATGTTGCCGCCAAAATAAAAACAGCCATTTGGCGCACAGCCGTCATGTATGAACTTGTAGGCACAGCAATAACATAGATTCCTTTTAATTCCTGTATATTCCGGTAAACAAGTGTATAATCTTTTCCATTTACCCGTGGTGCTAGTTGAGCTTTAGCGCTCAACTAGCCCAAGTGTAACCAGGGAATAAGCTAACAATATACCGTCTAGTGCCACTTCAAATCCGATAATCGAATTGGCTCGGATCCCCGTGATGCGATAGTGGTCAACCAGAACCGAGAACACCGTCTCGATCACTTTGCGTTTTTGTTGGATCCACTGCTCCCATGTCTCAGACGCACGATGTTTCTGGTTTTTTCGAGACGGAGTCCAAAGCGCCATTTGGTATTCTTCGTACAGCCTTTTTTGCAAGTCACGGCTAATAAATCCTTTGTCCCCAAAGTTATACGGGTGGGGAATTTGGGTCATCACGCTTTCGGCTGCGATTCGATCGTGGCAAGATGCTTCCGTCACCACATACCCCATTGGCAGCCCTTGATCGGTCACTTGAAGGTGCAGCTTCAACCCGTAGTACCATTGCTTTTTGGAAGCGCAATACCCGATGTCGGCGATCTCTTGAAACCGTTTGACGCGATGCATTCTTGCCGTATGGCACAATGGGAGCGGCAAGCTGTCCACGACGGCATAGGCATGATGTTGGCCGCGTTTTGCCAACTCATGGCGGATCCATTTGATAGCGAAGCCAAGCGCCCGGCAGCGGCGGTTATACCGGGAACGTTCGAGAAACGAGCCGTTTGTGAACAAATTTCCCGTGACAAAACGATGCCACGCCCGTTCAGAAGTAAAACCGAGCAGCTTTCCTAAAAGATGAATGGCGATGATGACAGCGTCCTCTTGCTTGACCAAATGGCGATTTCGACGATGAAGATGCACCTGAATGCATGAAAGTTGAGCAGAAACAAAAACGAAAATGGCGGCATATTGCTTTTGAATCTTGGCCCGATCTGTAGTAAAATGAAAGTGCTCTTGCATAGGGATCCTCCTTTTTAATGGTTGGTTGCACTTTCATTTTAAGGGGATCCTCATGCAAGGGCTATTTTTATGCTTGTTTGAGTTTATCTAGCACCACGGGTTTTCCATTTATAACGGCATAGGAAATCCCATTTCTTTTCTTTTTCATATGTTCGGTGAGCGTCTCCGGAAGCAAAAGCTGTGAGCGCCGGCTTATGTAGAATGGGCGAACCGTTTCAGCAACGAGAAAAAATTCAGCCGGCACCCCATCTTGCATCAATTCGGCTTGTTGCTTGCGGACGCCCTCGTTCACCCGCTCCATAAACTGTTCTTGATCCCCTATGTACATAAATAAAAGGTTTTGCACCAGTTCATACATCATATCCGTTTCCCGCTCAAGGCGTTGCTCAATCGCTTGCATTGTCTCCTTTTTGGCTTTCGCATACGATACTGCGCCAACCAGTCCAACTGAGATGGCTACAATGCCGACAAATAAAATGATTAACTGGTTTTGCAACTTCATCTCTCTTCGTGTTTTTTTCATGCTCGTCCCCCTCCTTCTCCCATTATGTCGGCCAACTATTAAGCCCGTGTAAATACTTTGTAATTTTTTTGAATTGTTCTCATATTTCACGCGGACAAGCATACATTTCATAAAAAAAGCGGTGGAGGAATCATGAAAAAGTGGCTGCTTGTTTGCATAGCTGTCCTTGTCGGCTATATCGCCTACCGGGATCTGACAACTGGAACACTTCCGGCGTCATCGGAGCCGCTGATCGCTGAAGAAGGGATCAGCAGTCCCACGTACAAGACGGTCAAAATCAAAGCCGGAGACACGCTTTTGTCCATCGCCGAACGTGAACAGCAAGGACCGCTTCCCGTGCCGATCGAAACGTTGATCCGCGACTTTGAAAAGCTGAATCCCGGCACAAAGGCAACCGCCTTGCAAATTGGAAAAGTATATAAAATCCCGACATATAAAAAATAAGCGTAGTGTATTTCTTGTCAATGCATTGTCACTATTGATAAACTTAGGGCAGAACAGCATTTGGTTTAAAGGAGCGAATGTTCGTGGGTGACATAATCCATCGTTCAAAAACGCGGCCCGTCCGCGTCGGTCCGCTGACGATCGGCGGCAGCAATGAAGTGATTATCCAAAGCATGACGACGACGAAGACGCACGATGTCGAGGCGACCGTAGCCCAAATTCACCGGCTTGAAGAAGCGGGCTGCCAAATTGTCCGGGTCGCCTGCCCGGACGAGCGGGCGGCTGATGCCATACCAGAGATTAAAAAACGAATTAACATCCCGCTTGTCGCCGACATTCATTTTGACTATAAATTGGCGCTAAAAGCGATCGAGGGGGGCATCGATAAAATTCGCATCAACCCGGGCAATATTGGACGCCGGGAGAAAGTCGAAGCGGTCGTCAAAGCTGCAAAAGAACGTGGCGTACCGATCCGCATCGGCGTGAATGCCGGATCACTTGAGAAACGGATTTTGGAAAAATACGGATACCCGACGGCCGACGGCATGGTCGAAAGCGCCTTATACCATATCCGCATTTTGGAGGAACTCGATTTCCACGATATTATTGTTTCGTTAAAAGCATCTGATGTGCGCCTCGCTATTGAAGCGTACGAAAAAGCGGCGCGCACATTTGACTACCCGCTTCATGTCGGCATTACCGAGGCGGGGACGCTTTTCTCTGGCACGATCAAAAGCGCTGTTGGACTCGGCGCTATTTTAAGCAAAGGGATTGGCAATACGATCCGCGTTTCCTTAAGCGCCGATCCGGTCGAAGAAGTGAAAGTGGCGCGCGAGATTTTAAAAACGTTTGGGCTGTCGTCCAATGCGGCGACGCTCATTTCCTGCCCGACGTGCGGGCGGATTGAAATCGACTTGATCAGCATCGCCAATGAAATCGAGGACTATATCGCCAAAATCAAAGCGCCGATCAAAGTGGCTGTGCTCGGCTGCGCGGTCAATGGCCCGGGCGAAGCGCGCGAAGCCGATATCGGCATTGCCGGCGCCCGCGGTGAAGGCCTGTTGTTTCGCCACGGCAAAATTGTCCGCAAAGTGCCGGAAGAGCAGATGGTCGAAGAACTAAAGAAAGAAGTCGACAAGCTGGCTGAGGAATATGTTGCAAAACAAAAGGAAAAAGAGGCTGCCCTTAAAGGCAGCGCCACAGAGTAAACGAGGGCGCGTCCCGAAGGACGGCTGCAAAAAAGGGCGTCCCCGACTGGGGACACCCTCGCTTTTTTTACGTGTAAAACGGCATAATAAACAGGCGGACGAGAATGGCGATGACGCCGATCCCGATGGCCCATGCCCCGAGCGTTTCCGCTCCGCGCCGGCGTGCGATAAAACCGACAATAATGCCGGCCGCCCCTAACAAAATCGGCCAAATAAACAAGGCGATGATGGACAACGCCAAGGCGAGCCATCCAAGCCCGGCACCGCCAGCGCGTTCTTCGTCCCGCCCATCGCGGCGGCGGATCGGTTCGGCGACCTCCGCCGCTGTTTCTTCCATGAAATTGCGCTCTGGTTCCTCTTTTCCGATCGATTGCACGTACCTTTCGTTATACGTGCGCTCGCGGTCATCTGCCATATGCTTCCCTCGCTTTCCTAAAGTAAGGAGCATTCTTAGTATGGGAAACTGGTGTCATTATTATCAGTGTGAATATTTTCTAAAAGGGGGATGGAACGATGAAGCACCGGCTCGGAATCGACATCGACGGCACGGTTACGTGTCCGAGCACGTTCATTCCGTATTTAAATGAGTCGTTTGGCAAGCAGCTCGCCTTATGCGACATTACGCAGTACAATTTGGCGCCGCTATACGGGGCAACGGAAGAGGAAATGGACCGCTGGATGGAGGAAAATGAAGCGGGCATTTATGAACGCGCTCCCCTGGCCCGCTATGCACTTGAGGTAATCGACAGTTGGAAAGACAAATACGAGCTGTTTTACATCAGCGCCCGCGGCCGCCATTTGTACAAGCTCACCGAGCGTTGGTTTCAGCGACATGGCGTTCATTACCACCATATTGAACTGATCGGTTCCCATGATAAAGTCGCCGCCGTCCGCCGATACAAGCTGGCCGCCTTTTTTGAAGACAAATACGATAACGCTTGCGAGATCGCGGAAACATGCGGCATTCCGGTCCTTTTATTCAACACCCCGTACAATCAAGGCCCGCTGCCGGAGAACGTTATCCGCATTAAAAACTGGCTCGAAGCAAAGCGGGAAATAGAGCGGCGTTTACAGCCATAAAAAACATCTCCCACCTCATAATGGGAGATGTTTTTGGCATTGCGGACACGTGCCGTAAATTTCAAATTTATGGTCGTCAATCTCATAGCCGTCGAGCTGCGCGGCAATCTTGTCCATTGGACATACGTCAATATCCTTTGTTTTCCCACACCGGATGCAAATAAAATGGTGGTGATGGCGGCGGGCATCACAGACAAAGCGGAAATGTTTTTCACCGGACAGCTCGGTCATTTCCAAAATGCCGAGCGCGGCAAAGAGCGATAAATTGCGGTACACGGTGTCAAAGCTTAAGCCCGGATACGTAGGGCGAAGCGCTTCAAGCACCTCTTTCGCGGTCAAGTATTTATCGCGGTCGGCAAACAGCTCAAGCATTTGTTTCCGTTTTTCAGTATATTTAAATCCCTTTTCTTTCATTAACTGCAACGCTTCGCCGATATTCATCACTACCGTCCCCTTTTCCATTTTTTCCATCCCAATACGAGAAGCAAGATGGCAACGGCCAACATGACGATTGTCCCGCCTGGCGCCCAATTGAGCTCGTACGCTGCCAACAGCCCGACGATCACCGCCAGCTCCCCGAAGATAATGGAAAATGCGATCGCCTGTTTAAAACTTTTGGCGATACGAATGCTCGCCGCCACCGGCAGCGTCATGAGCGAAGAAACGAGGAGCACACCGACAATGCGCATCGACGCCGCGATGACGAGAGCGACAAGCACAATGAACAAAAAGTGAATGAACTTGGCGCGAACGCCGGAGACGCGGGCGTACTCTTCATCAAAGGAAAGAAGAAACAGCTCCTTATAAAATGCGAAAATGACGGTGGCGGCAATCACAGCGACAGCGGACGCCGCCCAAACGTCAGTGCTGCTCACAGCGCTGACACTGCCAAACAAATATGAAAACAAATCGGTATTAAATCCGTTAGCGATCGAAATCAAAATGACGCTCAACCCAATGCCGGTCGATAAAATAATCGGAATGGCGAGCTCTTCATAATGACGGTAAACAGCGCGCAACTTCTCAATAAGCAGCGAGCCGACAACGGAAAAGCCCATTCCAATGTAAAGCGGATTCCAACCAGCGGCGGCCGGCATCGATTTCCCAAGCAGCAGCCCGGCGGCGATGCCAGCAAGCGTCACATGACTTAGCGCATCCGCGATGAGCGACAGCCGCCGAACAACGATAAACACCCCGAGCAGCGGCGCGGCAAATCCGGTCAAAATACCGGCCAAAAACGCGTTGCGCAAAAATTCATATTGCCATAAGGCTTCCCACACGTGTCATTCCTCCACAATCAACCGTTTTCGTTTCGTTCGTTAATGCCGGTGGGAGAGAACGTGAAGCGGATGGCCGTAAAACCGGGAAATCGTCTCGTCGCCGAGCTGTTCGAACTCTTCGGCATTTCCATGAAAATAGAGACGTTTGTTTAAGCAGGCGATATGGGTGACGCGTTCTGTAATCGTCCCAATGTCGTGCGTCACGAGCACAAGCGTCAACCCCCGGCGGTTCAAATCGCCAAGCAGCTCATAAAACTCGTGCACATGGCGGGCATCAACGCCGACAGTTGGCTCGTCTAAAATCAACAAATCCGGCTTGCTCGCCAGCGCGCGGGCGATAAACACCCGCTGTTGCTGGCCGCCTGACAACTCGCCGATATTGCGCTTCGCCAAGCCGCGCAAACCAACCGCCTCGAGCGCCGCTTCGACCGCGCGGCGGTCTTCTTTCGTCAACAGGCGGAACAAGCCACGTTTGGCTGTCAGCCCGCTTGCCGCCACTTCCTCGACGGTCGCCGGGAAACCGCGGTTAAAGCTGTTCGCTTTTTGCGACACAAAGCCGATCCGATGCCATGCCCGAAACGACTCGATTGGCTCACCGAACAGCAAAATGCGGCCGCGGTCCGGTTTTAGCAGCCCCAACATACATTTAAGCAGCGTCGACTTTCCCGAGCCATTCGGACCCACCAATCCTAAAAACGCTCCTTTTGGCACGGCCAAATGGACGTGTTCAAGCACTTCCTCTTTCTCGTATCGGAACGATACATCCTCGATTTGCACGACAAGCCTGTTTTCCATGGCCGTTCTCCCCTACTAATTCAGAATCGTTACGATTTATGCTCATGTGCAAGTATAGCCGATCATGCCCATTTTGTAAACCTTAATGAATGGCCGATTTAAAACGAGCGCCGCGCACTTCATGCGTCGCCATAATCGTAATGAATGCACTCGGGTCAATTTCATTCACAATCGATTTTAACTTTGTCACTTCCAGACGCGTCACAACGGCATAAATGATTTCTTTTTGCTCGTCCGTATAGCCGCCTTTGCCAAGCAACTTCGTCGTCCCGCGGCCGAGGCGGTGCAAAATGGCATCAGAAACCTCCTCGTAATGATCGGTGACAATAAAAGCAGCCCGCGTTTCATCAAGCCCTTGGATGACCGCGTCGATCGTTTTGGAAGCAATATAGTACGTCATGACCGAATACATGGCCGGCTCGATCCCAAGCACAAACGCCGCCCAACCGAAAATAAACACGTTGACAAACATGACGAACTCGCCAACGGAAAACGGAATTTTTTTGGTTAATAAAATCCCTAAAATTTCTGTTCCATCCAATGATCCGCCATGGCGAATGATCAACCCGACGCCAAGCCCGAGCGTCAAGCCGCCAAAAACAGTGGCTAAAATCGGCTCGGTCGTCAGCGGAGAAAAATGATGAAGCGCCCGTTCAGCACCCCCGAGGATGACAACGCCTAAAATTGTCGACCACATAAACGTTTTGCCGATGTGTTTGTAGCCGAAATACATAAACGGAGCATTCAAGAGGATGACTAACGTGGCAAAATTGAGCAGCCGCCATTCATCGGGAATTACATAATCAAGAATAAGCGATACGCCGATAATGCCTCCATCGATCATTTTATTTGGAACGAGCAACCGCTCAATAGCAAATGCCGCCAATGCGGCGCCGATGGCGATCATCACCATCCGGTACAATATGCGGTTAAACGGCTCTTTTTTATGCTGTTTTGTCGCCAAACTCCCACCCTTTCCCTTTTACTTTCATTTCCATTATACCATACACCCCTTTTCCGTTCACGTCATATGATGGAACAGAAACAAGGAGGGGGCTGCCATGAACCTTTACCAACAGCTCGTGAAACAAAAGTTAAAAACGATCACCCCGGAAGAACTCGTTGCGTACAGCCAAGATTACGGATTGCCAATTACAGTCAGTCAGGCAAAAAAAATTCTTCATCTCGCTCGAACGAATGACATTAACGTCTTCGACCCGCAAGAGCGGAAAAAATGGGTGCGCGAGCTGGCGAAAATCACCTCGCCGGAAATCGCTAAAAAAGCAAACGAACTGTTTTTAAAATTTGTACAAAAAAAATAAAAAGGGCGGAATGCCCTTTTTATTGCGCGTCAGCCACAATTTTCTCACGCAACTGATCGTCAAACGCCTGTGCCCGAAGCATCGCAATTTCATGCTTGTATGGCGGCTTTTTGTTGTTT
Organism: Geobacillus genomosp. 3; assembly: GCF_000445995.2. Lineage (GTDB taxonomy): Bacteria > Bacillota > Bacilli > Bacillales > Anoxybacillaceae > Geobacillus. The sequence continues at coordinate 2,389,830 of NC_022080.4, forward strand.
TTCTCCTCGCCGACATACGGCGTTTCTAAAATTTTTGGAATATCCTCCAACTGTGGATGATGGACGATATAATTGAGCGCAGCAAACCCGATATGGCCGAAACCGATGTTTTCGTGGCGGTCTTTGCGGCTGCCGCGCGGGTTTTTGCTGTCGTTAATGTGCAGCACTTTCAAGCGCTCAAGACCGATAAGGCGGTCAAATTCGTCAAGCACACCGTCAAAGTCGTTCACAATATCATACCCGGCGTCATGCGTATGGCATGTATCAAAGCAGACGGATAGCTTGTCATTATAGGTGACGCCATCGATAATATGTGCCAGCTCTTCAAACGTGCGCCCGCATTCCGACCCTTTGCCGGCCATCGTTTCAAGCGCGATTTGCACGGTCTGTCCGCGCGTCAGCACTTCGTTCAGCCCGCGGATGATTTGCCGGAGTCCGGCCTCGGCTCCGGCGCCGACATGGGCGCCCGGGTGCAACACAAGTTGTTTCGCCCCGATCGCTTCCGTCCGCTCGATTTCGGCGCGCAAAAAATCAACGCCAAGCGCAAACGTATCGCGGTTTGTCGTGTTTCCAATATTGATGATATACGGGGCGTGAACGACGATCTCCTCAATGCCGTGCGCCGCCATATGTTTTCGCCCGGCTTCGATATTCAGCTCCTCGATCGCTTTGCGTCTCGTGTTTTGCGGCGCCCCGGTGTAAATCATAAACGTATTCGCCCCGTAAGAAACGGCTTCTTCACTGGCAGCAAGCAACATGTTTTTGCCGCTCATCGACACGTGTGAACCGATTTTTAACATTTTCTTCTCTCCCTTTTTCTTTTGTTCAGAGCAAAGGCTACGATTTTTTGAAGCGGTCAAGCCGCTTTTTCTTCCTCTCGAGCTCGGCACGCAGCTTTTTCTTATAGCCCGGCTTCACTTTCTTCGCCTTTTTCAGCCTAGCGACCACCGGTGCCAGTTCATCTTCCTTCTCGCCAGCCCGCTTGCCCCGCCGGTTCCACGGAGGAAGCTCCTTCCATTCGCCGCGCACGAGATCGCGATGAACAAATGAAATCCCCATTTTTTCCAATCTGGCAATCGCGTCTTGATCGCCCGGTTCGTAAATGGTGGCCGCAATGCCGCTATAGCCGGCGCGCGCCGTCCTTCCGGCACGGTGAATATAAAACTGCAAATCATCGGGCAGCTCATAGTTGATGACATGGCTGACCCCTTCGATGTCGATGCCGCGCGCAGCCAAGTCGGTGGCAACCATGTATTGAAACTCGAGCTCGCGAATTTGGTTCATCATCTTTTTTCGCTCGCGCGGGGTCAAATCGCCATGCAGCACACCGACTTTCAGCCCTTGCTCCGCAAGAAGGTCGGCGACTTCATCCGCCCTCTTTCTCGTATTAACGAACACAATAGCTAAATACGGATTGTAGCTGACAAGCACATCGTAAAGGAGCTTGACTTTTTCGCGCCCGCGCAGTGGAATGAGCACATGCTCAATGTTTTCATTCGCCGCTTGTTTCGGCTCAATCTGGACGAATGTCGGGTTTTCCATATATTTTTTCAAAAACGGCTTCAGCTTTTCTGGAATCGTCGCCGAAAAGACGAGCATTTGCAACTCTTTTGGCATTCGAGCGGCAATTTGGTCAACGTCGGTGATGAAGCCCATATCGAGCATTAAATCGGCTTCATCGACGACAAGGGTGCGCGCCGTATGCACATCAAGCGCCTGCTCGCGAATGAAATCGTTAATGCGCCCCGGGGTGCCGATGACAATGTGCGGCTGCACATGGAGCTTTTCGAGCGCTTTTTGCTTATCCGTCCCGCCGATGAAGCAGCGAGCAACAATCGTCCGGTCTTTCGGGCAAAATTTCGTGATCTTTAACGTTTCATGATAAATTTGCGTTGCCAACTCGCGCGTCGGTGCTGTGATGACCGCCTGTACTTCCGCACGCTCCGGGGCGATCTTTTCGATGATTGGCAATAAATAAGCATGTGTTTTTCCCGTCCCGGTTTGCGACTGACCGACCATGCTTTCGCCGCGCAACGCCCCCGGAATGATGCGTTCTTGAATTTCCGTTGGTTTATAAAAACGAAGCGCTTGAATGGCTTCGATGATAAACGGTTGAAACGAAAAACGGGTAAACTGCGTTTCCGCCATTAATCCACAACTCCCTTCTGCATGCGCCGCCTCGTTCGCTTCACCATTATAGCGAATGTCGACGGACGGCTGCAACTAAAGACAAAAACAGCAGGAAAAACCTTTCCCGTCTTGCCCGCATATTTTATGAACGAGGACGATTGTTCATCCACATAACAGAAAGGAGGCAACTGCCATGAGTGCCATGAGATACGGCCGACCCCCGATGATGCCGTCCCCTTTCACCGGCACGCCGCCCGCCCCGTTCGCCCGCATGCCCGCCGGCGTCCCCCGCCCTGGCAGCGGAGGCGGTCTGCTAGCCCGTTTGTTTTCGCGCGGACAGGCGCCGTTCGCCGCTCCGTCCCCGTGGGGATTGCCGCTGTTGCAAAATACGGCAGCCAATGCCACCACGGCGGCGAACACAAGCGGCGGATTCATCGGCATGTTAAATAACGTGCAAAAAATGCTCGGCATTGCGCAAAATGTTATGCCAATGGTGCAACAATATGGTCCGCTCATCCGTAATCTTCCCGCCATGATCCGCATTTTCCGCGAGCTGAAGCCGGCCGATGAAGAAGAGGGGGAAACAAAGCCGGCAAAAAGCGCACCAGCAAAAGAAGCGAAGCAAAAACCGGCCGCGCAGGCAGTCAAAAAGCGCACCGTTCCGCAGGCCAAGCGCGAGGAGCCGCGGGAAAAACAGACGCCGGCCGCGCCGAGACCATCGACTCCGAAACTGTATATCTAGCCTCTCTCCCGCCCTGGCCATGTTTGCCGTTTGGGGCGGATATTCTTTGTCTTCTCCTCTTCTCTCCGATATAATGGAAAGTGAAAACCGCCGCACGGTCGGCGGCAGGGAGGGAAAACGATGGAAGTGATTAAAATTACCCCGCGTGGGTATTGCTATGGGGTTGTTGATGCGATGGTCATCGCCCGCAATGCGGCGTTAGACCCGTCATTGCCGCGGCCGATTTACATCCTCGGCATGATCGTCCATAATAAGCACGTCACAGACGCATTTGCTGAAGAGGGCATCATTACGCTTGACGGGGAAAATCGGCTTGAAATTTTGGAAAAAATCGACCGGGGTACCGTGATTTTCACCGCCCATGGCGTGTCGCCGGAGGTGAAAAAACGGGCGCTCGAAAAAGGGTTGGTGACAATCGATGCGACATGTCCGGACGTGACGAAAACGCACCGGCTCATCGAACAAAAACTCGCTGATGGCTACGATATTATCTATATCGGCAAAAAAGGGCATCCGGAACCGGAAGGAGCAGTTGGCATCAATCCCGAGCGCATTCATCTCGTCGAAACGCCCGATGATGTCGAGCGGCTTTCTCTCAAAAACGAGCGTCTCATGGTCACCAACCAAACGACGATGAGCCAATGGGATGTCGCTGATATTATGGCGAAAGTGAAGGAAAAATACCCGCACGTGGAAATGCATAAAGAAATTTGTCTCGCGACCCAGCTTCGCCAAGAAGCGGTTGCCGAACAAGCGAAGCAAGCCGACGTGACGATCGTTGTTGGCGACCCGCGCAGCAACAATTCGAACCGTCTTGCCCAAGTGTCCGAAGAGATTGCCGGCACGAAAGCATACCGCATCGCCGATGTAACGGAAATTGATATCAATTGGATTAAAAAGGCGAAAAAGGTGGCGGTCACCGCCGGCGCTTCCACCCCGACACCGATCACGAAAGAAGTGATCGACTTTCTGGAGCAATTCGATCCGAACGACCCGGCAACATGGCAACAAGAACGGAAAGTGCCGCTGCAAAAAATCTTGCCGAAGGTGAAAACAAAGAAAGAAGAGTGACAATCTCGTTCATAAACGGAGGCTATCCTGGACAAACGGTTGACCCGCTTGCAGGACAGCCTTTTTCGTTTGTCGCTTAGATGAACTGAAACGGATCGGTATGGACGCTGGAGGCGATTACGTCTGTTTCCCACTGCCGCTTCGCGAGCTCGGCGGTTAGATAGCGGGCAACGCCTTGTTTCATGACTTTTTCAACGTTATGGCCTGGGTCGACGAGATGGAGACCGAGCGCCTGAGCATCGTGGGCGGTATGATAATACACATCCCCGGTCACATACACGTCGGCACCGGCCGATGCGGCGGCAGCAACAAACTTGTTTCCGTCCCCACCAAGCACCGCCACCGTCTGCACAAGATCATCCAACCGGCCGACAACGCGGACCGCCGGGATAGAAAATGCCGTTTTCACTTGTTCGGCAAAGGCACGCAGCGTCACCGGCTGCGGCAGCCGGCCGATGCGCCCGAGCCCGAAGCGGCGCCCTTCATTGTCAAGCGGATAGATGTCATACGCTACTTCCTCATACGGATGAGCGGCGAGCATCGCCTCCATTACTTGACTTTCCAACGAAGCAGGAACGATCGTCTCGATGCGCACTTCCTCCACTTCTTCAAGCCGCCCTTGCTCACCGATAAACGGCTCGGCCCCTTCTTCCGGCAAAAACGTTCCGATGCCGCGGCTGTTGAACGTACAATGACTGTAACGGCCAATATGGCCGGCGCCGGCATCCCCTACGGCCGTCCGCACCGCCTCAGCGTGGCTCACCGGAACATAGACGACAAGCTTTTTCAACGCTTCCGTATAGGTTGGCACAAGCACGTCCGTTTCATTCAGACCGAGCGCTTCGGCGAGCCAGTCGTTCAATCCGCCAAAAGCGACATCCAAGTTCGTATGAGCAGCATACACGGCAATGTCATGCTTGACGCATGCCGCGATCATCCGTCCGTGCCCGTCATCGGTCAATAGCTGCTGCAGCGGACGATATAGCGGCGGATGGTGAGCGATAATTAAATCGACCTGTTGATCGACAGCTTCGGCGACAACGTCTTCAAGCACGTCAAGGGCGACCATGACTTTTTTGACCGGCTTGTTCAACGTCCCGATTTGCAGGCCGATCCGGTCTCCCTCCATGGCTAACGGTTTCGGAGCGAGCTGTTCGACAAGCTGAATAACCTCGTAGCCGTACGGAATGCGGCTCATAGCAACGCCTCCTCTACCAATTGGACTTTTTTCTCCAGTTCGCGCTTTTTCTCCCGCGCCGCTTCACTTTCTCCCTTTTCCGCTAAATCAGCGATAATCCGCTTCCAATGCCGGAGTTCACGCTGCCATTTTTCACGGAACACCTCACTGTTTTCTTGGCGCAAAAACGGGCCTAAAAGCAGTTCCGCCTCCAAATGGCGATACGGTCGTCGGGCGTCGCCGCGCTCGGCGACAAGCACTTCGTAAATTTGCCCGTCCTCTTTCAAAATGCGCTCAGCCGTCAGCTCCCACCCGTGGTCAAGAAGCCAGCGGCGGACAAGCTCGGCCCCGATGTTCGGCTGCAAAATGAGCCGTTTTACGCCGGTCAGCTTTTCTTCCCCCTCGTCTAAAATACGGGCAATAAGAGCACCGCCCATGCCGGCGATCGTGATGCAATCCACTTCCCCGTGGTCGATGACGGCCAGCCCGTCCCCCTTGCGCACGGAAATGAGATGGGAAAGCCCGGACTTTTCCACTTGCTGCCGTGCTGAGCGGAGCGGTCCATCCGCCACTTCGCCGGCAATGGCTTTGGACGCATAGCCGCGCAAGCAGGCATAACAAGGCAAATAGGCGTGATCCGAACCGATATCAGCGAGCACCGCCCCTTTCGGGATGAAGGAAGCGACCGTTTCAAGCCGTTTTGATAGGTGAAATTCGTTCATGATTCCTTAATAACGAAACCAACCTTCCCTAAGCTGCCATACGAAGGCGGCCCGCATTCCCCTCCTTTCTTTTTCCAATTTCATGCCCCTTTATTGTACTACTCGAACGTTCTCCTATGTATGCTCACACGAAAAAGCAAGGAGCTGCCCGGTTCGAAATGATAAAACATCCCTTCGCCAAAGGCAAAGGGACGCCAATCATCATTATTTTAAGCCGGCCAGCCATTTCGTCATCGCATCGAGGTTGTCAGCCGGCACCAACCCGCCCGGCATGCCGCCGCGGCCGTTTTGGAGAACGTCTTTAATTTGGTCGGCCGACAGCCGTTCGCCAACTCCTTTTAACGCCGGACCGACGCCGCCTTCATAGCTTTGGCCGTGGCAGCTGGCACACGTTTGTTGATAAAACTGCTCCGGATTGAATTCCGCGGCTTGTTCCGTTTTTTCGCCGCCTTTTTTCTCTTCAGCCATCTCTTTCGCATCGCCTAGCCCTTTGAACGACAAGACGAACGTTAGTACAATCCCGAACGCCATGATGATGAAAAACGGGATGAGCGGATTGCGGTTCATCTTTTTTACCTCCCTTATGTATGATCAAGAACACTGCAAACACTTTTATTTTACTGTAAATAATGGACAAGGAAAAGCCCTAAGTTTCCAAAACGGAAACAACCGGCTTCATTGCCACCAAACGATCACCGCTGTAAGCACTCCCCCGACAGCGGCAGCGAGAGAAAAATAATGGAGACGAAACAGGTGGCCGACAGCAAGCCAAGCGGCACAGTTGGCCAGCACCGCAACCGTAAGCGCACCGCTCTGGCCGGGAAAATAATAGCTGCTGCCGGCGACTGTCCCCATCAATAACAGCCATGCACTGCCGATCAGCGGAAAATGAAGGAGCTGCCGTTCTTTCCGCCATCGCCAAACGAGCAACAGGCAAACAGACAAAAAAAGGGACAAAAGGAGCGTTTGCAAAACGAATGACAATTCAGTAAAATAAATGGCAAGAGCGGCGGCTGGCAACAATAAACAAAGACCGGCAGCAAGCGAACCGGGCCGCTGGCGGCTGCGTGGGCGACCATCGCCTTCCGTATAGAGGGCAAGCAAGTAATCGCAATATTGTTCTGGCAGAAGGCGTGAACGTTTCCAATATTCAATTTCCCGGATAATCGTTTCCCGTCGTCGCCGATTCATTCGTCAATCACCTTTCATCCATGAAAGAAAAGAGAAAAAAATAGTTTACTTCCGAGGAAGTAAACTACCAAAAGACGGTCATTCCAAAAAGTCTTTCAACCGTTTGCTGCGGCTTGGATGGCGCAGTTTGCGCAGCGCCTTGGCTTCGATTTGGCGAATTCGTTCGCGCGTCACGCCAAATACTTTCCCGACTTCTTCCAATGTCCGCGTCCGGCCGTCATCGAGCCCGAAGCGAAGGCGGAGCACGTTTTCCTCGCGATCCGTCAGCGTATCAAGCACATCTTCGAGCTGCTCTTTCAACAGCTCGTAAGCGGCGTGTTCCGACGGCGACGTCGCCTCTTGGTCTTCGATGAAATCGCCAAGATGCGAGTCGTCTTCCTCGCCGATCGGCGTCTCAAGCGACACTGGTTCTTGAGCGATTTTCAAAATTTCCCGCACTTTCTCCGGGGTCAAATCCATTTCTTCGGCGATTTCTTCCGGTGTTGGTTCGCGCCCGAGGTCTTGGAGCAGCTGCCGCTGGACGCGGATCAATTTATTGATCGTCTCGACCATATGAACCGGGATGCGGATCGTCCGCGCCTGATCGGCGATCGCCCGCGTAATAGCTTGGCGAATCCACCATGTCGCGTACGTGCTGAATTTGTAGCCCTTGCGGTAGTCAAATTTTTCAACCGCCTTGATCAAGCCCATGTTTCCTTCCTGAATGAGATCGAGGAAGAGCATGCCACGGCCGACATACCGTTTGGCGATGCTGACAACAAGGCGGAGGTTCGCTTCTGTCAGCCGGCGTTTCGCTTCTTCGTCGCCCTGCTCAATCCGTTTGGCCAGCTCGATTTCTTCTTCCGCCGATAAAAGCGGAACGCGGCCAATTTCTTTTAAGTACATGCGCACCGGGTCGTTAATCTTCACGCCAGGGGGGACGGACAAATCGTTTAAGTCGAACTCTTCCTCTTTCACCAGCTCGTCGATATCCGGATCGGTCTCGATGTCGGATTCGCTGATCACTTCAATGCCTTGGTCAGCGAGGTATTCGTAATATTCATCCATCTGATCGGAGTCCAAGTCAAAGCCGGAGAGCCGCTCGGCGATTTCCTCGTACGTGAGGATGCCGCGTTTTTTGCCGAGCTCGGCGAGCTGCTCTTTCACTTGCTCAAGCGTATCGCCAGCAGCTTCCACCTGCTTTGATTGGGCTGGTTTTTCAGCCATTTCATTACCTCCTTTAAAAACTCATACCACCATGTTATGAAGAAGATAACATTTTTTTCATTTCAATCATTTCTTTGGCGATGCGAGCGGCAGCCAAAAAGTCTTTTCTTCGCTCCGCTTCGGTTTTTTCTTGCTCTTTTTCCTTTAGCATTAACCATTTCGGGTGATTCAACACATGCTTCATATAATCGGCGAGCTCTTGTTCGGAAACATCATCGCTCACCAACAAAAGCGACAGCTCACTCGCCAGCGGCTGCAGTTCGCCGGGAAGCCGGAACATGAGTGCACCAAGGTCGGCTTCATGCCCTTCTTCATAAAAGGCATAAATATAAGCAGCTAATGCCCGATGCTCTTCGATGTTAAACCGTCCGCCGACCCGCTCTTGAACGATGAGCGCCACATCGCGGCTTCGCATCATATGGGCAAGCAGCAGCCGCTCCGCGTTTTGGAAAGCCGGCAGCAGCTTTTTCGCCAGCGTCGGCCGCGGCGCCTTTTCGCTGGCCGCCGCCTCCCGCTGCTTCGGCTTTTCGTGCTTGTAGCGGGACAGCTGCTCATTGAGAGCGGAAAGCGACAAAGAAAACTCATCTGCGAGTTGGCGTACGTAATAATCTTTTTCGACAGGACTCGGCAGTTTGCCGATCTCACGGAGCACTTCTTCAATATAACGAAGCCGGTCGCCTTCGCGCTGCAAATTTTTTCCCCGCCGCAAATAGGTCATTTTAAACGCCATGAGCGGCTGGGCGGCAGCGATTTCTCCGGCAAACCGTTCCTTGCCGTAAACGCGTATATATTCATCCGGGTCAAGGCCGTTCAGGATGGATGCCACCTTGACGTGGCATCCGAGCGCGCTCAGTTGTTCGGCGGCGCGCCAGGCAGCTTCCGTTCCGGCGTTGTCGCCGTCGTAGCAAATCGTGACCGTTTCGGCATGACGGCGCAAAATGCGCGCCTGCTCCTCGGTCAACGACGTGCCCATCGTTGCCACCGCATAATCAATGCCGGCCTGGACGGCGGAAATCACATCGGCAAACCCTTCAAGCAGCAACGCTTCCTGCCGCTTGCGGATCGGCACCCGCGCCTCATGAAAGTGATATAAAAGCGTTCCTTTATGAAAAATCGGCGTTTCCGGGCTGTTAACGTATTTCGGCTGCCCCTCGTCAAGCAGGCGGCCGGAAAACCCAACCGTCTCACCGCGGTGATCATGGATTGGAAACATGATCCGATTGCGAAAGCGGTCGACATACCGTTCGTCTTCTTTTTTCGTTACTAAGCCCGCCTTTTCCATCACCGGAAGCGAAAAGGAATGGCTGTCGAGAAGCCGGACCGCTGCATCGGGCGCATCCGGCGCATAACCGATTTCAAACCGGTCAATCGTCTCCTTCGTCCATCCGCGCGCCTGCAAGTAATCAAGCGCCGCTTGTCCTTCTTTTGTATAGACAAGTAAATGGTGGTAAAAACGTTTCAGCAAGGTGTGCGCCTCAATCATCGCCTTGACCTCGCCGTTTTGGCCGTCATCATGCCCGCGAACATTCAACTGATAGGCGGACAGGTCGATACCTGCCTTAGCCGCAAGACGTTTCGCCGCTTCCACAAACGGAATGCCCTCCATATCCATTAAAAACGTAAAGGCATTCCCCCCTGCTCCGCAGCCGAAGCAGTGGAAAATTTGCTTCTCTGGGGAAACGGAAAACGATGGCGTTTTTTCCCCGTGAAATGGGCATAAGCCAAAATAGTTGCGGCCTTGCTTTTTCAGTTGAACATATTCACCGACCACATCAACGATATCGATGCTGCGGCGAATCGCTTCAATCGTTTCTTCGGGAATGCGATGTCCCATATGAATCCCCCCTGAACTTCCTAACGACTAAAGTCATGGGGTTCTTGTGTACTACAGAGCTTTTTCCATGTCTTCGCTCGACAGTGACCCGTATTCCCCAAGAGCTTTACAGGCAACCATCTATCCGATGCCTAACCCCCTGCAGGCTCGAGAACGCCTTTGATTGTTTCCCCATATTTTCATTCCAGCGGTTGAAACCGTGGGGCTTCATCATGCCTGTTCTTACTTATTCTCGGCGGCAAGCCCATTTTCCTGTTGGTTTCGACAAATTTTTTCAATATCTCTGTTTCGCCTTCCCCCTTGCCTCCAAATCAAAGGTTGAACGCCGTGCCTTCTGCTGCCTCCTCGCTTCGCTTCCTATGTAGGAGCCCATGGCGGCGGTCCCGTTCGAAGACGCACTCGGTATATTATATTTCAGCACCGGAAAGAAAATTTCACTTTTTTCTTGGCACTTTGTTGCAGTACACAAACCCGCTTTTGCGGCAAGGGATGGCTTTACACCCCCTATTATTCTACACCGTTCTAAAAAATCCTTCTTTTTTTCCGAACGGTCGACATTTTTTGTCGAAAAACTTTTTTTTGCAACTCTTGACAAGCAGCTATAAATAGTTTACTCGTCTCATGACCGCTCTAAACCTATATGGGGCATTTTTCTCACAATTTTTTATTATAATATAAGCTGTGACAATATGCCATAAAAAAACGCACCGTTCCCATTAGGAAACCGTGCGGACAACGCGCAAACCATAACGCAGCATTAACGCTTTAACTTTTTTATAATAATACTCGCCGTTTCTTCAACAGCTTTATTCGTGACGTCAATGACATCGCAGCCGATTTTTTTCACCACCCCGTCAAAATAGGCGAGTTCCTCTTTAATGCGATCCATGTTTGCATAAATGGCTTGATCGTTCAAGCCGAGCGATTTCAGGCGCTCGCGGCGGATCGACAGCAACTTGTCCGGGCTGATTTTCAAGCCGAAACATTTGCTTGGGCCGACTTGGAACAGCTGTTCGGGCGGTTCGACTTCCGGAACAATCGGCACGTTCGCTACCTTCAGCCGCTTATGTGCCAAATATTGCGACAGCGGCGTTTTCGATGTGCGCGACACGCCGATCAACACGATATCAGCGCGCAAAATGCCCCGCGGGTCGCGGCCATCATCGTACTTCACGGCGAATTCAATCGCTTCGATTTTTTTGAAATAGTCTTCGTCAAGCACGCGTACTTGACCCGGTTCATACCTTGGCTTCAGCTGGAACAAGTCGCTCATCTTTTCAATGAGCGGACCGATGATATCGTAAGCGACCACCCCTTCGCGCGCCGCCTCGGCGAGCAAAAATTCCCTCATCTCCGGGACAACGAGCGTAAAGGCGATAATGGCTTGGTTCATTTTCGCCAATGCGACCACTTCGGCTAACGTTGTTTTGTCCTCTACGTATGGGACGCGTTTTACTTGAACCGGCGAGGCGTAAAACTGGCTGGCTGCCGCTTTAACAACAAGCTCAGCCGTCTCCCCGCCCGAATCGGATACGACGTAAACGAGGCGCTGATTCATGTGTCTCCTCCTTTTTGGCTCATACATCATCTTTCGCTAACGAAACAAATGCTTTCGTCATATTCGTTTTCGTAATACGGCCGACCACTTCATAGCCTTTTTCCGTTTTGCGCACGACCGGCATGGCATCGATTTGCTTTTCGATCAGCTGCTCGGCCACGTCAATGAGCGGATCGTCCTTATAACAAACAGCGATGTTCGGCATTCTTGTCATAATAATATTGACCGGAATCGCCGTCAGTTCTTGTTTGCCGATGCTCGCGCGCAACAAATCTTTGCGCGACAAAACGCCGACAAGAAGCGACTCGTCATCGACGACAAACAGCGTGCCCACATCTTCCAGAAACATCGTAACGATCGCATCGTAGACGCTCATGTTTTCGTTGACGACGACCGGAATCGATTGATAATCTTCAACTTTCATCTTTTTAATTTTATCGGCCAACAGCTGCGTGCCCGTTTTTCCGGTATAAAAATAGCCGACGCGCGGCCGTGCCTCCAAATAGCCGGCCATCGTCAAAATGGCCAGATCGGGCCGAAGTGTCGCCCGCGTCAAGTTCAGCTTCTCGGCAATACTCTCTCCGGTGATCGGCCCATAGTCTTTCACAATTTGCAAAATTTGCTCCTGGCGTTTATTCAGTTCGATCGTCGCTCACCACCTTGCAAAAAGGTCCCATACGCTATTACTCTCGTTCATATTATACTACATGCCGCGTTTACAGGGAAAATCAGGTCTCATGTCGGCCGCTTGAATCAAGCTTGTCCCCCAACTTGGCGATTTGTTCTAAAAAACGCTTTGCCTTCAGCGATAGGCCGGCATATTCATCATAATAACTGGATAATACAGCCCTCAATTCCGCTTTTGTACCTTCTTTGACCGAAATGGATCCAAGCCGGGCGAGGTCAATGTGGTAAAACAGGCGCAACAGCCGGGCCGAGGCCGGCGAAAGCGGAATCTGGTGCGGATCGGCCGCCTCGCAGCGATGGCAAAGGAAGCCTGCTTCCTTAACCGAAAACGAGAAGCGCCCTTCCGTTGCCCCACAGCGGGCACAGCGGTCGAGCACAGGCGGGATACCGAGCACCGGAAGCATTTTCATTTCATAAATAAAGGTCATAATCTCTAAATCGCGACCTTCGCTCATATATTGTAATGTTTGCAGCAGCAGCTCGAACAAGTATGGATTGCGCTTTTGTTCCTCCGTACCTTTATCGGTGAGCTCAACAATATACGCCGCATACGCGGCAGCAAACAAATCCTCCCGCAGCGCCCGCATCGAGTCAATCAGCTCCCCTTGGTGAAGAAGGCCAACGCCGCGGCTGCGGCGGATCAAATAATGGCCGTAAGCGAGCGGCTGCGTAACAGCAGAAAGGCGGCTGCTTGGCTTTTTCGCTCCCCGTGCCATCACAGCCACCTTTCCCCATTCTCGTGTAAACAATGTGACAATTTTATTTGTCTCACCGTAATCGACCGTCCGCATGACGATCGCTTCGCACTTCTCAAACATCCCATCACCACCGCTTCAGCCAACAACGATACTAGGAGATCGGCTGGTCGATTTCTTCCTGTTCGGCGTTTTGTTCCTCACCGCCAAACCGTTGTTCCCGTTCCAGCTCTTTAAACAGCAGGTACGTATCAATATTGCCTGTTTGGCTAAACAACTTCCACGTAAACTCAAGCATGGAATGACACCTCTTTCCGCCTGCAGGCATTGCGTATTGGTGGTCTACCTATAGGTTGGCTCGGGCAAAAATGGTTTATGTCGCGTAAAATTTTCTAGCCGTCAATACTCGTCTTCGCGAAAACCAAAATCGCGCAGCTGCGCAAGACGGTTGCGCCAATCTTTTTGCACCTTTACCCACAGCTCCAAAAACACTCTTGACCCAAGCAGCGCCTCAATGTCAGCGCGCGCCCGCTGCCCGATTTCCTTCAGCATCCGGCCTTGTTTGCCGATGATAATCCCTTTTTGCGAATCGCGCTCAACAACGATAACAGCGCCGACGTATACCGTGCCTGTCTCCTCGCGCCGCTCGATGCGTTCGACAACGACAGCAATCGAATGCGGAACCTCCTCACGCGTTAAGTGAAGCGCTTTCTCGCGAATGAGCTCAGCGATGATAAACTGTTCCGGATGGTCGGTAATCTGATCCGGCGGATAATATTGCGGCCCTTCCGGCAACCGCTGTTTAATTTGCTCCAGCAGACGTTCGACATTGTTCCCTTCAAGCGCCGAAATTGGCACGATCTCGGCAAAAGGGTACAAGTCTTTGTACCGGTCAATGAGCGGCAGCAGTTCATCCGGGTGGACGCGGTCGATTTTATTGATGACCAAAAACACCGGAGTATGGACTTCGTTCAACCGCTCGATAATAAACGCCTCGCCGCGCCCGAACCCTTCCTCCGCATTGACCATAAACAAAACCAAATCGACTTCGCGCAGCGCATTGAGCGCCACTTTCATCATAAAGTCGCCGAGCTTATGCTTCGGTTTATGCACCCCGGGGGTGTCGATGAAAATGATTTGCGCGTCATCATCCGTATAAACACCTTGAATTTTATTGCGCGTCGTTTGCGGCTTGTCGCTCATAATGGCGATCTTTTGCCCGATAACGCGGTTTAAAAACGTCGATTTTCCTACGTTCGGTCTTCCGATAATGGCAACAAATCCCGATTTGTATCCTTCTTTATTCATGCATATCCTCCGCTGCAAAAGCTTCCGGCAGTAATTCGTCAACGGTCATGACTTTGACATCGCCGTTTAAGTTGGCCAAAATCACTTTCATATCGCCGGGGCAAAGTTCGGCGATCACTTGGCGGCATGCGCCGCACGGCGGCACCGGACGGGGGGTGTCTGCAATGACTGCGAGGGCGGCAAACTCCTTCTCCCCTTCCGAATACGCCTTAAACAGCGCGGTTCGTTCCGCACAATTGCACATGCTGTAGGCAGCGTTCTCAATGTTACAGCCGCGGTACACGCTGCCGTCTTTCGTTAACAGCGCGGCGCCAACTTTAAACTTTGAGTAAGGCACGTAGGCGAGTTCGCGCGCTTTTTTCGCTTCGGCAATGAGCTGCTCGATCTCCACGAATAACTCTTCCTTTCCTGAAAGCAAACGCTGCTTTCTTTTATTTTACAAAAAAACGCTACAAATTTCATCATCTGAAACGAAAATGTAACAGAAAAATTAGAATTTTCTTTCTCGTTCGTTTAGCGAAGATGCGGCCAAAACAGCAGCCCCCCGATGATGACAGCCAGTCCGGCGGCCACGAGCACAGCCGCAGCGGCGATATCTTTCGCCGCTTTCGCCAGCGGATGAAACTCCTCTGTCACTAGGTCGACGGTGCGCTCAACGGCCGTATTGACGAGCTCAAGCGTGATGACTGCGCCGGCTGTTAGCAGCAGCACGATCCACTCCCACCGCGACAATCCAACGATGCCGCCGACCGCAAAGGCAACAACGGCGGCCGCCAAGTGAAAGCGCAAATGCGCTTCCTCCTTCACCGCCGCCTTCATTCCCGCCCAAGCCCAAGCGAAACGATCCCGTTCCCGTACGCCGCGCATGGCTTATCTCGTCAACCCGAACTGCGTCAATATTTCCTCCTGCTTGGCAAACATGACCCGCTCCTCCTCTTCCGTCTCGTGGTCATAGCCAAGCAAGTGCAAAAAACCGTGCACGGCCAAAAATCCGAGCTCGCGCATGAATGAGTGCCCGTATTCTGCGGCCTGCTCTTTCGCCTTCGGAATGGAGATGACAATATCACCGAGCACCGGCGGCACATCGGCGCCAATGATGTCAACTTCGCCTTCCCCCTCCTCTTCAAGGGCGAACGACAGTACGTCCGTCGGGGCATCTTTGCCTCGGTAATCGCGGTTCATCACGCGAATGCGTTCGTTGTCAACGAACGAAACGCTTACTTCCGCCCCCTCCGGCACGTTCTCAACAGCCGCCGCTTCACAAATAAGCCGCTCGAGCGTCTCCATTTGCTCGGCTGTTACTTCGTTCGTCTCATCGATAAAGTCGATTTGAATCGTCATGCATGCTTCACCTTTTCCTTTCGTACTTCCGGATATTCGATGCGCGAATGAAAGACGCCGTTTAACGTCTCACAAAGCGAACGGGCAACCACTTCCAGCTCTTTCAACGTAATGTCGCACTCGTTCAGCTGGTTGTCTTGCAGACGGTCAGCGATAATCGCCCGGACGATTTTTTCAATTTTTTCTTGCGATGGATTGGCTAACGAGCGAACGGCCGCTTCGACGCTGTCGGCAATATTGATGACCGCCGCTTCTTTCGTCTGCGGCTTCGGACCGGGATAGCGAAACTCCGCCTCGGAAACAAATTCGGTTTGCTCGCGTGCCTTATGGTAAAAGTACTTGAGCAACGTCGTGCCATGATGTTGTTCGGCGATGTCGACAATCTCCTTCGGCAGCCGGTGTTTGCGAAGCAAGGCAACGCCGTCGGCGACATGGGCGATAATAATATTTTTGCTCAATTGCGGCGACAAATGGTCATGCGGATTGCCGCCCATTTGGTTTTCAATGAAATAACGCGGCCGTTTCGTCTTGCCAATGTCATGGTAATAACAGGCGACGCGCGCCAACAAGCCGTCGGCGCCAATCGCCTCGCACGCCGCCTCAGCCAAATTGGCGACCATGACGCTATGATGGTACGTGCCCGGCGCCTCGGTCAACAATTTCCGCAGCAGCGGGTGGTTCGGGTTGGACAACTCTATGAGCCGGAGCGGCGACAAAATGCCGAACGTCGTCTCCAACACCGGCAGCAGCCCGATCGTCAAAATGGCGGAAAAAATGCCCGAAGCCGCCGCCATGATGACAAAGAGAGTGAGCTCCATCAACGAATAGCGGCCATTTTTTAACAGCAACAGCGAAAGGAGCGAGACGATATTGACGGTAGCGACGAGCACGCCGGCCCGCCAAATTTTCGTCTTTGCCAGCTCCTTTGGCAGACAAAACGTTCCGGCCAAGCCGCCGGCAAGCAAATAGACGGCCAAGGACACGGACACCACACCGGTCGCTCCAATTTCCTCATTGAACAGCAGGCTGCCGCACACCGCCCCGATGACCGCTGTCATTATCGCCAGCCGTTCGCCGAGCAGCACGCGGACGAGCATTGGACCGAACGCCGCCGGAACGAGGTAGCCGACCGAAACAGCGCCGCCGGACGGCAGAAGACGGATCAGCACCATCACCGCCATCATAAATGTGAAAATAGCCGTATAAAGCGACAGCTTTTCATTTGTCGTTTCGGGACGGAAATAGTAAACGAGCGGCGAAAGCAAGAGCAGCACGAACAAAAACAATCCGGCCGCCGGCCATAGCGGGCGCCCACCGCTGAGCAGCCCGACAAGCTCAAGCCGATGATAAATGTCGCTCGTAATAAACTGCCCCTCTTCGACGATCACTTGTCCTTGCAAAATTTTCACCGGCTTCACTTCATCCATCGCCTGCCGCCGTTTTTCTTCAGTCGCCGTCCGGTCGTACACGACGTTCGGAATAATCGCCCGTCGGCACAGCTTGGCAACCGTTTCGCGAAGCGTCGGCGACAGCGCTGCGTATTCAAGCTCTTTCGCCGCCTTCGCGCGCGCCTCGTCAAGCTCAGCTTGGGAAATACGTTCGCTCATGGCCGCGTGCACGGCCGTCAACGCCGCCTCTTTCGCCGTCTCGAGCTCATCGGGAGCAGCGTTTAGCAACCGCTGCCATTCTTCGGCAGACAAATGGGCGAGCCACTCCGGCGGCAGCCGCTCTTCAAGCTTAGCCGCCAAATCGCCGGGCGAGCGATCCGATCCCGCCTCATGCTGCACACTCTCGATGGCGGCAAACAGCGAGGAAAGAAGATCGACGCGGTTTTCGGCATATTCTTTTTTCAACGTGTAAACGTCCGCTACTTTGGCGGCTGCCTCTTCTTTCAGCCTCGCTGTCGCCTCCTTATCCTCCACCGTCACCGGCGAACGGATCGTTTCTTTGGCGACATCAAACAGGCGCAGCTCATATTGGCGCGGCTTCACTTGCCAGTACAGGACGGCAAACAACAGCACAACCAAAAACAAAAACAACCAAAAGCGGACGAAGCGGACATCTTTTGTCCGCTCAAGAAAAAAACGAAGCCTTCCCACCGGTTTTCCCCTCGCTTTTCAAGAAAAGACCATGCGCTCCGGATCTTTTTTCTATAAGCCGGCCTCATCGTAGGCGTCAATAATTTTCGCCACAAGCGGATGGCGGACAACGTCAGACTGCTCTAAAAATACGAAGGCGATGCCGCTAATGGACGCCAAAATGCGTTTGGCGGCCGCAAGCCCCGATTCAACCCCTTTCGGCAAATCGACTTGCGAAATGTCGCCCGTAATGACCATTTTCGATCCGAAACCGAGCCGGGTTAAAAACATCTTCATTTGCGCCGGCGTCGTATTTTGCGCTTCATCAAGAATGACAAAAGCATCCTCGAGCGTCCGGCCTCGCATGTAGGCGAGCGGGGCGATTTCAATCGTGCCGCGCTCAATGAGCCGCTGCACATACTCTGCCCCGAGCACGTCGTTTAACGCGTCGTACAGCGGGCGCAAATACGGGTCGACTTTCTCTTTCAAGTCGCCGGGCAAAAAACCGAGGCTCTCCCCCGCCTCGACAGCCGGACGGGTTAAAATGATGCGTTTGACGCTGCCATTTTTCAGCGCCTTTACCGCCATGACGACAGCCAAGTATGTTTTCCCGGTGCCGGCCGGCCCGATGCCGAACGTCAAGTCGTGCTGTTCAATCGCCGCAACATAATAGCGCTGGCCTAACGTTTTGACGCGAATCGGCTTTCCTTTGGCGTTTTTCGTAATCTCCTCGTCATACAGCTGAACAAGGCCGTCAAGCGCCCCTTTTTTCGCCAGCTGAACGGCGTAAATGATGTCGCGCTCACTGACCGCCACCCCTTTGCGGATGACGATCAACAAATGGCGCAACAGCTCGTCAACAAGCTGGACTTGCTGCGGCGTACCGGAGACGTTGACCGTCTCCCCGCGCGTCACAATTGATACGCCGAGCTCCTCTTCGATTCGCTTTAAATGGGCGTCATGGACACCAAAGAGCGCCGCCGCTTCCTGCTGATTGCGCACATGTTGGCTGATCGTAACAAACTGCTCCGACATTCTCAATCTCCTTGAACGATTGGTTGTGGTACGGCAATATTTTCGATGACTTCGTAATGCAATTCTACCCTTACTTTACCACTCTCTTTCCTCTGATGCAAAACTTTTTCGCCGCGAATGGCCGCCTCCTCCGGCAGCTTGGCCCGCAATTCGCGGCGGGCGATTTTTTTCGCTTCTGCGAACGCTTCCTCCCATGTATAGCTCCGCTTCACCACTTCCGCCTCGCGGATGGTGACGCGCTCGTAGTAAAACGGCAAGTCCCATTTCCAAAAGCGGAACGGTCGTTTTTCCTTCTTGATGATCGTGTGGGCAAACGGCGGCTTCTTCCATCCCCAAACCGGAAGGGAAAAGCGGCCAAAACCGATATAATGATGCTCGGTGAACTCGCCGGTCAACACATGAAACGTCGTCTCAAGCGGCAGGACAACGGTAGACTTGTACCATGTTTCGCCAAATACTTTCCCGGTGGCCGGCACAAATTTCGTCCGCCCTTCGGCTCCGATAATGCCGGAAACGAGCAATTGACCCTTTTGTACGTAATCGTTGACGGAAACGAGCGGTTGTCCTTCCTCAACGAATAAATCAGCCACCACCGCCTCTTTTTTCGCGACTAAATGGCGTGGGGGCGCCGGCTGTTTCGGTTCCGGAATCTCTTTTTCGACAACGCGGAAGTGAAGCGATGTTCCCTCCCATTGAACACCGATCCACGTGATGTCGTGGATGCGTTCCGTTAGCTTTTTTTGCATTGTTTCTGGATCATCAAGCAAAAATTGGAACGCGCCGCGTTCGACTCCCATTCGTTTCAGTTCGCGGGAAATTTGATGTTCTGTCTCTGGGGTCGCGCCTTCGATGTCAATGTTCCAAACGATGTTGGACAGCAAAAACATGATGGCCATAAAAGCGAGCAAGCCGAGCCAAAAGCCGCTGTTTCGCCACGCACGACGCCAAAAAAACGGCAGTCCGGTTCTCCCGACAAACGAAAGCTTGCATTCGCTTTGCCGGGCGATATGGCGCAGCCGTTTCACATCGCTGAGCTTAATGAAAAACGTCACGGTATCCCCGCTATGCTTTTTCACGTTCCATACAGCGATGCCGTTGCGCACACAGGCGTTGATCAACCGTTCCGTCCCTTTGCCTTCCGCCTTGACCCGCACGCTGCCGGCGAGCGTGTCGACCCATTCGTTTTTCATCTTTTTTCCTCCTCTATATAAACGACTTGGCTGATTTTTCCCTCCAACAAAATTTCTTCCGGCAAAATCGTTTTAATAACAAATTGTTCGCCGCGGACAAGCAGCTGACCGTTCCGCAGCAAAAGGCGGAGCTCTTTATCGCTGAACGCAAGCAGCCCGCGGTGGTTTTCGATGTAAATATGGATTTGCCCCACCATCGTAATGCGGGGCAGGTCCATCATGATGTCAGCGGGAAGCTCGAGCTTTTCCGCCATCCACCGCTTCATCTGCTGGCGCCACTTTTTCACCATTAAAAAGAACCCCCTTTCATCTCATATGTATGAGACAAAAGGGGGTTCTAGCACCGCTTTTCAAAAACAGCAGGCCCGCCTGCCGGCAAGGCCCATCGTGTTTTATGAAAGCTGTTGTTGGACTAATTTATTGACGAGCGAACCGTCCGCTTTTCCTTTCACTTTCGGCATGATCGCACTCATGACTTTTCCCATATCCGCCTTCGAAGAAGCGCCGACTTCCTTGATCGTCTGTTGGATCAGTTCGCGCAGCTCATCCTCTGACAGCGGCTTTGGCATATACGATTGAACGATTTCAATTTCAGTTTTCGCTTTTTCGACAAGATCTGAACGGCCAGCGTTTTCAAATTCTTGGAGGGAGTCTTTACGCTGCTTCAGTTCACGAGAAAGAACCGTCAGCTCTTCGTCTTCTGACAGCGGGCTTTTGCCGAGCTTGATCGCTTCGTTTTGCAGCGCCGCTTTCAACATGCGCAGAACGGACAGCTTTTCTTTCTCCTTGTTTTTCATCGCCTGCTTCATATCGTCATTCAAACGATCGAGAAGACTCACCGATTATACACCCTCTTTGATCCGTGCTCTTAGTGCTTGCGCTTTCTAGCCGCTTCAGATTTTTTCTTCCGTCTGACGCTTGGCTTTTCATAAAATTCGCGCTTTCTCACTTCTTGCAAAGTACCGGTTTTCGAAACGGCACGTTTAAAGCGACGAAGAGCGTCGTCGATCGACTCATTTTTGCGAACGATCGTTTTGGACATCCTGCTTCCCTCCCTCCGAACAACAACCATTGCATATTGTACTTGTCAATTATAATACATGCCGATGGAAAAGGTCAATAAAAAAAGCTTGGCCGCCCCGTCCTGTCCCGCTCTCCTTCAAAAAACGGTCATCGCCCGCGGACAAGGCCCATACATATAAGATGAAAGGGGAGATCGTCCGTGGGGCCGCTTTTGATGCTGTTTGCCATTTACACCGCCATTTTTTTGATCGGCATGTTCATGATGAAAGCCGGGTTTTACACTTTGTCCGGCCATCGGCTGAAGCGATGGCTCATGCGCTTTACCGCCACACCATGGCAAGCGTTTCTCGCCGGCTTGGCGACGACCGCGCTTGTGCAAAGCAGCTCGGCGGTGATGGTGATGACCGTCGGTCTCGTCGCCACCGGCTATTTATCGTTCCGGCAGTCGATCGGCATCATTTTAGGCAGCAATATCGGTTCAACGGTCACGACCGAGCTCATGACCCTCGATATCGGCGATGGCGCCATTTCGCTTCTTCTCGGCGGCGCGCTGCTCGTCTTGATCGGGCGTCACCGCCTCATTTACAGCATCGGGATGATTGCCGTCGGCCTTGCCGCCTTGCTGTTCGCCATGGACGGCTTCAGCAGCCTCGCTAAACCGCTGGCCGCCTATCCGCTCGTTGATGATTGGCTGCAGCAGACAAACCGTTCAACGACGGTCGGCCTCCTTGTTGGCATCGTCTTGACCGCCCTCGTTCATTCAAGCGCAGCGACAATCGGCATCGCCATGGGCTTTTTAACCGAACAGTTGTTGACGCTTCCAGCCGCCATCGCGATATTGCTTGGCGCCAACATCGGCACGTGCATTACCGGGCTGCTCGCCTCGATCGGTTCAAGCAAAGAAGCGCAGTTAACGGCCTACACCCATTTATGGCTGAACGTCACCGGCGTGGCCGTATTTCTTTTTTGGACCGAGCCGCTCGCCCGTTTCGCGGCCATGCTCAGTTCCGCGCCCGACGTGCAGCTCGCCCATGTAAGCGTCCTGTTTAACGTCATTTGTTCTGTCGCCGCCTTGCCGTTTGTCAGCGCCATTGAAACAGCTATGTTGTTTTTGCACACCCGCAGACGGACTTAATAGCCATTGCCGCCAGTTCGGCCGCTGACGATCGCCACCCCGGAGCTCGTCCCGATGCGCGTCGCCCCGGCTTCCATCATCGTTTCCGCTGTTTTCCGATCGCGGACGCCGCCGGAGGCTTTGACGCCTACTTTGTCGCCGACTGTCCGGCGCATGAGCACCACGTCCTCGACTGTCGCTCCGCCGCCCGAGAATCCAGTCGATGTTTTCACATAGTCAGCGCCCGCTTTCACTGCCAATTGGCAAGCGCGCACTTTTTCATCGTCGGTCAACAAGGCCGTTTCGATAATCACTTTCACAAGCGCCTTCCCGTCCGCCGCCTCGACGACCGCGCGAATGTCGCGCTCAACAAGCTCGTCAGCGCCGCTTTTTAACGCGCCGATATTGATCACCATATCGACTTCACGCGCGCCGTTTTCGATGGCGTTGTTCGTTTCAAACGCTTTCGTTTCCGGCGTTGTCGCCCCAAGCGGGAAGCCGATGACCGTGCAAACGCGGACATCGGTGCCGGAAAGCTCTTGTGCCGCCGTTTTCACCCACGCCGGGTTGACGCACACGGAAGCGAAGCCATATTGCTTTGCTTCTTGGCATAATTGAATAATCTGTTCTTCCGTCGCTTCTGGTTTCAGCAGCGTATGGTCGATCATTTTGGCGATATCCGCCGTCATGGAAAACCGCTCCTTTCTTCCGTTGCTGCAAAAATTGAAAGGTCTGACGTCTACCATCATACCATGTCCCTGCGACAAAAACTAGCCGTCATCTATATTCTCTCCCGTTTCCGTAAGCTTTTTAGCCCGAGGCAGCTCCATGCCAAAAAGCGAAAAACCCAGCCTAACGGCTGGGTTTTATGAGGCGTTGCACTTCGTCCTACCCGATGATGTGGATGGTTATGAGCTGACTTTTAGCGAGCGCATGGCCTCCTCCGGCACAATGCGGACAAACTCGCCTTCATTATACGGATAGCCCGCTTTCGTGATTTTCACTTTCACCAGTTCGCCGATCATCTTTTCGGTTGCCGGGAAGCGCACTTTCAAATAGTTGTCCGTATAGCCGATATACATCCCCGGCTCTTCCTTGTCGTGCTCTTCCGGAATGACTTCGAGCACTTGCCCTTCAAACCGGGAAGCGTATTCTTTTGCCAGCTGATCGGATAGGGCGATCAAACGGCGGACGCGGTCATGTTTCGTCTCCTCATCGATTTGGTCCGGCATGCGGGCCGCCGGTGTGCCGGTCCGCTTCGAATATGGGAAAACGTGCAGTTCAGAGAACCGCTGTTCGCGGATAAAGTTGTACGTCTCCATAAATTCCTCTTCCGTTTCGCCCGGGAAGCCGACAATGACATCAGACGTTACGGCGAGTTCCGGAAACACTTCGCGCAACCGGGCGAGCCGCTCAGCAAAAAATTCCACCGTATATTTGCGGCGCATCCGCTTGAGCACGGTGTTGGACCCGGATTGAAGCGGAATGTGCAAATGGCGGACGATTTTGTCCGAACGCTTCAACACATCGATCACTTCATCAGTAATTTGGCTTGCCTCAATCGACGAGATGCGGATCCGTTTCAGTCCCGGCACTTGCTCGTCCAAATCGCTAAGCAGCGCGGCAAAGTTGTAGTCTTTTAGATCGGTGCCATAGCCGCCCGTATGAATGCCGGTCAACACGATTTCCTTATAGCCGGCGGCGACGAGCTGGCGCGCCTGGCGGATGATTTCTTGCGGATCGCGCGAACGCATTAAGCCGCGCGCCCATGGGATGATGCAAAACGTGCAAAAGTTGTTGCACCCTTCTTGAATTTTCAGCGACGCCCGCGTCCGATCGGTGAACGCCGGCACGTCCATCTCTTCGAACACGCGCGTTTTCATAATGTTGTGGACCGCATTGATCGGCTGGCGTTCACGCTGAAATTGCCCGACATATTCTAAAATTTTATGACGGTCTTGCGTGCCGATCACAATATCGACGCCGGGAATCGCCATCACCTCGGCCGGCGATGTTTGCGCATAACAGCCGGTCACGCAGACGACGGCGTCCGGATTGCGGCGCACCGCGCGGCGGATGACTTGGCGGCTTTTTTTGTCGCCCGTATTGGTCACTGTGCATGTGTTGATCACATACACGTCGGCACGACTTTCAAACTCTTTCCGTTCATAACCAGCCTTTTTAAACAGCTGCCAAATCGCTTCTGTTTCATAATGATTGACTTTGCAGCCCAATGTATGGAAAGCCACTGTTGGCATGTTCTTCACCTCACTCCGCACCATCGCTGACTGTCAGCGAATGGCTTGATTTTGATATAACCAAACGGCTTCACTCCCGTTCTTTCCGACGCAGCTCCCATTCGTACGAAACAGCTGAAAGCAAGTACAGCGGCGCCGTTTCCGTCCGCAAAATGCGCGGGCCAAGGCTGCACGGAGAAAAACCGCTTTGTTGAAGACGCTCGGCCTCCTCCGGACTGAACCCGCCTTCCGGCCCAAAAACGGCCAGCAGCGAGCCGCCCGGCTTAAGGCCGGCCAGAAGCGCCGGAAGCGAGGCGTGCCGCCCTCCGCGCCCCTCCTCTTCATAGGCAAACAGCCGGTTATCAACCGTTTCCCCGAAAGCGATCAATTCCTTGAGTGAAAGCGGCGCCCACACTTTTGGCAGCAACGTGCGTTCCGCCTGTTCGGCCGCCTCTTTCGCAATTTTCCCCCAACGTTCCACTTTTTTCTCCGCTTTTTTGGCATCCCATTTAACAATCGAGCGGGCGGCCATAAACGGAAGAAAGCCGGCGGCTCCGAGCTCGGTTCCTTTCTGGATGACAAGCTCCCATTTTTCGCCTTTTGGCAACCCTTGGGCGATATAAATGCGCACCGGCAGTTCGCGCTCCTCTTCTTTCCATTGTACAATACGGGCGCGCACATGCTCATTGGCAATTTGTTCAATCGTGCACACCGCCGTGCGCCCGTTCGGAAAAACGCAGGCGATGGCGTCTTCCGGCTTCATGCGCATGACGCGGACGATATGATGGGCGTCATCGCCGCTGATGACGACGTTTTCGCCTTGACGCTCCCGATCGGAAACGAAATAGCGCTGCACCAAACATCCCTTCTTTGCTTACGGTTTGATGGCGACAAACGCCACCCAGTCTTCCATCGCAACAACTTCTTCGATGACAAACCCGGCGGCAAGCAGCCCGTCTTTGACATCCTGTTTTTTCGCCTGGATGATGCCGGACGTGATAAAGCGGCCGCCCGGCTTCAACAGCCGGAAGGCGTCGGAAGCGAAGCGCAAAATGATTTCCGCCAAAATGTTGGCGACGATGACATCAGCCGGCTCGTCAATATGGTCAAGCAAATTGTTTTGCGCCACCGTGACGATAGACTGCACTTTATTGAGCTTGACGTTCAGCCGCGCGCTGTCGACTGCCACCGGATCTAAGTCGAGCGCCCGCACTGATCCGGCGCCAAGCATGGCGGCGGCAATGCTCAAAATGCCGGATCCGGTGCCGACGTCAATGACGTCATCGCCGGGGCGCACATATTTTTCGAGCGCCTGCAGGCACATGACTGTCGTCGGGTGGGTGCCGGTGCCAAACGCCATGCCTGGATCCATTTCGATGATCAGCTCATCGCCGGAAGCCGGCTCATATGTTTCCCATGTCGGCACGATTGTAAACTTTTCCGATACTTTCACCGGATGGTAATGTTTTTTCCACGCCGTCGCCCATTCTTCCTCATTCACTTCGCTCAACGTAATGTTATTTTTGCCAAGGTCAATATCATATAGCCATAAATTGTTAATCGCCTGCTTAATTTGTTCCACCGTTTCGCCAAGAAAACTATTGACCGGCAAATACGCTTTAATGATGACCCCTTCTTCCGGATAATCGTCCGGATTGAGCTCGACGATTTCGCCATACCAGTCGTCGCGGTCTTTCACGAGATCGTACGGATCTTCGATGACAACGCCGCCGGCACCCGCTTCATGCAAAATGTTTGAAATCGCCTCGACCGCCTCATGCGTCGTATGGATGCTGATTTCTGACCATTTCATCGCGCTCACGCTTCTCCTTTAAACGCCTTTTTTACTTTCTCAAAAAACCGGCCGTGCGGCCCGTCATGCATTGTTTCTCCGCCGAGCCGATCGAACTCGCGCAGCAGCTGCTTTTGTTTCTCTGTCAGCTTCGTCGGCGTGACGACGCGGACGACGACGTGTTGGTCGCCTTGACCGTAGCCGTGCACGTTCGGCACTCCTTTTCCTTTTAAGCGGAAGCGCGTGCCCGTTTGCGTACCGGCCGGAATTTTCAGCTTTACATCACCGTGGAGCGTCGGCACCTCAATTTCATCGCCGAGCGCCGCTTGGGCAAACGAAAGCGGCACTTCACAATAAATATCATCGCCATCACGTTTGAAAAACTCATGTGGTTCAACGCGAAAAACGATGTATAAATCCCCCGGCGGCCCGCCGTTGACCCCCGGCTCCCCTTTGCCGGCAACGCGCAGCTGCTGGCCGTCGTCGACGCCAGCCGGAATTTTGACATGAATTTTTTTTCGCTGTTTGACGCGCCCCGTGCCGCCGCACGTCGAACATTTTTCTGGAATATAGCGCCCCGTGCCGCCGCAAACCGGGCACGTTCGGCGGTTGACGATGCGGCCAAACGGCGTCGCCTGTTCACTTGTCACTTGTCCGCTGCCGCCGCAATGCGGACACGATTGCGGGCTTGTTCCCGGTTTGGTGCCGTTGCCGTGGCATGTGTCACACAGCTCTTCATGCGGCACTTCAATTTCCGTTTCTTTCCCGAACGCTGCTTCCTCAAACGTGAGCGTCATCATATATTCCACGTCGGCCCCTTTGCGCGGCCCGCTCGCCCGCCGGCGTGAACCGCCGCCAAAAAACGTCTCAAAAATATCTTCAAAGCCGCCAAAACCGCCGAAACCGCCAAAATCAAACCCGCCGCCTTGGAAGCCGCCCCCGAACGCCTCGTTCGGGTCGGTATGGCCGAACCGGTCGTAGCGGGCCCGCTTTTCATCATCGCTTAACACTTCATACGCTTCTTTAATCTCTTTAAACTTCTCCGCGGCGTCCGGCGCTTTATTAATGTCTGGATGATACTGCTTCGAAAGCTTTCGATACGCTTTTTTAATCTCGTCTTTCGTCGCGGTTTTACTGACGCCGAGAACTTCGTAGTAATCGCGCTTCGCCATCGTTGATCATCCACTCCCGATTCACTCACATAAAGGTTATTTTATCATTCCCCTTGACTTTATGGCAACATGGGAATGCTAGAAAAAAAGTCAAAGCCAAGGCAGGCCTGACTTTGACTGTTTGCACCATTATTTGTCGTCCTTCACTTCTTCAAATTCGGCATCAACGACATTGTCCCGGTTGGCGGCGCCAGCTTGTGCCCCGGCCTCTTGCGCCTGTTTCGCCGCTTGCTCATACAGCTTGATCGACAGTTGCTGCACCGCCTCTTGCAGCGCGTCTTTTTTCTTGCGGATATCATCAAGGTCGTTTTTCTCGAGCGCCGCTTTCAACGCATCTTTCGCATCTTGCGCTTTTTTGATTTCATCAGCGCTCACTTTCCCTTCAAGCTCTTTCACCGTTTTTTCAGTTGTAAAGATGAGCTGGTCGGCTTCATTGCGCAGCTCGGCCGCTTCCTTCCGCTTCCGGTCGGCTTCGGCGTTTTCCTCCGCCTCTTTGACCATGCGCTGAATTTCTTCTTCCGACAGGCCAGACGACGATTTAATCGTAATCGATTGCTCTTTGTTCGTGCCCAAGTCTTTGGCGCGCACATGGACGATGCCGTTGGCGTCAATGTCAAACGTCACTTCAATTTGCGGCACGCCGCGCGGCGCCGGCGGGATGCCGGTCAGCTGGAAGCGGCCGAGCGTTTTGTTGTCCGCCGCCATCGGGCGCTCCCCTTGCAGCACATGGATGTCTACTGTCGTTTGGTTGTCGGCGGCCGTGGTGAACACTTGCGATTTGCTCGTCGGAATGGTCGTATTCCGTTCGATTAATTTCGTGAACACGCCGCCCATCGTCTCAATGCCAAGCGACAGCGGGGTAACATCAAGCAAGACAACATCTTTCACTTCACCGGCAATGACCCCGCCTTGAATCGCCGCACCGATGGCGACGACTTCATCCGGGTTGACGCCTTTGTGCGGCTCTTTCCCAAGCTCGCGCTTAATCGCCTCTTGGACAGCCGGAATGCGCGTCGAACCGCCGACTAAAATCACTTTGTCAATATCAGCCGGCGTCATGCCAGCATCTTGCAGCGCTTGGCGAACCGGCCCCATCGTCCGTTCGACGAGGTGGGCGGACAGCTCTTCAAATTTCGCCCTGGTGAGCGTTGTCTCCAAATGGAGCGGGCCGTTTTCGTTCGCGCTGATGAACGGCAGCGAAATTTGCGTCTGCGTGACGCCCGACAGTTCTTTTTTCGCCTTTTCAGCTGCATCTTTCAAGCGCTGAAGCGCCATTTTATCTTTCGATAAGTCGATGCCATGCTCTTGTTTGAACTGGCTGACCAAATAATCGATGATCACTTGGTCGAAGTCATCGCCGCCCAAATGGTTATCCCCGGCAGTCGCTTTCACTTCAAAGACGCCGTCGCCAAGCTCCAAAATGGAAACGTCAAACGTCCCACCGCCCAAGTCATAGACGAGAATCGTTTGATCCTCCTCTTTGTCAAGACCGTAAGCGAGAGCGGCCGCCGTCGGCTCGTTGATGATGCGCTCAACTTCAAGCCCGGCGATGCGTCCGGCATCTTTCGTCGCCTGGCGCTGGGCATCGTTAAAGTACGCCGGGACGGTGATGACGGCGCGTGTCACCGGCTCTCCCAAATAATCTTCGGCGTACGACTTCAAGTATTGCAAAATGATCGCCGAAATTTCCTGCGGCGTATATTGCTTCCCTTCGATGTCAACTTTGTAATCCGTCCCCATGTGGCGCTTAATCGAGATAATCGTGTTCGGATTCGTGATCGCCTGCCGTTTGGCGACCTCACCGACTAAACGCTCACCGTTTTTAAACGCTACAACCGATGGGGTTGTGCGGTTTCCTTCCGGGTTTGGAATGACTTTGGCTTCGCCGCCTTCTAACACGGCGACGCAAGAGTTTGTCGTCCCTAAGTCAATGCCGATAATTTTGCTCATCGCTCATCACCCTCCATTTCCGTTATTGGCTTACCTTGACCATCGCAGGACGGAGAATGCGATCCTTTAACTTATAGCCCTTTTGGAATTCCTCGACCACTGTATTCGGCTCGTAGCCGCCTTCATCCGTCTGCATGACCGCTTGATGCAAATGGGGGTCAAACGGCTTCCCGACCGCTTCAATCGCCTCGACGCCTTCTTTTTTCAACGCGTCAAGGAGCGAACGGTACACCATTTCCATCCCTTGCAAAATCGATTTGGCTTGTTCATTTTCCGTCTCTATTTTCAAGGCGCGCTCAAAGTTGTCAAGCACCGGAAGCAAATCGCTCGCCAAACTTTGGGCGCGGTATTTTTCAGCCGCTTCCATCTCTTGGCGTGTCCGGCGGCGGAAATTTTCAAAATCAGCATACAGGCGGAGATAGCGGTTTTCCATCTCAGCCAACTTGGCTTCGAGCTCCGCCACTTGCGCTTTGGCGGCCGCGAGCTCCCCCGCCTCGGCTTGCACCTCCTCAGCAGATCCGGTTGCCCCAGAGACCGGCTCTGGCTCCCCGCCAACCGACCCGGCAGCATCCGCTTCGCCTTCCGGCTGTAGAACCGCCTCTTCCGACGAAACCGGCTGCTCCATTTCAGGTTCGTTGTATGTAGCTTGTTCAGTCATTTGTTTTTCTCCTTGCTCCATTGCTTTCACCTCCCCAACAGGGCTCATCATTTATGTACCAATGGCCACAAGGAAAGGATGGACTGTGCATCCATCCGTTAACCAATATGGCCATTCTTACTGATTTTGATACCATTTTGCCAACGCCGCCGACAAATCGGAGGCAACGCGGTTTAAGACGGTGATCACGCGCGAATATTCCATGCGCGTCGGGCCGAGAATCGCAATCGTCCCAAGCGGCGCATCGCCGACTGAATATGTGGCCGTAATCAGGCTGCAGTTTTCCATGCCGCTCAGTTCATTTTCCCGCCCGATTGACACTTGCACCCCTTTTCGACTCTGCTTTCGCAGCAGGCGGTAAATATCCTTTTCCTGCTCGATGATGTTCAGAAGCGGGCGCACTTTTTGGATGTCGCTGAATTCCGGCTGATTGAGCATGTTCGCCTTGCCGGCGAAAAACATTTTTTCCTCTTCGGGGGCACCGATCGTATCGATCAGCGTATTGAGCATGCTGTCATAATTTCTAATATGCCGGCTCAGCACATCGGCCACTTCCC
Source organism: Geobacillus genomosp. 3 (assembly GCF_000445995.2). GTDB lineage: Bacteria > Bacillota > Bacilli > Bacillales > Anoxybacillaceae > Geobacillus. The sequence continues at coordinate 2,420,298 of NC_022080.4, forward strand.
TGTCGATTTTTTCCTTCAAGTCAATAAGGGGAACACCGTTCAACCGTTCGTTTAAAATGTTGACCATTTTTTCGAGATCGCTGGCGTTAACCGCAGCCGGAATCGTCACCACCCGGTTTTCGACGTGGCCTGTATCGGTCACAACGATGGCAACAGCCGTCTGTTCGTTGAGCGGAATGATTTGCATCCGTTTCAACTTGTTTTCTTTAAACGCCGGACCGAGGGCGATCGACGTATAATTGGTCAAGTCAGATAAAATTTGTGCCGATTTTTGCACCAGCTTCTCTAACTCATATATGCGCTCGGCGAACACAGAGCGGATTTTTTGAATATCTGCCCTTGTCAACCGCTGCGGAGGCAACAAATGGTCAACATAATAGCGGTATCCTTTCTCCGACGGCACGCGTCCCGAGGAAATGTGCGTTTTTTCGATATAGCCCAGCTCTTCCAAATCCGCCATTTCATTGCGAATGGTCGCCGAGCTGAACGCGATTTGATGCTTTTTTGATAACGTCCGCGAACCGACAGGCTGCCCGGAACGAATGAAGTCGTCGATAATCACCTGCAAAATCAGCAGTTGACGGTCCGTTAACACGTTTCTCACCTCTGTTAGCACTCAAACATTTCGAGTGCTAATTCTACTATTAGGGTAGCAAATCGCTCGGCAAATGTCAATGTTTACATTTCGCCGAGAAAGGCGGCGAACACTTCATTGCCGAGCAGCTTGCCGCGCTTTGTCAAGCGGACGTGGGTCGCCGTCTCCTCAAGGCGTCCGTTTTCGATTTCACGACGGATCGCCTCGCCAAACACGTCGTTCATCTCACAGCCAAACTTTTGCTGGAAGCAGGCCTTGGACACTCCTTCCGTCTTGCGCAATCCTAAAAACATTTCCTCCTCCATCTGTTCGCGGACGGTCAAGCGGTGTACGTCGCGGTGCGGCCATTCGCCGCGTTCCACCTTCTCGATGTAATGGCGGACCGGACCGATATTGGCGCGCCGCACTCCATCAACGTAGCTGTGTGCCCCGGCACCGATGCCGTAATACTCTTCATTGTTCCAGTACACGAAATTGTGCCGGCTTTCAAATCCTTGGAACGCGTAGTTGCTAATTTCGTATTGCCGATAACCGCGGGCTGTCGTTCGTTCCATTGCCGCTTCATACATCGCCGCTTCTGCCTCCTCCCCCGGAAGGTAAAGGCGGCCTTTTCGCCACTCATTGTAAAAGATCGTTTTCGGCTCAAGAATGAGCGAATAGGCAGAAAGATGCGGCACATGAAGCGAAAATGCCGTTTCCAAATCGGCAAGAAACTGTTCAAACGTCTGCCCGGGAAGCCCGTACATGAGATCGAGGCTGATATTTTCAAACCCGGCTTCCCTTGCCATGGCCACCGCCCGCTCGGCATCGCCGCGTCGGTGTGTGCGACCGATCGCTTGAAGAAGCTGATCATCGAACGTCTGCACCCCGATGCTTAACCGGTTTACCCCAGCCGCGCGGAGAATGGAAAGTTTTTCTTTAGTCAGCCCATCCGGGTTCGCTTCGACCGTAAACTCCGCCATTTGCGCGTCAAACTGAAAATGGCGGTGGATGCTCTCAAGCAAGCGGCCGAGCTGCGCCGGCTCCAACACCGTCGGCGTGCCGCCGCCGATAAACAGCGTCTCGAGATGGCTGCCGAACTCGGCCGCCGTCCACGCCATTTCTTGATCCATCGCCCGCAAATAACCGTCAACCGGCTGGCCGGCGGCGAACACTTTGTTAAAGTCGCAATAATGACAAATATGGGCGCAAAACGGAATGTGAAAATATGCTGATGTTGCCATAGTCATCCTCCTTTCGGCTGCAGCCGGATTGCCGGCATAACGGCTCGTGGCATCTCTCATCCTTCCGCCGGCGTCGCATAGCGATAAACAAACAAGGCCATCCCCGAAGGAGACAGCCTTGCTCGTTATTTTTTCTGGTCATCGATTTTCAAGACAGCCATAAACGCTTCTTGGGGCACTTCGACCGAGCCGATTTGTTTCATTCGTTTCTTTCCTTCTTTTTGTTTCTCAAGCAGCTTCCGCTTCCGCGACACGTCGCCGCCGTAACATTTGGCAAGCACGTTTTTGCGCAGCGCTTTGATCGTCGAACGAGCGATGATTTTGTTGCCGATCGCCGCCTGCACCGGCACTTCAAACTGTTGGCGCGGGATTAAATCTTTCAACTTTTCAACAATCACTTTGCCGCGCTCATACGCCGCATCACGATGGACGATAAACGATAAAGCGTCGATTTTTTCCCCATTCAACAAAATATCCATTTTGACAAGATTCGATGGGCGGTAGCCGATCAATTCATAGTCAAATGACGCGTATCCTTTCGTGTTCGACTTTAAAGCGTCAAAAAAGTCGTACACAATCTCGGAGAGCGGGATGTCGTAAATGAGCATGACCCGCTTTTCATCTAAATACTGCATATCGACGAACGTGCCGCGCTTTCCTTGGCAGAGCTCCATGACCGGGCCGACGTAGTCGTTTGGCACCATAATCGTTGCCTTTACATACGGCTCTTCGATGCGGTCAATTTTTTGCGGATCCGGCATATTCGTCGGGTTGTCGACGGCGATTTCCGTCCCATCGGTTAAATACACCTTGTAGACGACGCTCGGTGCCGTTGTAATTAAATCGATATGGAACTCGCGCTCGATCCGCTCCTGAACAATTTCCATATGGAGCAAGCCGAGAAATCCGCAGCGGAAACCGAATCCAAGCGCCTGTGACGTTTCCGGCTCAAAATGGAGTGCCGCGTCATTGAGCTGCAGTTTCTCAAGCGCTTCGCGCAAATCGTTGTAGCGCGCCGTATCGATCGGGTACAGGCCGCAAAACACCATCGGGTTGAGCTTTCGGTAGCCGGGGAGCGGCTCAGCGGCCGGCCGTTCGGCATCGGTAATCGTATCACCGACGCGCGTATCTGTTACATTTTTAATGGAAGCGGTCAAATAGCCGACATCGCCAACCGTCAGTTCGTCAACCATTTTTTGTTTGGGCGTAAACACGCCGACTTCGGTCACTTCAAATTCTTTGCCGGTCGACATCATTTTAATGCGTTGCCCTGGCTTCACCGTTCCGTCGACGATGCGAATGTAGGCGACAACGCCGCGGTATGGATCATAGAGCGAATCGAAAATGAGCGCTTTCAGCGGCGCATCCGGATCGCCTGACGGGGCCGGAATTTTTTCCACGATTTGTTCCAAAATTTCTTCAATGCCAATGCCCACTTTCGCTGAGGCGAGCACTGCTTCGGAGGCGTCAAGACCGATGACGTCCTCGATTTCCTGACGAACGCGCTCCGGCTCGGCGCTTGGCAAATCGATTTTATTAATGACCGGCAAAATTTCCAAATTGTTATCAATTGCCAAATACACGTTGGCGAGTGTCTGCGCCTCAATGCCTTGTGCCGCATCGACGACCAAGATCGCTCCTTCGCAAGCGGCCAGGCTGCGGGACACTTCATACGTAAAATCGACGTGACCCGGTGTATCGATCAAATGAAAAATATACGCTTCCCCGTTTTTCGCTTTATATGTCAACTGAACCGCATTCAATTTGATTGTGATGCCGCGTTCGCGCTCGAGATCCATCATGTCGAGCGTCTGCTCCCGCAGCTCGCGCTCCGACAGCGCGCCCGTTTTTTCTAAAATGCGGTCCGCTAGCGTCGATTTTCCGTGGTCAATGTGGGCGATAATGGAAAAGTTTCGAATCCGTTCCTGCCGTTTCAGCCGTTCTTCCCGGTTCATCGTCTCTCACTCCTGCTTCTTCGCAAAACTACACTAGCTTTGATTATAGCAACAGTGCGAAGAAGATTCAATGACCAAGGTAAAAACAAAAAAGCCGCCATGCCTGGCGGAGCAATCATCGTTTGAACTTGTCCGGAAACCGGCTAACTAAACGCGCGGCCGACGAGCGACAGCACTGTCTCCATGAACGCCGTCACCGCATCCGCAAACTGCCGGCCGAGTTCAGAAAAGAGATTGAACGTTTTCAGTTCCTCAATCGTTTCCTTTTTTTTCTGCAAATCACCTGCCGTCACCGTCCGTCCGAACACGGCCGTCTCAAGCTCTCCGTTTCCATTTTTCTCGATCTGAATGACGGACGGAAACGACGGGTCAGCGTAGCCCCGCATTCGCTCCATGCCGTGGTGCGCCTGCTGCATGCCCAACAACACACCGAAAAAAAGGAGAAAGAGCGCTAGACTAAACCGAATAAACCACCTTGCCATATACGACGCCCCTTTACTTTTTCTCCGCCGGAGCCGGCGCTTCGACTTTTTCCGCCTGCCAATAATAGTCGCTGAACACATCGGCAAAAGCAGTCGCCGAACGGAACAATTCAGCAAACGTATTGTCGACGCCACCGAATTCAACTAAAATCGCGTTCCCGGATAAATCTTGATTAAATTTTCCATCCGTTCCCGCTCCTTGTTTCTTAATGACCCCACGGCTCAACCCCGGGTATTTTTTCTGCAGCAGATGATGGAGATCTGTCGCCAGCTGCAAGTTTTTCTCATATTCCGCGTTCTCGCCGCCGACAATAAACGCCACACGTGCGTAGTCAACCCCATTGATCGTCGTCGTCGTATATTTCCGTCGGTGCGCATCGCGGTGAATATCGATGAAGTATTGCAGATCGCGATTTTGCTTCATCGCCGCGACGACCGTTTGTCTTGACATGTCGTACGCTTGGCCGTATTTCATCCCCTTTTTCAACAATTCCGCTTCAATATCGGTTTTGTTAACTTGAGCGCCAATTCCCCGCTTCTCTAATTCTTCCATTAATTTTTCTCCAACCTTTGTCACATTTACGCTTCGGTGGAACGCTAAATCCGGGTCGGTCACACCTTTTAAGGCCGGCAAATACGACTCACGCGTATGCGTATGGTAAATGTAGACGACCTCTCTTCCCCCCGTCGTCTGCGCGGGCGGCGGAACCGGCTTTTCATCTTGGCTTTGCTCCGCTTGTTCGAGCTCCTCAACCGATGCCTGCCGCTCAGCGAGCATCACTTCAAGCGGCGGCGCTGATTCGTACGGAATATTCGTATAATCCGTCCCTTCACCGGCGACCAAAATTTTGCTGTCATACAAGGCAAAGCCCGGCAGCTCGCTGCCGAGCAGGCTGCGCGGGTCATCGGGATTGATGCTTGTCGCCAAGCGGAATAACAGCGACGAATAACTCGTCTGTTGCCGCTCTTTTGGCAGCAGCTGGGTAAAATAACGATTTTCAAGCCCGAACAGGCGAATGAACGTTTCTTCCGGAAAATGGGCCGCCATATCGTTAAGCGACGATGACGACGGGCGGTATTCCGGACGCAGCGACGTAAGCGCTCCGACGAGCATAAACATCATCATACATCCAAGAACGATGAACATCAGCAATTTTTTTAAACTGGCTCTTGGAACAGTGATCACGACGTTTGGGGAGCGCCCTCGTTTCATCTTTTCCACCCTTTCCCGGCTTGTCTCCTCACTTTAACGTATGGCCAAGCAGGAAAAGATAGAACCGTTTTTTGCCTAGTGGGTGTAAGAGCCCGTATTGCCTTGATCGACTTGCTGATGCAGCGCCGCGTTCAAGCCGCCGGCCAACAAGTTGGCCATATCGCCGATGAACGAATCGACTTCCTTCGGTGTCACCATTAAGTTATGGCCAAGCGGAGCGAGCACTTCATAAATGAGGCGGCGCTTTTCGTCATCGCCAAGCGTGCCGACCATGCCAAGGAATGTCGATCGTTCTTGCGGAGACGGCATATCGTGTTCGGTCAACTTCTTTTTGCGGCCGAACGCCCAACCGGCCGGAGCCAACGCGCTTGACGGCCGCTGTCCTTCGCGCATCTCACGGCCGAAATGTTTTAAAATGAAATCGATCGTGTCGCTTGTGATCGAGACGGCATCGACGACCGTCGGAACGCCAATTGAAATGACCGGGATGCCAAGCGTCTTATCGCTTAGCTCTTTCCGCTTGTTGCCGACCCCGGAACCAGGGTGAATGCCGGTATCCGAAATTTGGATCGTCGCGTTGACCCGTTCAATTGAACGGGCTGCCAGAGCATCAATAACGATGACAAAATCCGGCTTCGTTTTCCGGACGACACCATCAATAATATCGCTCGTTTCGATGCCGGTCGTCCCCATCACCCCGGGAGCAAGGGCGCTCACCGGCCGGAATCCTTCCTCGACACTTTCCGGCTGCAATTGAAACAAATGGCGGGTGACGAGCACGTTTTCGACCGTCAACGGCCCGAGCGCATCAGGGGTGACGTTTTGGTTGCCAAGCCCGACAATCAGGCAGCTCGCTTGCTCGGGAATGCGGAGCCGTTGTAAAAAGGTGCTCAGTTGTTCCGAAAAAATGCGCTGCACTTTTTGCTGCAATTCCGTGTTTTGTTCGCGGATGCCTTGCGCCTCAATCGTCAAATAATGGCCCGGCTTTTTGCCAATTGACGCTGCCCCTTGCTCTGTGACATGCACGTGCGACAGTTTGACGCCGTCGATCTCCTGATCATGAATGATGACTCCCTCAATCGGCGAGGCGCTTTCTTTTTTTTGCTGCAAACGCTCCTCGACCGCGATCTCATGGGCTTCGATCGCTAAGTCGGTACGCACCGAGTACATGCGTAAATCAAGCGGCTGTTCCATCTCGTTCCTCCTCGTTCATGCTGTTTTCTTTTATTGTCGCCGCAATGGGGCCGTGTCATTCATATTTTGTAAAGGATTTTCGCTTGAACACTCTTGCATAATCAAAACGCGTTTGATAGAATAACATTTGTTCTTCCTGTTGTTCACAGCAGAAATAGGAACGGTAATGGAGGTGAACGGACGTGGCTAACATTAAATCGGCGATCAAACGCGCGAAAACGAGCGAAAAACGTCGGGCTCACAACGCCTCGATGAAATCGGCCATGCGCACGGCGATCAAAAAATTTGAAGCGCTTGTTGAAGTGAAAGACGTGGAAAGAGCGCAAGAAGCGTTCATTATCGCGTCGAAAAAATTAGACAAAGCCGCAAGCAAAGGCCTTATTCATAAAAATGCCGCCAGCCGGCAAAAATCGCGTTTAGCGAAAAAATTAAACAGCATCCAAGCTTCATAATAAAAAACGACCTGGCGCCAGGTCGTTTTTTTGTACTGCATGAATCTTCTGGGCATTCCAACGGAAAAGGCGGGCCCGCCCGCTTGCGCACAAGCCCAAACGCCAAGGGGCGGCCGTACAACGATCAGCTGCCGCGCTTTGCCGCCGGGCGGGCGCCCCAACGCATGAGCAGCAGCTCGACGGCCAGGCGGCGGTCCATGGCTCCGCTTTTCACTTCATAATCAGCGGCGGCTAACTGATCGATTGCTTCCGTCAGCTCCGTATCAGAAAAACGGGACGCCTGGCCAAGGGCGAGCTTGACGCGGAACGGATGCACTTTGAGCACCGAGGCGATTTGCGTCTGCCCATAACCTGCTTCAGAGAGCCATTTCACTTGCGCCAACAGGCGGAAATGGCCGGCGAGCAATGCCAAAATTTTGATCGGTTCCTCATTGTTTTCAAGCAAGTCGTAAAACGTCTGCAGCGCCGCCGGAATGTCGCGCTTCGCTACTTGCTCGACAAGGACAAAGACGTTTTCCTCCGGTGTTCGGGCAACAAGCTGCTCCACCGCCGCCGCCTCCACCGTCCCACCCGGCCCGGCAAACAAGGCCAGCTTATCCATTTCATTCGCCAAGACCGCCAGCTGCGTTCCGGCCCGGCGCAAAAGCAGCTCAATGGCTTCGTCACTCACCGACACCCCTTGGTGTTCGAACCGGCGGCGCACCCAGGCCCGCAACTCCGCTTCGGCGAGCGGGGCGGCGACCACGACTTCGCTGTGCTCTTTGGCGAGCTTCGTAATTTTTTTCCGCTCATCAAGCTTGTCATACGGCGCGAAAAAAACGACAATGGAAAACGGCGCCGGCGCTTTTAAGTATGCCTCCACCTTCGTCAAATCGTGCTCGATCTCCTTCTCTTTTTCGGCCGTAAAAAAATACGGATGCTTAATGAGGATGACGCGCCGTTCCCCAAAAAACGGCACCGTCTCCGCCTCCTCGAGCGCCGCTTGCACCGGTGTTTCTTCGCAGTCATACACGGCAAGATTCCATTCGCGTTCTTCGTCGCCAAGCGCCGCCTTCACTAACCGTTCGTACGTTTCCACTAATAAAAACGGCTCGCTGCCATATAATAAATAAAGGGGAGAAAACCTCCGTTTTTCAATATTTCCCCATACCCGTTCCAGCATGTTCCCTTCTCCATTCTCTAGCAAGATTCCCTGCTAGAAAGATACACCGTTTTCCGCCATTTTACAAGGGAACCGGCTGTCGAGAAAACCGGTTCCCCTTTATATAAACGCCGGCCAATAAGTCCTAGGACCTTATTTGCCAGCGGGTTATTTTTATGTTTTCCCGGCCGTTTGAAAGTATTTGTGTCAACTGTTGTCAAGGAAGGAAAATGGACAAGCGACGGTAGATTTTTTTGGTGTTTTCGTCTATACTAAAAATGATTGCACGAGGAGGGGGAAAACGATGAACGTATTTGAAAAGGAAGTGCAAAGCCAACGGAATGACGCCGTCGATTCCGCCGTCGGGTTTATCGTGTCGTTCGGCTTTTTCGCGACGATATTCATCATCGCGACGCTGATCGAATTTTTCGGCCGGTAAAGGGTTGCTTACATAAGCAATCCTTTTTTCTTTGTGTATAATATGCTATGGTTTTATTTGCTGAAAGGTTCCGCTTTTTTTGCCTACTGCATTGTATGGCTTCATCACCTGAAAAGTTCCGCTTCCGCCATCATAAAGATACCGAATGGCTCCGTTTTCATCCGTCCGCCAACTGATGACGCCTTGTTGCTTCAGCCGTTCTAGCACCTCCGGGGACGGGTGGCCATAACGATTGAAACGGCCGACCGAAATAAGCGCAGCCCGCGGCTTCACTGTGCGCAAAAACGGAGCAGTTGTCGACGTTTCACTGCCATGGTGCGCGACTTTCAATACATCGATGCGCAGCGTCGGATAGGCGCGGATGAGCGCTTCCTCCGCTTCTTTTTCAATGTCTCCGGTAAACAGCCAAACGAAACCGCCAAGGCGAGCAAGCAACACAAGCGAGCCGTTGTTGTCCTCATCGTTCCCTTTTTCCGGATGGAGCACAACGAACCGCACGCCTCCCTCTGTCCATCCTTCCCCCCGCACCGCGGTGTGGACCGGCACGGAAAACGGGCGCGCTACCGCCTTTACGGCCGGCCGTGCTCCCGGACTGGTGACAATTTCGTTGACGCGTATGGCCTTCATCACCTCAGGAGCCGCCCCGATATGGTCGGCGTCATCGTGCGTCAAAAGGAGTTTGTCGATCGTTCGCACCCCTTGCGCTTTTAAAAACGGGACGACGACATCGCGGCCGACGGCAAACGGACGAGCCCGCTCGCGCCACGGTTCACGCCCCCACTCCGGCGTCCCCCCAGTGTCAATGAGATAGACCGCTTTCCGATGAGGAAGTTCAATGTAAATGCAATCACCTTGGCCGACATCGAGCACCGTCACCTCCCCCTTCGGGTTCACGTATGGGGCGGCCAGCTGCAACGCCATCGCCGCCGCGACTGTTGCCAACCCGCGAATGATCCAACCGCGCTCCCAACAAAGAAACGCCGCTGCGACCGCTGCCGCATAAACGGCCAAGCACCACGGCTCCGGGCGCCCGAGCACAAGCATCAATGGATGGTCGGCCGAGAAAAAACGAACGACCGCATTCGTAAGCCCAACCGTTTGAACAAACAGCCAAACGAGCGGAAAAATCGGAACAGCAGTGGATAGAAAGGAGAGTGGCAACACAACAAACGAATACCAAGGAACGAACACGACATTGAGAAATACGCTCCAAACAGAGATTTCGTAAAAATGGTAAAGCAAAACCGGCAGGGCGGCCGTTTGAGCGACGAGTGCCGTTTGCAGCAACCGTCCCACTATCGAGCGAACAGCAACAAGCGCCGGAAAATGAACGAGGAGGACGAACGTCACTACAAACGACAGTTGAAATCCGACATCCCACACCATGTACGGATCGAAGACCAAAAGTGCAAGGGCGGTCCAGCTTAACGCGTCGAGCGGATGGATCGCTCCTTTTTTCCATTGGACCGCGAGCACGATCATGCCTGTCGCACAAGCGCGCAAAACCGATGGCGAGGCGCCGGCGAGCACCGCGTAAACCGGCAGGGCGGCCAGTAAAGCGACGACAACCGCCTCGCGTGTCACGAAACGGATCGCTGCGGCAAACACCGCACCGACAAGCAAGGTGACATGGCCGCCGGAGATGGCCAGCAAATGGATGAGCCCAAGCTCTTGGTAGCCGCTGAGCACCTCATCATCCAACTGGCGGCGCTCGCCGTAAATCAGGGCGGCGGCCACGCCAGCGGCCTCCGGCGGAAAACGGTCTTCAATATGGCGGACGCCCGCCTCGCGAATCGTCATAAGCCGTTCGATGGCAGTCGGGCGTACGCGCACACAATCCGAAAGGTCAATCTCTTCGGGGAGAAACAGCCAGTGAATGTGGTGGAAGCGCAAATAGCGTCGGTAGTCAAACGCATACGGATTGCTTGCCGGCATCGGGGGCTCGAGTGTTCCAGTGACGCGGCATACCGTCCCAGGCACCAGGCGCGCTTGCAGCGCCTCTTTTTCCGCCGCCGTCCGAACGGTGTAACGAAGCTGCACCTTTTCCCGGCCGACTTTGACCGGCGCCTGCAGCCGGTCGCCATCGATCGCCGGCGGGGCGGAAAAGCGAACCAAAAGCGAATGTCGGCCGTCGGAAAGGGATGTGTTGTTATGATGATCAACGAAAAGAAAATAGACGAAAAATAAGGAGGCGGCAGCCAAAGCGGGCACCAAGAGGTGCTGGCGGCGAAGGAAAAGAAGAAGGAGATACCCAAAAAGGAGGAAAAATGCCGGCTTGGACAAAGAGGCCGCCGCTATGGCCAAAAGCGCCGCCGCAGCGACATAAATAGCTTGTCCCCTCATGATTCTTCCCCGCCGGAAAGTTGGGCAAACACATCCATCTTCAACGGCACTTGCACGAGCCGGACGCCGGCTTGGGCAAACAGCTCGAGGGCGTACGGATGGTTTTTGTAATCTTGCGCGTAATAGACGGCGCGAATACCGCTTTGAATGATTGCTTTGCAACAGTGCAGGCACGGAAAATGAGTGACGTACATCTCGGCCCCTTCGGTCGGGACACCAAACTTGGCGCATTGCAAAATGGCGTTCATTTCAGCGTGAATCGTCCGGACGCAATGGCCATCAATGACGTAGCACCCTTCGTCAATGCAGTGGGCGCCGCCGGCGATCGAACCGTTATACCCGCCGGCAATGATCCGTTTGTCGCGCACAATCGTCGCCCCGACCGCGAGCCGCGTGCACGTGCTGCGCAGCGCAAGCAAATGGCTTTGCGCCATAAAATATTGATCCCATGTCATCCGCTCCATGTCATATCCCTCCGGTCGTTTTGATAATTTTAGTCTAATCGCCGTCCATGGCGCCGTCAACGCCAAAAAACGTCCGCGGGTCCCTGACCCGCATACCAGCTCCCCCTCTACGGCACGAGCAAATACGGTTTCAATTTCTGCAACGTTTTTTCGCCAATTCCGGTCACCTTTAACAAATCTTCCACCCGCTGAAACGGTCCGTGTTCCTCCCGATAGGCGACAATCGCTTCCGCTTTCGCCCGCCCGATGCCCGGCAGCTGCATGATCTCCTCGGCGGTCGCCGTATTAATGGCCACTTGCGGGCTGTCCCCCTCCGTTTTCGACGCGGCGTCCGCCGCTTCCAGCGCCGGGGCGGCCTCGCCTTTTTTCGGCACATAAATCATCATTTCATCGCGCACTTTCGCCGCCAAGTTCACCCGGGTATCATCAGCTTCTGCCGTCAAACCGCCAGCCAAAGCAACGACATCACGGACGCGGGCATCCGCCGCCACCTCGTACACCCCAGGTTTCTCGACCTCCCCTTTGATATCGACAATCGCGGTCGATGGCGGGGCGGATGTTTTCACCGCCGGTTCCCCAGCATCCGTTTCTTCCGCCGCCGGCGGCAGCACCAGCGGCTCTTGTTCGGCCGGGGAGCGGCTGAACAGCCATGCCCCTGCCGCAACGGCAAACAGCACAAGCGCTCCCATCTTCCATCGCATTTTGACAGCGTCCCACATACGTCCCATCCTTTCCTGCTTCTAGTCATAAAATCAGCCTTTGCGGCATACATATCGAAAAAGAGTACCGGCGAACATGAACCGGGAGGGGGGAACTGCACGTGAACATTGGCTTTATCGGCACGGGGAATATGGGCACCATTTTGATCGAGGCGTTCCTTGACTCCGGCGCCGTCAAAGAAGAAGAGCTGATCATCACCAACCGTACGCTGGCCAAAGCGTTCGATATACAAAAAACTCATCCGGGCATCACCGTCGCCCGCGATGCACCTGAAACGGTCAAACAAGCTGCCATCATCTTTTTATGCGTTAAACCGCTCGAGATGGTTCCGTTGTTGCAGCAGCTGGCGCCATACTGGACCGACGAGCATTGCCTCGTGTCGATCACAAGCCCGATCACCGTCGAACAACTTGAAGCTGTTGTCCCTTGCCAAGTCGTGCGCGCCATTCCGAGCATCACGAACCGGGCGCTGTCCGGCAGCATCCTCGTCACGTTTGGGTCGCGATGTTCGGCCTCCTGCCGGCAAACGATCAACGACCTTCTCCGCCGCATCGCATCGCCGATATGCATTGACGAAGCCATCACCCGCGTCGCTTCGGACATTTCGAGCTGCGGCCCGGCGTTTTTCAGCTATTTGCTGCAGCGCTTCATCGACGCCGCGACGGCCAAAACGGCCATCACGAAAGAACAGGCGACGATGTTGGCGACCGATATGATCATCGGCTTAGGGGAATTGCTGAAGCGAAACTTGTACACACTCCCGACGCTGCAGGAAAAAGTATGTGTCAAAGGCGGGATTACTGGAGAAGGCATCGCCGTCCTCGAGCAGCGGCTCGACGGCGTTTTTGAAGCGGTGCTGGCCAAAACGCATGAGAAGTTTAAAGAAGATGTGAAGAAGGTGAGGCAGCAGTTTCCTTGATAGGTTTTTATTCGACAAGCAACAGCGAAAGTCCTGCTTCGTTCGACAAAAAATAGACCCCAGCTTGTACGGCTGGGGTTTTCATATTTACGGATATTTCGTCGGGTTCCATCGTTGTTCAACTTTTTAGGTATGCCTGTTTTTGTTTGTTCGTTTCGATCCTCACCCAGCTATTGAATAGGGTACAAGCTCTCTTATTAAGCTTGATTGACGCTACATTCATTTCAATCCTCATCCAACTATTCATCCGGATGCAACACGACACAGAACTTCTCCCCGTATTATATGTTTCAACCAAAATATTATAATATGATTTCCCGCCATGCGCCTCTCACCGCTTCCGCGCCACAAAAAACCACCGTTCAGACGTCTCGGCCGGGGGTTCATCGGTGAAGTCGGCCGTCACTTCGAGAACGTCGAAACCGGCGTCATCAAGCCATTGTTCATAAGCTGTGCGCTCGAATGTACGTTGTTCGTGCCATTCGTCGTGGCGCTCATAAAAGGCGCCGCGGCGGACGAAAAACGTCAGTTCGTGCCCGACGCTGTGCGGCCAGTCAAGCGGATGGCACGTCCAAATGTAGCTGAGGTCATCCCCTTGGTCGGCGAAGACGGCATCGCGGAACAAGACGTCCATTTTGTAAACCGAGTGGACGTCAAACAGCAGCAGCCCACCGGGGCCAAGCGCGCGGGAGACGGCGGCGAACGTCCGCTGCACGTCCTCTTCATCCGTCAAATAGTTGAGCGCATCGCAAAAAATGAAGGCGCCATCAAGGTCGGAAAACCCGTCAAGCTCTGCCATGTTTTGCTCGAAAAACGGCACGTTGACGCCGGCTGCCTCCGCTTTCGCCTGAGCAATGGCGAGCATATGCTCAGAGAGATCGACGCCGGCTGCTTGCCATCCGGCCTTGGCGAGGCGGATGGCAAGCTCGCCCGTCCCACAGCCGATGTCGACGACCCGCCGTCCCGGCCGTTTGGCGTATTGGGCAAATGTCCGCTCAGCAAATGATTGCCACGCGTCATACGGCGCTTCCGTCATCAGCGCGTCATACCAATCGGCAAAGCGGCCGTACGTCATGGCTGCAGCACAGCGGCAACATCTTCTGTCGGAGCGTCTCCCCAAAGCCGCTCGAGATTGTAATAGTCGCGCTCATCTTTCGCAAACACGTGGGCGACGATATCGCCGAGGTCTACAAGCACCCATTTCGCCTCCTGGAATCCTTCGATCCGCCTAACCGGCAGTCCGTGCTCTTCAGCCTGGTCTTGAATTTCGTGGGCGATCGCCTGCACTTGTTTATCCGAGTTGCCATGGCAAATGACAAAATAATCGGCAACGGGCGAAATACCTTTCATGTTGAGCACGACAATGTTTTCCGCCTTTTTATCATCCGCCGCACGGACGACAAGCTGCAATACCTCTTGTTCGGTCACCGTTCCATTTCCCCCTTCACCTCGCGTACAAGCGAATTGTACATATGAATCGTGTCCGGATAAATCAGTTGGCGCTTCCCGAGCAAAAATGTGATCGTATTTTGCACCGCTTGCAACAGGGCGCGGTTGAGATCTTCCTCGGCAAGGCGCCTTACTTCCTCGACGCCGGGAAACTTCCGCCCCGGTTCGATATAGTCAGCCAAATAAATTGTTTTCTCAAGCAACGTCATCCCGGCTCTTCCAGACGTATGATAGCGAATGGCATCGAGCACATCCGGATCGTCAATGCCGGCTTCCGTTTGCACTAAATAGGCGCCGACGGGCGCATGCCACAATTCACTGTTGTACGCCAACAAGTCGTTGGGCATATTGTGCGCCAAAATGAGCTGTTTCATTTCGTCGACCGGTCGGAATTTCGCATAGTCATGGAAAATAGCGGCCAACTCCGCTTTTTTGACATCGGCGCCATACCGCTTGGCAAGCTTAACGGCCGTTTCGACAACGCCAAGCGTATGCTCGTAACGCTGCTCCGTCAGCTGCCGTTTCACAATCAGCAACGCCTGTTCTCGCTCCATATAACCCCTTCTCCTCAATATAAAGTCTGACGCCTTCCGGCACGAGGTAACGGATCGTCTGACCGTTTTGCACCCGCTTGCGAATGAGTGAGGAAGAGACGGCAAATTGCGGCGCCTCCACCTCGATGACTGGGTATGGCGTCTCCATGGAATAACCGGGGCGTTTCACCCCGACAAAGGTCACGAGCTCAATAAGTTCATCGATGCGATGCCAGTTCGGCAAATATTCGACCATATCCGCGCCGATAATGAAATAAAACTCGTCATCCGGGTGCATCGCAACAAGCTGGCGAATCGTGTCGTACGTATAGGAAGGCCCTTCCCGCTCAAGCTCGATCGTCTCAATATGAAAGCGCGGATGGCCGGCCACGGCCAACTCCAGCATGCGGAGCCGATCCTCGCTTTTCGTCACTTGTTCGTACTGCTTATGGGGAGGAATGCGGTTGGGCAGAAACCAAATTTGTGACAACTGAAGGGCATCGAGCACTTCATTCGCCATAATCAAATGGCCGTAATGAGGCGGATCGAACGTTCCGCCGAAAATCCCGACTTTTCCCATCTTCCTTCCCCCCGCCGTTTTGCCTTGGCCGTGTTGCCGTCAGTCAGGCAAAACGATTTGTTTATGTTCTTTCGACTCTTTGTATAAGACGATCGTATTGCCGATCACTTGCACGAGTTCGGCCTCCGTCCCGGCCGCCAGCTGCTGGGCGACGGTGTAGCGGTCTTCTTCACAGTTTTGCAAAACACTCACTTTTAACAGTTCTCGCGCCTCGAGCGCCGCGGCAATTTGTTTCGTCATCTCTTCGGTGACGCCGCCTTTGCCGACTTGAAAAATCGGCTTGACATGATGGGCTTGGGCCCGCAAAAACCGTTTTTGCTTTCCCGTTAACATATGTTACCTCCTCAATTGTGCGGTGACAAGCTGTTTCATCCGTTTGACATCCGGCCATTGACCGGTCCATTTTTCAAACGCAAGCGCCCCTTGGTACACAAGCATGCCGACACCGTTTTGCACGCGGGCGCCGCGCGCTTTCGCTTCCTTCAGCCACTTCGTTTCGAGCGGGTTGTAAATGATATCCGATACGATCGTCCCCGGCCGCAGCCCTTCAAGGGAAAGCGGCTGTTCGTCCTCCTTCGGATGCATGCCGACCGAGGTTGTATTGATCATAATATCATATTCCGCCACCCGCCGTTCGGCCTCAGCCAGCGAGAAAAACGCCGACCGGCCTTCGCCTTCCCCGCTGCGGACGAGCTGTTCCGCTTTTTCGATCGTTCGGTTGGCGATGTCAATTCGTTCAGCGGCGGTGGAAAGAAGGGAAAAATAAATGCCGCGCGCACCGCCGCCGGCGCCGATGAGCAAAATCCGCTTGCCGTCAAGCGCCACTTCCATCTCCTCTTCGAGCGCCCGGACATAGCCGGGCCCGTCTGTATTGTAGCCGACAAGCCGGCCGTTTTCATTGACGATCGTATTCACTGCCCCGATGCGGCGCGCATGATCATCGATGTCATCCAAAAACGGAATGACTGCCATCTTATGCGGGATCGTTACATTGACCCCGGCAATGCCAAGCGCGCGCACGCCGGCAATGGCCTCGCCGACTTGCTCCCGTTTGACGGAAAATAAGTGATAGCGCGCCGGAATGCCCAGGCGGGCAAACGCATCGTTATGCATGAGCGGCGACAGCGAGTGTCCGACCGGAAAACCGATTAGCCCGTATACGCTTTCCATCCTTCTCCCCTCCCGTACGCATTAAATCAACGATTGGCGAATCAATACATCGACCCCTTTCGGAGCATGGACGACGAGCTGGGCGCCCGGGTCATTGCACGTCACCCACCCAAGCCCGGAAAAGACGACATCCGTTTTTCGCTCCTTGACGGACAACGATCGCGGCACAAGCGGCGGAAATTCCTCTGCATAGCGTTTGTTTGGCGGGGCGAGCAAGCCGCCGAGTTGATTGGTGTAAAGCGTATCTGCTTTCTCCAACTTTGTCCGGTGAATGGCCAGTTCATTCGCCATATAACAGACGAACGAGCGGCGTCCACCTTTGATGTAATCGAGGCGGGCCAAGCCGCCGAAAAAGAGCGTTTGTCCTTCATTAAGCTGGTAGACGCGCGGATGGATTTCCCGTTTCGGCGTAATCACTTTCAAATCGCGTGCATCGACAAAATGTGCCATTTGATGATGGTTGATGATTCCCGGCGTATCATAGAGCGACGCCCCGCCCTCGAGCGGGATTTCAATCATATCGAGCGTCGTTCCCGGGAAATACGATGTGGTAATGACGTTTCCTTTGCCGGTCGCCTCCTCCACGATCCGGTTAATAAACGTCGATTTGCCGACATTTGTGCAACCGACGACATACACATCGCCGCCGTCGCGGTAGCGGTCAATCGTCTCCATCACCTTTGCCATGCCGATCCCTTTCGCCGCGCTTACTAGGCAGACATCCACCGGACGCAGCCCGAGCTCTTCGGCCATGCGGCGCATCCACTGCAACAGCTTCGGATATTTGACCGATCTTGGCAATAAATCGGCCTTATTGCCGACAAGCAAAATCGGATTGTCAGCCGCAAACCGCGGCAACCCGGGAATAAAGCTTCCGTTAAAGTCAAAAATATCGACGATGTTGACGACAAGCGCCTTCGACTCCCCAATGCGATGCAGCATATGCAAAAAATCGCGGTCATCAAGCGGCACATCTTGCACTTCATTGTAATGTTTCAGGCGAAAGCAACGCTGGCAAATCACCTCTTCCGTTTCTTTTTCAAGCACGCTTTTCGGCGCATACCCTGCCTTTTTCGGGTCTTCAAACTGGATGGCCGCCCCGCAGCCGATGCAACGCAGTTGTGGCTCCACAATCATTCCTCCCAATAAATCATCCCTTTTTTCCGCATGGCACTTAAAATTTTCCGCTCTATTTTCCGGTTAAAGCGTGTCCATACCCCGTCCGTCTGGGCGATCGGAACGACTAAGATCGTATTTAATCCGACACGGTTGCCACCGAGCACATCGGTCAACAACTGATCGCCGATGACAACGACTTCTTCCTTTTTCAGCCCCATCATCTCCAACGCCTGCAAAAACGCGCGGGTCAGCGGTTTGCGCGCTTCGAAAATGAACGGGATGCCAAGCGGTTCGGCAAACGACTGCACGCGTCGTTTATTATTATTCGATACGATCACAACCTTAATGCCCGCCCGCTTGATCGCCTCAAACCAGGCGGCCAACTCAGGTGTCGCACCTGGCCGATCCCACTCAACAAGCGTATTGTCGAGATCGGTGATAATCCCTTTTACTCCTTTTTTCTTCAACTCGTCCGGCGCAATGTCAATGACGCGCTTCGTAAACTGGCTTGGTAAAAAATAGTGAAGCATATAAGTCACCTGCCTTTATCATCTGCTTTTCCCATCATAGCGGATTTGGCCGTTCGTTTCAAAACAAAGTTTGGCAGCCTCCTTGATCGAGAACAGTGGAACAAAAAGTTTTCGACAATTTTTGCGGTTCTCCGGTTTGTGGATAACTGTTACCCACATGATACACAAACGGATGACGATACTTCCACTATTTTATAAACATGTTTTCCACATGTTATCCACTATTTTCTGTGGATAACAGAACGGTTGTTCTATTTTGTAAATCATGGTACAGTGAAAGTAACCTACCATTATATGTATGGAATACTCGTTATATTCCATCGGAAAAGGAGGGCGTTCTCCGATGAAATATTTATCTGATGAGCTGTTGATCGAATCGTATTTTAAGGCGAAAGAGCTCAACTTAAGCCCGGAATTTATTGAACTGATCGAAAAGGAAATCCAGCGCCGGTCATTGACTCATAAAATTAAGCTGTCCTCATGAACGAAGGCCTTCGGGCTTTTTTTGTTTGTTTTAAAAAAAGCCCGGACCTAGCGCCAATAGCCGATCCGCTCGCCGACTTTCACCGGCATCGGCGCGGCAATGCGCGGGTCGGGCGCAAAGCTTCCCCGTTCAAACAGCAGCACAACCGTCGAGCCGAACGAAAAGTACGCCATTTCCTCCCCTTTTACCAACCGTTCCCCCTTATGGGTCAGCTCGATGCTGTTGACGAACATAGCGCCAATTTTTACGATTGCCATCCGCTTGCCGCCGGCTGTGACCTCTGTGATGAGGCGATAATTTTTTTCCAGCGGCCGCCGACCGTATTTTAAACCGAGACGATTAACAGGATACGATTTACGGCCGAGCGTCCACTGTTTTTCGATCACGCCAGATATTGGGCTGTGAATGCGGTGATAATGGCTCGGGCTCAAATACAGAATAAAAAAGAACCCGTTCACGTATGGTTGCGCGGCCTCAATGCTTCCAAGCATTTCCGCAATCGAATACGGTTTCCCTTTGACAATCATTTCACTGGTTTTTTGGATCGTTCCCATCTCCTCAATGACCGCATCAACCGGGCTGACAACCGCATGCTCGTCAGCATCAACCGGTCTGATTCCGGCTTTGAGTCGGCGGACGAACAGCTGCTGCAATGTTTTATAATTTTTTAAGCTTTTTTCCATTTCTTCTTGGTTAATATGATAAATTTTCGCATACGATGGTATCAATGGCGCGCTGAGGCGCGATCTGGCAAACGAAGCGAGCAGCTTCGAGGAAAGCGAGTGATTGGTCAACTCAATCAACAAACGATACAGCCATTTTCGCAAGCATATTCCCTCCAGTTATGTAGCGTCGTCGGTTGTTACTACCTTCCATATTACCGCCAAAATGAGTATAATGGTAGTAGAATTTTCTTTTGGCGTTTTCTGTTGGAAAAGGAGTGGGGAGAGTTGTTCTTATCCGATTATCTAGATTATACGTTAAAAAAGCTAAAGGCAAACATGGCCAACATTTTGACGATGACAAACTTATCGCTCGGCGGTTTTTCTGTCTTGACTACGCTGAACGGCCAGCTTCACATGAGCGTGCTTCTCATTTTTTTAGCAGCGTTTGTCGACCGCTTTGACGGCGCAGTCGCCCGCAAACTGAACATCGAATCCGAACTCGGCAAGCAGCTTGACTCGATGAGCGACATTGTTTCTTTCGGCGTCGCGCCCGCCTTGTTGATGTACGAAGCTTTGTTCCGCGAATTCGGTGCGCCGGGAGCGGTGTTCACTATTTTGTATGTCGCCTGCGGCGCCTTCCGTCTCGCCCGCTTTAACATCACGGAGAACAACGGCTATTTCTCCGGGCTGCCGATCACGGCCGCCGGGGTGCTGATGACGTTAGGTTACTTGGCCATTCCGTACTTTCCGCCGCAGTCGTTTATGTTTTTGGCGCTGATTTTATCGTTTTTAATGGTCGGGACGTTTAAACTGAAAAAAGTATGACCAACGCCAGGCCGCCTCTTTCCAATGGCATATGGATCGGGCGGCTTTTTTGCGTCCGAAGTCACACCTTTTTCCCTTTTCAACCTTCTCTATTCAGTATATGATAAATATGGTTTCTTCATAAAACAAAAGCGGTATAGATCGTTTGCACGGAAAGAGCGGGGGGATCCAGTTGGACAAAACATCGATTATCGGTATGATTCTTGGCATTGTTGCCGTTGGACTTGGCATGTATTTTAAAGGCGTGTCGCCCGCTGTTTTAATCAATCCGGCCGCCCTCTTAATTATTCTTGTCGGGACAGCCGCGGCGGTTACGATTGCTTTTCCAACGAAAGAAATCAAAAAAGTGCCAAAGCTGTTAAAAATCATTTTTACCGAGCCGGCCACCCCGACGGTTGAGCAGCTCATCCCGCTGTTTGTCGACTGGGCAAACATCGCCCGCCGCGAAGGGCTGTTGGCGCTCGAGGCGAAGCTCGATGACATCGAGGATCCGTTTTTGCGCAACGGGCTGGGCATGGCGATCGACGGACAGACGCAAGAGTTCATCCGTGATGTGATGACGGAAGAAATTGCGGCCATGGAAGAACGGCACGAGGCGAACGCCGCCATTTTTGCACAGGCCGGCACATACGCGCCGACGCTCGGGGTGCTTGGCGCTGTCATCGGCTTAATTGCCGCGCTTGGGAACATGGAAAATATCGCTGAGCTCGGCGAAGCGATCAGCGCCGCGTTTGTCGCGACACTGCTCGGGATTTTCACCGGTTACGTGCTTTGGCATCCATTCGCCAACAAATTGCGGCGAAAATCAAAAGAAGAAGCGAAAGTGCGCTACATCATGATTGAAGGAGTGCTGTCCATTTTGGAAGGACAAGCCCCACGGATGATCGAGCAAAAACTCGCTTCCTACTTGCCGGAAAGCGAGCGTCATCAAGTGCTGGCACAAGGGGAAACGGTCAATGGCTAAGAAAAAGAAACACTCGCATGATGAGCATATGAGCGAATCTTGGCTTATTCCGTACGCCGATTTGCTGACACTGCTGCTTGCTCTGTTCATCGTCTTATTTTCAAGCAGCCAAATTGATCAAAAAAAGTTTCAACAAATCGCGCACGCCTTCAGCACCGCCTTTGCCGGCGGAACCGGCGTCCTTGAATTTCAAAGCCCGGTGGAGCCAATCACCCCGCCGGCCCAAGATGAAGAAGGGCGGCAACCGGAAAGGGAGCCCTCTCCGGTTGTAAGCGAACAAGAAAAAAAAGAGCTCGGGCAAGTGAAAGAAAAAATCGACGCTTATATCCGCCAAAACAAGCTTGATGGAAAGCTGCAAACTTCTTTGACTGACGAAGGGGTGGCCATCACGATTTTGGACGACATTTTATTCGATTCCGGCAGCGCGGAAGTGCGCATGAAAGACCGGCACTTGGCAAGAGAAATTGCCGCTTTGCTTGTCATGAATCCGCCGCGCAACGTGATCATCAGCGGCCATACGGACAACGTGCCGATCCATAACGAACAGTTTGCCTCTAACTGGGAACTTAGCGTCATGCGTGCCGTCAACTTTATGAAAGTGTTGCTTGAAAACAAACAGCTTGACCCACGCTATTTCAGCGCGAAAGGCTACGGCGAATACAAGCCGATCGCTTCGAACGCGACCGCCGCCGGCCGGATGAAAAACCGGCGCGTCGAAATTTTAATTTTGCCGCGCACCGAGATCAGCCGTTCACAATCGCCCGCCCAATAAAAGACCGCCAGCCGTCAAGGCGGTCTTTTTACTTTCCGCCGGCCGCAGCTTGTCCGTTGTCCTCCGCTACGCCCCCATGTCCTTTTTTAAGTTTCCTTTCCCTCGATCACTTCTAGTCGGAAACAAGCCGGCTTTCCACCGGCTTGTTCATAGTTTAACTGTCCATTTAATGACCCCTGCTTTTACGAGTGTCTCAACTAAAATCACAATAGCCGGACCGACAAACAGCCCGATAAAGCCAAGCAGCTGAAAGCCAAGATAGACGCTGACGAGCGCTGCAAGCGGAGAAATGCCTAAATTCGTCGAAAACACTTTCGGCTCAATGATCCGGCGCACGACGGTGATGACGACAAACAACACGATCAGTCCGATGCCGAGTGTATTGTCGCCGTTGGCGATGCTAATGATGCCCCACGGAACGAGCACCGAGCCTGTTCCTAAAATGGGCAAAATGTCGACGACGACAATCACGAGCGCCATCAAAGCGGCATAGTCGATGCCCAATAATAGAAGACCGGCAAGAGCAAGGAAAAACGTAATTAAGCTGAACAAAAACTGTGCTTTTATAAACCCGACCCCCGCCTTGCTCAACTGGGCGATGACCATTCCGAGCCGCTGGCGGGTGCGCTCGGACAAATAGCGGCTTATGGCTTGCTTCAACCGCGGCAAGTCGAGCGAAATGAGAAACAAAGCAATCAAATAAACTAAAAAATGGATAAAAAATGCCGGAATGGCAGCAATATAATGGACAAGCGACTGCGTCAAATTCGTCGCAAACGATAACAGCATTTGCTGAACCGTATTGACGCTGCGTTCCAGCGAATCAATAATTTCCTGCGGAATCGAGCTAGAATACGACTGCCACGTTTGGATGAAATGATCGAGCACTTTCGTCGTTTCGCTTAACACGTAAGGAAGCTTTTGCGAAAGCGCCATCACTTGCTGAACCAAAATAACGATTAAAAAGTAAAGTGAAAATCCGACGATAACTAAAAATAACGAAAAAATGGCCGTCACGGCGTGCGCGCGCTTCAGCCGGTAATTCTCTTGCAAGCGGCGAATAGACGGTTCTAACAGAAGCGCGGTGGCGAGCGCCAGCAGAAGCGGCACGCTGTACGGCAGAAGCCATAACGCGATGGCGAGCAACAGCGCGATGATAATCCAACGTTTCACGTTCGTCCCTCATTTAATCAAGATTTGGCGAAATGATGTTCCACTATAAATATAGCGGACGGGCTACAGGACGGCAACTGTTTTTGCGCATAAAGCGAAACAGCGGCCGGTCGTTCAGCCGCTGTTTTCGGTCAGGCGCTTTGCCGCAACTCCGCCATATATTGTTTTCCCTGCTCTTCGTTATATTGTCCTTCCCATTTCGACATGACGACGGCCGCAAGCGCGTTGCCGATTACGTTCACAGCCGTGCGCGCCATATCTAAAATGCGGTCAATCCCGGCGATAAACGCCAGCCCTTCGACCGGAATGCCGACCGTACCAAGCGTCGCCAATAAGACGACGAACGAAACGCCCGGAACACCCGCAATTCCTTTCGAGGTGACCATCAGGACGAGCACGAGCGAAATTTGCTGTGAAAGCGGCATGTCGATGCCGTACAACTGGGCGATAAAGACGGCGGCCAATGCCTGATACAGCGTCGAGCCGTCCAAGTTAAACGAATAGCCCGTCGGAACGACAAACGACGTAATGGCTTTCGGGCACCCGAATCTCTCCATTTTTTCGATGATTTTTGGCAGCACCGTTTCAGAGCTCGATGTGCTATATGCCAACACTAATTCATCTTTTAAGATTTTAATAATATGAAAAATATTTATGCCCACCAATCTGGCCACGCCGCCGAGCACAACTAGCACAAAAAAAGCCATGACCGCGTAAACGAGCACGACGAGCTTGCTGAGCGGGAGGAGCGAAGCGACGCCAAACTTCGATACCGTCACACCGATGAGGGCGAAGACGCCAAACGGCGCGAACTTCATCACTTGGTTGGTGACGTAAAACATCGCCTCGGCAGTGCCTTGGAAAAAGCGAAGCACCGGTTTTCCTTTTTCACCGATCGCCGCTACTCCTAATCCAAACATGACCGAAAAGAAAATGATCGGCAGCATATTGCCGGTCGACAACGCTTCAAACACGTTTTTCGGCACGATGTTAACGAATGTTTCCACCATCGAGTGGTGCTGCACTTCGTTCGTCGTATCAATGTATGATTGAATATCGGTTTTCTCCAGCGACTTCATATTGACGCCCGCACCCGGCTGGAATACGTTCGCTGCCAAGAGGCCGACGACAATCGCAATCGTTGTGATAATCTCAAAATAAATAATCGTTTTGCCGCCCAGTTTCCCGAGCTTTTTCACATCGCCGACGTTGGCGACGCCAACAATTAAGCTCGAGACAACAATCGGAATGACGATCATCTTAATTAAACGGAGAAAAATGTCCCCGATCGGTTGCAAATATGCCGCTACTTTAGGATTCCCATAAAAAAGAGCCCCGACGACAATCCCGAGGATAAGGCCGATAAAAATTTGCCAAGCTAGTCCAATTTTCTTCACCTTTTTCGCCTCCTTCAGACAAATTTAGACAAAAACCGACAAAATTATTTTACTTTTAAAAATAAAACTTGTCAATGTCTTTCTCTAAATCCGCTTCGTTAAGCAACACTAAAGGTGGATTTTTCTTTTTTAAAATAGTTTTAATTTTCATTTTTGTTGCATAAAAAATAAGGAAACCTTACTAGACCGGTTTCCCTAATCTTGACCTTCTAGCCTTCTTTATGGCCGGCGCTTTTCTTTTTCCTGCCGGTAAAACTCGTGGAACATTTTCATTAACGCCCGCTTTTCGATGCGCGAGACGTAGCTTCTTGAGATGCCGAGCTCTTTGGCGATTTCACGCTGCGTTTTCTCGCGCTGCCGGCCGAGGCCAAACCGGTTGACGATCACTTCTTTTTCCCGCTCGTCAAGCACACTGATGTATCGTTTCACTTGCTCAAGTTCCATGTTGAGCTGAATTGCATCGACGATATCCTGCCCCTCCGATTTTAAAATATCGAGCAGACTGATTTCATTTCCTTCCTTATCTTGACCGATCGGTTCATGGAGGGAAACATCTTTGCGCGTTTTTTTCAGCGAACGTAAATGCATGAGAATCTCGTTTTCAATACAGCGGGCCGCATATGTCGCCAGTTTTGTCCCTTTGCCGGGTGAATAGCTTTCAATCGCTTTAATCAACCCAATCGTGCCGATGGAAATTAAATCTTCTACTTCCTCTCCTGTATTTTCAAATTTTTTTACAATATGGGCGACAAGGCGCAAGTTATGTTCGATGAGCCGATTGCGGGCTTGTTCATCGCCTTTGGCCATCAATTCCAAATATTTTTCCTCTTCTTTAGGGCTTAACGGCTGGGGAAATGCATTGTTTTTAATGTATGAGACGAGAAACGTCAGCTCTTTCAATAAAAAGGCAAACGCTGAAAAAATGTCGGACACGCTCTCACCCCCGCCTGCTTTCGTCGGCGGAAACCGCCTATCGTTATGTATATGCGGGGAGGATGTTGTCCGTGTCTGGACAAAAAAATTTAGCCGGCCCCTCCAAAAGGAGCCGGCTGCAGGCAACCATACCACCCGCGTTAATCAGCAAAAACAAACATCCCTTGTGCAGCCCGCCTGCTGTTCCCCTCCCAGACGGGGCCGCTGCGCTTCCGTTACACTCCCGCTTCGGCGCTCACTTCCGCAGCGACAACGAGCGCGATCGACGCGGTAATGACGACTGCCATGACGATAGCAAACATCCCCGTTCCCTCCTTGGCCTCCTAGTTTATTTTTATTTTACCAAAGAAGTACGGAAGCGCTTCTGCCACATTTTGAACAATTCTTGAAATTCGACCGCCAACAGGGACGCGCAAAGCATGGATCCCCTTCAGCCTCAGTCAAGTCGAACCATCCGTCCGTTCCAGCCACATCATAAGCCATACTCGCGCAATTGACATGGATCTTCTCCCCTTTCATCCTCATTGATTAAAACAATCGTTGATGGAAAGAACATTTGCGGTCAAGCAGCTCTTCCTCGGCCGCCCGTGCGAACGGCTCTTCTTCGCTGTTCCTTTGCCGCGGCTTTCTCCGCTCAATGGTGATCGTAATAAAAAACAAATGGATCGTCATGCCCGCTCACCTCCTTTCTATGCAAAAAGCCGCAGAAGGAAGGGTTTCTGCGGCTAAGTACACAAAAAGGCCGCAGAAAGCGAGACTACCCCCCTTCTGCGGCCCGATCGCTGCTTTTCATCATCGTGCACGTTTATTTCCGGTCGGCGGAAGGTCGAATAGCCAAGTAATGGAATGTATTCATTGATTCTGTCCATACCATCATTGTCATTGTCTTCGACCTCCCCTTGGAAATGACGTTACGAAGGTAATTATATCCAAAAATATCCTTGTTGTAAACCTTTTTTAGAGAAAATTTTTCCTCCCTTTGAACGCTAACGTGGTGAAACAAAAAGCCCGCCTTTTGAATCAAAAGGCAGGCTGCTACTATTTTAACGAGTTCTCCTCTTCTTCAAGCCGGCGGGCGTAAGCGGCGGAACGCTGCGAACAATACAAGGCAGCGGCAAAACAGCCGCCAACTGCCAGCAAAGCAACTGGTTTTTTTGCCGCCTCAAGCGCCCCCGGGATGATCGTACCTAAATAGAAAAACGCACCAAGCGCGAACAAGACGAGGCTGTATGTCTTAAAATCGCCTGCCTTCGCGCGCCAGTCGTTTCGTTGCTCCTTGTTCATCGCCGATCCCTCCTCCTTCCCACTGTACCATAACAAGAAGGGGAGAAGGGAGCGGCAATTTCAGCCAAGCGCCTGCGCCAAATCGTCAAGCAGATCGTTGACGTCTTCGAGGCCGACCGATAGACGGATGAGCCCATCCGTAATGCCGAGCTGTTCGCGCCGCTCTTTCGGAATCGAGGCGTGCGTCATTTTCCCCGGCAGCGAAATTAAGCTTTCAACCGCTCCTAAGCTTTCAGCAAGCGTAAAATAGCGGACGCGGGAAAGCACCGTTTCCGCCCGTTCAAGGCTGCCGACGTCAAACGAAATCATACCGCCAAATCCGCGCATTTGTCGCTTGGCCAACTCGTGGTTCGGGTGCTCCGGAAGCCCGGGGTAATAGACGCGGGTGACCGCCGGATGTTCTGACAAAAAGGCGGCAATGGCGCGCGCATTTTGTTCATGTTCTTCCATTCGTACGCCGAGCGTTTTCATCCCACGCATCAACAGCCACGAATCTTGCGGGCCGAGCACGCCGCCGGTCGAGTTTTGCACGAAATGGAGCCGTTCAGCGAGTTCCGCGGTGCGGACGACAGCCAGTCCGGCGACGACATCGCTATGGCCGCCTAAATATTTCGTCGCACTATGGATGACGATATCCGCACCAAGTTCAAGCGGCGTTTGAAAATACGGCGTCGAAAACGTGTTATCAACGATCACCAGCAGCCCGCGCGCCCGGGCAACGGCGGCCGCCGCCTGCAAATCGGTGATTTTCAAAAGCGGATTCGTCGGCGTTTCAACGTAAATCGCCTTCGTGTTCGGGCGAATATGCGCTTCAATGTTAGCGATATCGCTTGTGTCGACGAACGTTGCCTCGAGCCCGAACCGGTTCAGCACGTTCGCCATCACGCGGTACGTGCCGCCGTAGACGTCATCGGTCAGCACGATATGGTCGCCGCTTTGAAACAGCATCATGACAGCCGTAATGGCGGCCATCCCGGAAGCGAATGCAAATCCGGCTTCACCGCCTTCAAGGTCGGCAATGAGCTTTTCGAGCGCCGCGCGCGTCGGATTGCCGGTGCGCGAGTATTCAAACCCTTTATGTTTGCCGACTTCCTCTTGTTTGTACGTGCTCACTTGATAAATCGGAACGGACACCGCCCCGGTGTGCGGGTCGCCTGGGATGCCGCCATGGATGAGCATCGTCTTCCGTCTCATGAGGATCCTCCACCTTCGTAAATGTTTTTGCTTAAATACCGCTCGCTCCCGTCGGGGAAAATAACGACAATGTTCGTCCCGGGCTTCGCTTTTTCCGCCTCGAGCAAAGCGGCATGAAACGCAGCGCCGGACGAGCTGCCGACAAGCATCCCCTCTTGCCTCGCCAGTTCCCTGACACGGCGGAAAGCATCATCGTCGGCAATCGTATAAATGTCATCAAAATAATCCGAATCCATAAACGGCGGCAAAAACTCCATGCCGATCCCTTCAGTCCGGTGCGGCCCCGGCTCGCCGCCGCCTAAAATCGAGCCTTCCGGTTCGACGATCACCGTTTTGATGGCTGGATTTTTTTCCTTTAGAAACATCGCCGTCCCCATAAACGTGCCGCCGGAACCGGCGCCGGCGACGAAAACGTCGATCTGCCCACCCAAATCATCCCACAGCTCCGGCCCGAGCGTTTTGTAATACGTCCTTGGGTTGGCCGGGTTTTGAAACTGCTGCGGGCAGTATGCGCCCGGAATCGTGCGGGCGAGCTCTTCAGCTTTGCGGATCGCCCCTTCCATTCCTTCTTCGGTCGGCGTATGGACGATTTGCGCTCCGAGCGCTTTCATCAGCTGTTGCTTTTCAATGCTGAATTTTTCCGGCACACAAAAGATGACGTTCACATTTTTGCCGATCGCCGCTAATGCCAAACCGATGCCAGTGTTGCCGGCCGTCGGTTCGATGATCGTGCCGCCTTCTTTCAATTTTCCCGATTCGAATGCTTCGCGCAGCAGCTCCTGCCCAAGCCGGTCTTTGATGCTTCCGCCTGGATTGAAGTACTCCAGCTTTGCGAACAGGCGGATGCCATCCGGCAAGGAAAAACGTGTAATCTCAACAACCGGCGTATGGCCGATCAGCTCATGAATGTTTTTGGCTACCCGCATCGTCGGTCACTCCATTCTTCACATCCATTTGGCGGCGGAACGGCGGCGTCTTTACGTTTCTCGCTGTTTAGCCTTGTTTGTGCACCACGGCCAACATCGACAACACAAGCTCAGCCGAATGTTTTGCCGCCGTCTCTAAAAACTGTTCAAATGAGATATTCGACTCCTCGCCGGCAATATCGGACAGCGCCCGAATCACCACAAACGGCGTCCCAAACTGCACGCACACTTGAGCGATGGCCGCCGCCTCCATTTCGACGGCGCACAGCTCCGGAAATTGGCCGCGCACAAATTCGACGCGTTTCGGATCATTCATAAATGAATCGCCGGTCGCAATCAAGCCGGTGGCCGCCTGAAGGCCGTCGAGCTGCGTTGCCGCCTGTTTCGCCGCCTGAACGAGGGCCTCGTCAGCACGGTAGCGCGCCGGCAGACCGGGCACCTGCCCGTACGCATAGCCGAACGCCGTCACATCGACATCATGATGGACGACCTCATCGGAAATGACGAGATCGCCGACGCGCAGCGACGGCAAAAACCCGCCGGCCGAGCCGGTGTTGATGACGAAATCGGGTCGGAATCGGTCAAGCAACAGCGTTGTGCCCATCGCCGCGTTCACTTTGCCGATGCCGGACTTGAGCAGCACCGCTTCGATGCTGCCAAGGCGTCCAGTAGAAAATTCGCATCCGGCGATCACCACCTCTTCACGCCCTTCCATACGTGCGCGCAAAATGGCTACTTCTTCTTCCATTGCTCCAATAATGGCTGCTTTCATCGTTCTCCCTCTTTCTATGTCGTTTGTTTTACCGCCTCCATCACCCAGACGAACGCGTTTTGCTGCACAAAGAAGACGGAAAAGCCATGGTTGGCAAACAATGACGCCAATACGTCAAGCGTCGTATAATATTCGCGCTCGAGATCGTCGGCCAAATCGTGGAAACCGCGCGCCCGGGCGGCTTCGACAGCTTGGCGGAACGCTTCTTTGTCGCGAAACGCCGTATCGGCAAACACTATTTTACCACCCGGGTTAAGCAGTTGGCTATATTTGGCGATCGCCTTGTCTTTTTCCGCGTCGGTCAAATGGTGGAACGCATACGTGCTGGCCACCGTGTCGATCGGTTCGGGCGGCAGTGGAAATTGCAAAAAATCACCGTCCATGATGACCGCCTGCCCGCCGAGCTTTTTCACCGCCTTTTTCCGCATCGGCGCTGATGGCTCAATTCCATACACTGTTTTGCCGCGCTCGAGCAGCTTTTTCGTCAAATTGCCGGTGCCGACGCCAAACTCAAGCACCACCCGGCCGGATTTGTCAGCGACCGTGCTTAAAATACGGTCATAACCGGCAAACACGTCCCGGTATTGTTCATCATAGCCCTCGACCGATTGATCGTACGATTCCGCCCATTGCTCGAACAAATCGAGAAATTCCCTGCCCATATAGTCATACACCTCGTAAAGTTTATAATTCCTATAAACATAGTATGCTTTGAATAATCATCTGTTCCCAATGTAGCATAACTTTTCCCGCTGTTCAACGATCATGCCTGCCGCTGCTTGTATTGTTCCCCATCATGCCGCTGACTGCACACCGGTGGATGACAGCGGGAAAATTTGCTACACTGGCGTTGAAAGGAGGCGAAACGATGGTCAACATTTCCCTTGATTTAATCGAAGACAAAGTGGAATTTTTTGAAGCGGATGATTTACGGACGCTCGAAAAAAACATTAACGAGCAAATCGAACATAATAAAGCGCTGCTGCTTTCCGTCCACCATGTGTCGCACCAAATGCATGTCATGGAAAACGGGAAACGGTTTTACAGTGCGGTCGTCCATTTCAAAGCAAAAAAATAACAGGTGCCCATACCGCTTTCGGGCACCTGCCTTGCGTCACACCTAAATGTCCCTCTTCCGTTCTCCCGCCGGGCGGGGCCATATACCTTCCAAACCTGTTACGGCTTTTGCTTCAGCTTTTGCACTTTTGTCGGCTTCCAACCTTCATTCGTCACCCATTCAATATACACTTTGTAATGGGCGGTTTGATCATTCGTGGAAATCGTGGCGACCGCTTTATTCGGTCCGTTGTTGCCGATGAACCAAACGATCATCTCTTCCGGGGCAATGCCGGTCGCATAACTGACGGCATCAAGCATTTCCTTCCAATCCACCGAATCTTTTTTAAACACCGTTTCGTGCGGCTCTGATTGCGTCGTGCCAACCGGCTGCCATGCCGGGTTAACGATTTCTTTTTCAATGTTCGACCCCGGCGGGCCCGGCGTTTCCGTCACCTCGGCTTCTTCTTTCTCGCCGGCGGAAGCCGCATCATCCTCTTGCGGAGTCTCCTCCGCTTCGGCCGGTGCGGCCGTTTCCACTTCCACCTGTTTCGCGCTGTTGGCTGATCCGGTTGTTTTGACCCGGGAATCGGCCTCCTCACGGCTTGGCTGGCCGCCAAACAGCAAATTCCAAGCAACAACGAGAATGAGCAGCACAACAATGGCAATCGCCCCGTTCAGCCAGCGGTTGACTTTCCGCCGCTTGGCGCGGGCGGCAAAGCGCGTTCCTGTTTGCGGCACAGTCTCCTCCCCCTTTTCGGCAATTTTCCTGTTGAAAAAAAACGGGTTCTCTATATTGGTTCGTCATCCCCGCTCATTTTTGTCGCGGTCATACGCGTAAAGCGCCTCGACGGCGGCGGCAAACACATCGTTCGTCACGGCGAGCCCGCCCGGACGGTCAAGCTCAACGACGACAAGGGCGTATTTTGGGCGGTCAGCCGGGAAATAGCCGGCAAACCATTTATTAATCAGTTCGCTGCCGCCGTCCGTTTTCCCTGTCTCCGCCGTTCCCGATTTGCCGGCGACCGCATACGGCAGCGAGCGGAAGCGGCGCCCGGTTCCCTCTTTCTCCATGACGACGCTGCGCAAAAGCCGTCGCAGCTGCTGCACCGTTTCCGGCGCAAGCGGTTCCTTATCTGTCGCCGGTTCACGCGAAAAGGAAAATAGTGTCGTGCCGTTTTTATAGAGCACTTTATCGACGGCCCGCACTTTAAAGGCTGGGCCACCGCGGGCGATCGTCGCCATCATGTTGGCGACGCCAAGCGGCGAGACGCGCACATCTTTTTGCCCGATCGCCGTTTGCGCCACAGCGAGCGGCACTCGTTTGTCGCGTCGGTCATGCCAAATCGTTCCTTTTCGCTCTTCCGGAAACTGGCGGAACTCGTCCTCATGGTAAACTGCCCCCTCCCAACCGGCTGTCGGATACAACCCGAGTTTTTCGGCATACGTCTCAAATGCGTCTGAATCGCGTTTAATCAACTCTTTGCCGAGGGTGGCGAAAGCGTTGTTGCAGCTGACGGCAAAACTATCAACGAAGTCGAGCGTGCCGTAATCGTGCTCCTCATCGCGGGTCACGCCATCAATTTTTTTGCTGCAATCAAACGTCGTCCCGAACGAGGCAAGCCCTTTGTCAAGCGCCGCTGCAGCGATCACCGTCTTAAAGATGGAGCCGGGAATTTGCGGCAGCACCATTTGATTTTCCGCCCCACGGTTTTTGTATGGATCGCGTGGGTCCATATTCGGGCGGCTGACCATGGCCAGCACGCTGTTGGCGTCCACATCGAGCAGGACGAGCCCGCCTTTTTTCAACCCGTACCGGTCAACGATTTGCTCCATTTCTTGCTGGATATCACGGTCGAGCGTCGTTTGGACGGTCACCGGATAAAACGGATTGCCCGGGTCGCTATATTTGACATCAAGCCCAAACAGCGGCCGTCCTTCGGCATCTACATGGTAAAGCAGCTTCGTCTCGCCGTCGGCGAGCAAAAATTCGTCAAACGCCTTCTCGAGTCCTTGAATGCCGGCTTCCGCCTGCGGCGGGAGCGGCCGTTTCGGGTAGCGCGCGCGCAAGAGCTCCCGATCCGGGCGGGTAAAACCTAGCACATGCGGGGCGTACACCGTCTCGAGCGAATATTGTTTATTGACGGCAAAGACGCCCGGGATGCGCAAATCGTTAATTTGTTTCATCTGATTGGCGCTTAAAGCGAGCGGCTCGCCGCCTTGCTCTAAAACGAACGGACCTTCCGCCCGCTCGAGCTGACGGCGGATGTCTTCTTCGGCAACCCCTACGATGCGGGCGACTTGTTCAATCGGCCATTTCATCGTACTTAAAAATGGGAATAACACAAGCGACGGCACATACCGCTTGGTAAGCGGCTTGCCGTTTCGGTCGACGAACGACCCGCGTCCATCATCGATCATCAATTCTTGCGTGCGTTGGGCAACGCTCTCGGCAATTAAATTATGATTGGCAAACGACTCGGTGTCAATGAGCTGAAGCTGTGCCAACCGTCCGACGAGCAGCAGCAAACCAACTTGAATGAGCGCCAGCATGGCGATCGTCCGTTTTTTCCACATAAAGAAAACACCTCATCACCAGTTTCGACGAGGTGTTTTCATTTGAAACGTACCAAAGGCGGCGATTTTTCTGTTGGCGTCGCCGATTTTCAGGGCGCTTATTTGACTGCAACAATTTTCACCAGCATTTCCCCACCCGGCGTTTGTACGGTCACCTCATCGCCGACACGGCGGCCGATGAGCGATTTGGCGATTGGCGAATCGTTGGAAATTTTCCCTTCAAACGGATCGGCCTCCGCGCTGCCGACGATCGTATACGTCTCTTCCTCGCCGTCCGGAAGCTCAATGAACGTCACCGATTTGCCAAGCGAGACGACGTCCGGATTTTCTTTGTCTTCTTCAATGATGACCGCGTTGCGAATCATGTTTTCGAGCGTTTGAATGCGCGATTCGACAAACGCCTGCTCATCTTTTGCCGCATCGTATTCCGAGTTTTCCGATAAATCCCCGAACCCCCGTGCAATTTTAATGCGTTCGACAACTTCCTTCCGTTTCACGGTTTTTAAATACTCAAGTTCTTGTTCCAGTTTCTCTTTTCCCTCTTTCGTCATCGGGTATTGCTTTTCATTCGCCATTTGTCTCACTCCTCTATGTTCTTCATTATGTAAAACGTACGAACAGAAAAACAACTGTTCGTACGCTTACTTGTTATATAATATATTGTTTTGTCTCTGTTATGTTATTATAAAACCGATTTTTGTTCAAGGACTGTGCGAATTTTTGCTACCATTAAGTCAATGGCGACGACGTTTTGCCCTCCTTCCGGGATGATGACATCCGCGTAACGTTTTGTCGGTTCGACAAACTGGTTGTGCATCGGCCGGACAACGGATAAATACTGGTCGATAACAGAGTCAAACGTACGGCCGCGCTCTTTAATATCACGGATGAGGCGGCGGATGATGCGAATGTCTGGGTCGGTGTCGACATACACCTTGATGTCCATCAAATTGCGGAGCCGCTCGTCCTCGAGGACAAGGATGCCTTCCAAAATAATGACCTCTTTCGGCTCAACGCGGATGACTTGACTCGAACGAGTGTGAAGCGTATAGTCATACACCGGCTTGTCGACCGGCTCGTAGCGAAGGAGCTTATGGACGTGCTCGATCAACAGGTCGTTGTCAAACGCCAACGGGTGGTCGTAATTTGTCTTCAACCGCTCCGCAAACGGAAGATGGCTTTGGTCTTTGTAATAAAAGTCTTGCTCTAAGACAAGAATCGAACGGTCGCCGAAATGATCGTAAATCGCGCGGGCGACGCTCGTCTTCCCCGAACCGGAGCCGCCGGCAACGCCGATGACAACGGGCTTTTTCGCCATCTTAATTCTCCTTTCTCATCATGTTGTATGGGAAGAGAGGACGCTTGACTTTGAACTTGACAATTTGCAGCGGATGGCGCGCTGCATCGAGTTCATGGCCATTTTCATCCCAAATTTTTTCAATCACTTGGGTAAAGTTTTCAATTTCCGGGCCAAAAAATTCGACTTCATCGCCCGGTTTAAAATGGTTGCGCTGCTGGACGGTGGCGATGCCCGTCTTCCGGTCGTAGTCAAGCACCAAGCCGGCAAACTCATGCGTCGTTTTTCGGCTGTGCGTACCATACATATGGTTCGTATAGTCCGGGAAGCCTTCAAAAAACGATGAAGCGGTTTCGCGGTTGGCGCATTTGTCGAGCTCCCGCACCCACTCTTCATGAATGGTGAAATGGTCGGGGTCCGCACAGTAAGCATCAATGACCTTCCGGTACACGCTCACGACCGTCGCCACGTAATGGATCGATTTCATCCGCCCTTCAATTTTCAAGCTGTCGACACCGAGCTCAATCATGGCCGGAATGGCACGGATCAAGTTCAAATCTTTCGCGCTCATGGCAAATGGGGCGTCGCCTTCAGCAAACAGCGGGATTTCCCGTCCGTCAGCCAGCTGGTACAAGTCATAGTCCCAGCGGCATGACTGGCAGCACCCGCCGCGGTTCGAGTCGCGCGCTGTCATATGGTTGCTCAATACACAGCGGCCGGAGTAGGCGGAACACATCGCCCCGTGGATGAACGCCTCGATTTCAATATCAACCTTCTCCTTGATTTGCCGAATTTCCTCGGCGCTCACTTCGCGGGCGAGCACAACCCGCTCGAGCCCTTCCTCTTTCCAAAACTGGACCGCTTTCCAGTTCGAAAGCGACTGCTGCGTGCTTAAATGCACTTCGAGCTTTGGCGCCACCCGGCGCGCGGTCTCGATAATGAGCGGATCGGCGACGATAATGCCATGGACGCCGGCATCCTCGAGCGCCCGCAAATAATCGTCAACGCCCGGAATATTTTCATTATGGGCATAAATGTTGGCGGTGACGTACACTTTTGCTCCGTACCGGTTGGCAAATTCAACCCCTTCGCGAATTTCCTCGACCGTAAAGTTGTCAGCGTTGGCTCGTAAACTGTATTCCTGCCCGCCGATAAAGACGGCGTCCGCGCCGTAATGAACGGCGATTTTCAGCTTTTCTAGGTTGCCGGCCGGCGCGAGCAATTCCGGCTTTTTCACAATAACGCGTTTGCCGTCAACGATTTCGGAAATGCGGTCGTTTTTTAGCAGCATTTGTTTTCCCTCCTTTTCAATAAATCGTTTCTTTAAAGAAAAATCCGGTATCAAGGCGGCGGTGCGGCGGCTGGAGCGCCTCAACGGCTGCAAGCAGCTCCTCTTTTTCCCGCTCATACTGCCCGCGGTCTTCGGCGCACATATCAATGGCGCGGCGGTACAGTTTCGTCACTTCCGTAATGTAGCGCGGTTCATGCAAAATGCCGTCGATTTTAAAACTGTCAATGCCGGCTTCGATCATGTCGCCGAGCTCGTCAATGATGCAAAGATCGTTCGGGCTCATAATGTGTGTGCCGTTCTCGTCTTCAAAAATCGGGTATTTATAGTCACGTTCCTTGTCGTACAGGAACAGCCCTTTCTCATGCTTTTTCCGCTCGATCTCCATCACGTTTCCTCGGTACTCAAAATAGTTGCCGATGAGCGAGCGCTTTGACTGATACATGCACGTCGCCCCATGCACTTGCACTTCAATCTCCACTTCAGCATGGGCTTTAATTTCCAAAATGGCGTCCATGTTCAACTCGCGGGCCAAGACGGCGCGTTTTGCCCCTTTTCGCCCCCAGTAGTTGCACGTATACCAGTTTGTCGCGGTCGTTTCCGTGCTCCAATGGAGCTTCATATGGGGAGCGGTTTCCCGGACCGTCAACAGCACGGCCGGATCGCCAAAGACGATGGCGTCGGCGCCTACGCTAGCGACAAAGGCGACGTAATCGGCGAGCTCGTCCACTTTTTCGTTATGAAAAATGGCGTTCATCGCTACATAAGCGTTCATGCCGTGCCGGTGAGCCGCCTCGACAGCCGCGGCGACATCGGCGCGGGAGAACTCTCCAGCGAGCCGCAAGCCATAGCGCTGTTCGCCGACCATCACAGCGTCCGCTCCCGCTTCAGCCAGTTCATGAATATGGGAAACGCTCGTCGGCGTGACGAGCAATTCCGGTTTTTTCATTCTCGTTCACCTCGTTTTTTCGATATAGCCAGCCCGTCGCCGACCGGGATGATGACCGTGTCGTAATCGTTCCGGGCCATAAGCCATTCGTTGTAGCGGCGGATTTTTTTGGCGATGTTCCAAAGCCGCTTATTGCCACCGGGCGCTTCAGCGGCGACGAGTCCTTTAAACAACACGTTGTCGCTAATGATGAGGCCGCCTTCGGCCAGAAGCGGCTCATAGAGTGTAAAAAAGCGCTCGTATTGCCCCTTGGCGGCATCGATAAAGAGCGCATCAAACGGCGCAACGGCGGCGACATCGGCCCCAACCGCGAGCGCATCGCCGAAAACCGCTTCGATTTGCCGCCCGGTATTCGTCTTTCCGATATAAAAACGGGCGCGTTCGTACCGCTCCCGGTCCCGTTCAATCGTCACAATGCGCGCCTCCGGCAGCGCTTTTGCCATCCGGATCGCCGAATAGCCGATCGCGGTGCCGATTTCCAAAATGCGGCGCGGTCTGGCGGTCTTCAACACGAACAGCAGCACTTCCATGCTCACCGGATCCATAATCGGCACGCGGTGTTCACGCGCGTACCGCTCCATTTCCGCGATATCCGGATCTGGCGCCGGGCGCAGCTGCTGCAAATAACGAACGACATCGTTCGGAAGCAAGGCGATTCCTCCCCGGCATCAACAAAGTGAAAAGCGCCTGCCTAGAGCCGAACTGCAGCCCAGAGGTTTGCGCTTCATCATCATGAAAAATAAGAGCCGCAAACGGACTCTTATCATGGATCTGTTCAACTTTATTTATACTACCATAAAACTGCGAAAAAGCGAAGCTGTTTGGCCCGTTTGGCCAACAACTTCCGTTTTGCTCTATTGTTTCCCAATATGCTTCGCTTTTTCCCGGTTATGCTCCGCCAGCGTTTTGGTGAAAATGACGTCGCCAGCCGGTGTTGCCAAAAAGTACAAATAGTCGGTCACGGCCGGGTTGAGCGCCGCTTCAATTGACATCTTGCCGGCATTGGCGATCGGCCCCGGCGGCAGCCCCCTGTGAATATACGTATTGTATGGCGAATCGACTTTTAAATCTTTGTAAAAGACACGCTCTTTATGTTTGCCGAGCGCGTATAAGACGGTCGGGTCAGTTTGCAGCGGCATGCCGAGGCGCAGCCGGTTGTAAAACACGCTGGCAATTTTCTCACGGTCGGCTTTTTCGGTCGCCTCTTCTTCAATTAACGACGACATGGTCAACAACCGGTGCGGCGACAGCTGCCGTTCTTTCATCATCCTCTCGTATTGGTCGATCACCGCCGCCGTTTTCGCCACCATCGCCTCAATGATTTCCGAAAGCGGCGGTTTTTTGTCGGCAAACACATATGTGGCCGGGAACAAGTAGCCTTCCAACGGATAGCGGATATTTTGGTGAAAAATGTCGTTCGTTAATAAGTCTGGGTATGTTTTCATCAGCTGTTCAATGTACTTGCGGTCGTTGAGCAGCTTCATAATGTCTTCTTGATCGTATCCCGTTTTCGCAGCGATGAGATCAGCGATTTGTACAAGTTGCGATCCTTCGGGGATCGTCAGCTTCAATCCGATTTTCAACGACTTCCCGGTTTTTAACAGCTCAATGATGTGTGTCATCGGCATCGCCCGCGTCAGCTCATACTCCCCGGCTTGAAAGCCGGACTCGTTTTTCCAGCGGACGTAGTAGCGGAAGACAGCCGCACTTTGAATGAGCCGTTTTTGTTCAAGCAGTTCGGCGATGTCTGCCGCCGACGAACCGACCGGAATCGACACGTGAACCGGGGTGCGGTCGCCTGGGTCAACCGGCGCGAACGCTAGGCGGATGTATAGGAAACTGCTGACGCCGGCGATGACGAGCGCGGTCAGCAGGCCGGCGCAAACGAGCAAGACGATTTTTCGTACAAGCCGCGCCTTAGGCGTCTGAAAATCGCTTTGTTTCATCTTCAGCCTCCTTTCACCGGTCATATTATACTACAAATTTCTTGTTTTTTCGCCCTTTCGTGACAAGAAAAGCTTCGCATGGACGGATCCTTTGAAACTCATCGCCTGCGGCTCAAAAAATTCGCCAAAAAAACGGCTGCCCGCAGGCAGCCGCTTCATCTGTTACACTTCGTCTTCTTCTTGCTCAGCGCAAAACGTATTCCACACTTCTTCGATCATGTCCCACTCTTCTTCCGTCTCAATCGGAAGCAGTTCGCCTTCCTCATGTTCGTCGCCGGGGATGAACGCCGAAACGTGCACTTCTGTCTCGCCGTCTTCATCTTCGGCCTCAGCGCTGACCGGATAATAAAACACATACGATTTGCCAAAATCGTCCGATTCAAACGTAAACAAAATTTCACACAACTGTTCGTTGCCGTGTTCATCGACCACGGTAATATGATTGTCTCCATGTTCCATTGCCATTTTCCTCCCGTTCACCGTTTACTGTCCAAGTACGATTGCAAAATGACAGCCGCCGCCATTTTGTCGATCACTTTCCGCCGCTTTTTCCGGCTCACATCGGCAGCGATCAACATCCGCTCGGCGGCCATCGTCGACAACCGTTCATCCCAAAGCACGACCGGCAAGGAAAACTCCTCGCGCAGCCTGGCGGCAAACCGCTCGCTTGCCTCAGCGCGCGGCCCGAGCGTGCCGTTCATGTTTTTCGGCCATCCGACGACGATCGTATCGACGCCGTACTCATCGATAATGGCGCGCAGCCGCTTGAGGCCATAGTCGCCGCGCTCCTCATCGATGGCGATCGTCTCCAAGCCTTGCGCCGTCCAGCCTAGTTCATCGCTGACGGCGACGCCAAGCGTTTTCGTTCCGAGATCTAGTCCCAACGTCCGCATCAGTTAATCCTTTCGTTGCCCCTGTAAATAGAATTTCACCAATTCCTCGATTAATTCATCGCGCTCAATTTTGCGGATGAGCGTGCGCGCATCTTTATGTCGCGGGATGTAAGCCGGATCGCCGGACAATAAGTAGCCCACAATTTGGTTGATGGGGTTGTAGCCTTTTTCCTGCAAGGCGCCATACACCGTCAACAACACTTCGCGAACGTTCGTTTCAGCCGGCTCCTCCGGGAAATGAAACTGCATCGTTTGGTCAAACGAGCTCACCGTTTCCACCTCGCTCTTTATTCGGGCCATCCCGTCCTCTTACATCCATTGTACACGATTCGCGCCCATTTAGGAAATGGATTTGACCCATGTTTCGACATAATCAAGCGCTTCGCCGACTTTGTTCACGTCTTTGCCGCCGGCCTGCGCCATGTCAGGACGTCCGCCGCCCCCGCCGCCGCAGCGTGAAGCCACTTCTTTGACGAGCTTGCCGGCGTGGTATCCTTTTTTCACAAGATCATCGGTCACCGCAGCAATGAGTTGGACTTTGCCGCCTTGCACAGCTGCTAACACAATGACTGCCGTGCCTAATTTTTGCTTCAAGTCATCCGCCATCGCCCGCAGTTGGTTCATGTCGTTCGCCTGCACTTTCGCCGCCAACACTGGGACGCCTCCTACGTCTTTCACCTGACGGGTGAGGTGTTCCGCTTCCAGATGAGCGAGGCGGGCAGCAAGCGACTCGTTTTCGCGCTGCAGCTGCCGCAGCTCGGCAAACACCCCATCGAGACGGGCTGACAGTTCTTTCGGGCTCGTTTTTAGCTTTTGCGCCGCTTCTTGCAAAACAGCGAGCTGTTCACTCATAAAGCGGTACGCCGCTTCCCCGGTCACCGCCTCAATGCGGCGCGTGCCGGCGCCGATGCCGGATTCGGAGACGATTTTAAACAAGCCGATCGCCGACGTGTTCGGCACATGGCAACCGCCG
Source organism: Geobacillus genomosp. 3 (assembly GCF_000445995.2). Taxonomy (GTDB): domain Bacteria; phylum Bacillota; class Bacilli; order Bacillales; family Anoxybacillaceae; genus Geobacillus. The sequence continues at coordinate 2,461,187 of NC_022080.4, forward strand.
CACAGCTCTAAGCTGTAGTCGCCCACCTTGACGACGCGGACGATGTCGCCATATTTTTCGCCAAACAACGCCATGGCCCCCATCGCTTTCGCTTCCTCAAGCGGTTTATAGAAAATATCGACAGGGGTGCTTTTCCAAATTTGTTCATTAACGATGGCTTCAATGCGCTCTAGTTCCTCCGGTTTTACTTGCCCAAAATGGGTAAAGTCAAAGCGGAGCCGATCCGGGGCGACGAGAGAGCCAGCCTGATTGACATGGCGGCCAAGCACATCTTTTAACGCTTGATGAAGCAAATGGGTCGCCGTATGGTTTTTCACGATTTGCGCCCGCTTCGCTTCATCAACGCGCGCTGTATACACCGCGCCTTTTTTCACCGTGCCGCGTTCGACGGCGATCGCATGAAGATGCTGGCCGTTTGGTGCCTTCTGAACGTCTTTGACGACCGCTGTTCCTGTCTCACCGGCAAACGTGCCCTGGTCGGCGATTTGCCCGCCGCTTTCGGCGTAAAACGGCGTTACATCGACGATGATTTGCGCTTCTTCACCAGCTCCAACTTCCTCAACAAGCTGCCCGTCTTTGACGATGGCGAGAACGGTGGAAGAAGCGACGAGCTCATCGTAGCCGACAAAGCGGCTTTCGTCTTTAATGTCGCCAAGGACGCCGCCTTGCACCTGCATCGAATCCACGTCTTGGCGGGCGGCGCGCGCCCGTTCGCGCTGCCGTTCCATCTCCCGTTCAAACCCATCATGGTCGACTTTCATTCCGGCTTCGGCCGCGTATTCCTCCGTCAGCTCGACCGGGAAGCCGTACGTATCATACAGGCGGAATACATCCTCGCCTGGAATGACGTCGCTTCCTTCGGCTTTGGCCTTCTCGATCACATCGCTTAAAATGGCGAGTCCTTCGTGAAGGGTTTCATGGAACCGCTCTTCTTCATTCCGGATGACCCGTTGGATAAAGTCGGCTTTTTCTTTCACTTCCGGATAGTAGTCGTGCATAATTTCGCCGACGACCGGAACGAGTTCGTACATAAACGGGCGTTCAATGCCGATTTGCTTCGCATAGCGCACCGCACGGCGCAGCAAGCGGCGCAATACATAGCCGCGGCCCTCGTTTGACGGCAGCGCCCCGTCACCGATTGCAAACGTAACCGCGCGAATATGGTCGGCGATCACTTTAAACGCGACGTCTTTCTCCCGGTCTTCGCCATACCGCTCGCCGGCGATTTGTTCAGTCGTACGGATGATCGGCAGGAACAAATCGGTTTCAAAGTTGGTCGGCACATCCTGTAAAATCGAGCACATCCGCTCTAAGCCCATGCCGGTATCAATGTTTTTCTTCGGCAGCGGCGTATACGTGCCGTCCGGGTTATGGTTGAACTGGGAAAAGACGAGATTCCACACTTCCAAATAGCGGTCGTTCTCCCCACCCGGATACAGTTCCGGATCGTTCGGGTCGTTGCCAAACGCTTCCCCACGATCGTAAAAAATCTCTGTATTCGGGCCGCTTGGGCCTTCACCGATATCCCAGAAGTTCCCTTCGAGACGAATGATCCGCTCTTCTGGCAAGCCGATTTCGTGATGCCAAATGTCGTACGCCTCTTCGTCTTCCGGATGAACGGTGACCGACAACCGTTCCGGATCAAAGCCGATCCATTTGTCGCTTGTTAAAAACTCCCATGCCCAGTGAATCGCTTCGCGCTTGAAATAATCGCCGATGGAAAAGTTGCCGAGCATTTCAAAAAACGTATGGTGACGCGCCGTTTTTCCGACATTTTCAATGTCGTTTGTACGGATCGATTTTTGCGCGTTGCAAATGCGCGGATTGTCCGGAATAATGCGGCCGTCAAAATATTTTTTCAACGTCGCGACGCCGCTGTTGATCCATAATAGCGACGGGTCGTCGACCGGAATGAGCGAGGCGCTCGGCTCGACCTCATGACCTTTTTCTTGGAAAAACTCCAAAAACATGCGCCGCACTTCGGCAGATGTCAGCTTTTTCATGATGATCCTCCCCTTTGGTCTTTTATATAAAAAAACTCTCATCCCCTTGCAGGGACGAGAGTTATGCTCGCGGTACCACCCTGTTTATGGGCAAAAAGCGCCCATCACCTCTTTGGCCGTAACGCAGCCTTGCGTCAGGTTTTGCCTGCGCTCCGGATTAGCCTTCTGTTGCCCTTCATCTGGAATTTCTTTCAGCCGCGGAAATTCCTCTCTGTGCGCGGGATTGCGCGTTAAGATGGACTGCAACATACTCGATCCGTCATCGCGTTATAGATTTGCGTTTTTCACTGAAAAATTATAGACAAGCAGCAAGCATTTGTCAATGCGGGGCATAATGCTCTTTCCAATGCGCAAGAGCCACTTTCAGCACCGCCGCAGCCGGAACGGCGAGAATGAGGCCGGGCACACCGGCAAGCTCACCGCCGGCAAACAACGCCAACATAATGATGAGCGGATGCATGTGCACGCTTTTGCCCACAATGAGCGGTGATAAAATATTGCCTTCTAAAAACTGCAAGGCAAAAATGATGATCAGCACGATAATGACCATTTTAAGCGAAATGGTCGCCGCCAAAATCGCCGCCGGGATCGCGCCGATCAACGGACCGAAATACGGAATAATGTTCGTTAATCCGATGATAAATCCAAGCAAAAGCGGATAGTCCATGCCGGCGAGCCAAAGGCCGAGCGACGCCATCAGGCCGATCGCCGCACAGACGAACAGCTGGCCGCGAATATAGCCGCCGAGCGACTCGTCAACATCTTTTAAAAACGCCATCCCCGGCCCGCGCCACCGCTTTGGCGTCATATACCAAACCGCTTTTTTCAGCACGTCGATATCTTTTAGCATATAAAACACGATAAACGGAATGAGGAGAAATGTCGCTGCTGAACCAATAAACGATTGGGCCGCGCTCATCGCCATCGTGACCGCCTTGGCAGCAGCCTGCTCAAGTTGCACAAACATCGCTTCAATACGCGTGTGCACTTCCATCGGCCACGTCGACGTTTCATCGTGGATATAGCGCGCCCACTGCCGGTATGTATTCATCAATGATGGCAACCGTTCGTCCAATTCGCGCAGCTGGGCGATCAGCACCGGTATACCGCGATACATGCCGTAGCCGATCGAACCGAAAAACAAGAAATAAATGAGCAAAATGGCAAGTGCCCGCGGCATCCCTTTGCCATGGATATACTCCACGAGCGGATGCAACAAATACGTAATAAACGCCGCCAGCAAAAACGGGGCCAGAGCGGTGGCGATAAAATCGACGACCGGCCACCAAACTTCTTTCATCCGGACGATTAAATAGACGATTGCGGTCACGAGCAGCCATTTTCCGATGCGGAGAAATGACAGCCATTGTTGCTCCCCCATCGCCACACCTCCTACCGTTTAGTGTAAGAGATAGGAGGAGAAATATGCCGTCCTGATCCTTCCGCTATTTGGTAACAGACAAAAAACCGCCGCCACCGCCGTTCGGGCGGAAGGCGGCGGGGCCATCAGCGGATCGCTTGCATCAAGCGGCGGCGCATTCTCCGCATCGTGCGGCCGTTCATCCAATCGTTGCGCTGGGCAAGCTGATAAGCAGCGACACCTAAACCTACGGCCAACAGCGAAGTCATCGTCCGGTTCATGCCTGTCCCCCCTAAAATTGGATCGTGCGCTCATGGTCGTCAAACAAGTCGTCGAGAGAGCTTAGCGTCCCATCTTCCTCGACTTGATGGGCGTGAATCATTCCTTTCGAGACAGACAGCTCAATAAAGCAATCCCAGCAGTAATATTGGTTGACACCGATCTTCCCTAAATTTTTCCGTTTGCAATTCGGGCAAATGAGCATCGACAGCCACTCTCCTTACCACATTGTTTCGACGGTGACGACGCCTTCCTTGGCGGTGAACGGAGCTGCCTCCATTCGTTTCTTTCCTTCGGTCAAGTCAGAAAAAAATCCCTCGCTAATCTCGTATCCGTCAATTTTGCCCAATTGCCCATCAAAATATACATCATCAAGCAAGCCGATCGTTGTTCCGTCTGCGGCGACAACCATACTGCCGGCGATGCCGCGCTCACCGTAAAGAGAGTGGCCGCTTTCAGGAGAGGGAAACGGCTGGAAGCTGTCAGCATCACGAATGATGATCCGGTCGTGTTGCAACGACTGCACGGCCGAAAGCGGCAAGTAGCGGCGGCGGCCAAATAGGCCGCTCCGTTCCGCGACAAGCCCTTTGACCGTTCCGTGGCTGGTAAACCAAATGTCGGCGATCGCCCCGACCGCTTTCCCTGTCGTTTGTTCATAAATGGGAAGCCCTTTGACGTCGGAAAACGTCCGCATCATTCTCCCCACCTTTCCAGCCACTTTTAGCTTGACTCATCGCCCATAAAGTCATACGGCGTAACGTTTTCCATCCCGATGTCCGCATCTTCAAGCGGCAGCTCACCTTCGACAAACGGCGCAGCCGCAGCCGCCAGCTTTTCGGCAAGCGCCGTCTGGCGCGCTCCGTCGCCCCGCTGGGCAACACCGAACCGAAACGCTTCTTCCTCGCCACACAAAATGAGAAATTGCTTGCTTCTCGTCACTGCCGTATACAGCAAATTCCGCTTCAACATCCGGTAATAACTTTTGACGACAGGTAAAATGACGATCGGAAATTCGCTCCCTTGCGCCTTATGGACCGAGCAGCAATACGCATGGGTAATTTGCGCCAAGTCTTGTCTTGTGTACGTCACTTCAATGCCATCAAACGAGACGACGAGCAAGTCTTGCTTTTCTGTATTTTCTTTGGCGTAAAAAATGGCGACGACTTCACCGATATCGCCGTTAAACACGTTGTCTTCCGGCTGATTGACGAGCTGCAGCACTTTATCGCCGACACGATACACCACATCGCCGATCGAAAGCTCCCGCTTCCCGTCAGCCGGGGGATTGAACAGCCCCTGCAGCACTTTGTTTAGCTGATCGATGCCGGCCGGGCCGCGGTACATCGGAGCGAGCACTTGAATGTCTTTGACGGAAAACCCTTTGTTGCGTGCGTTGTCAGCAATTTGCCGGACGACATCCGCCACTTGTCCGGCGCGGCAGCGAATAAAGGAGCGATCCGCCTTCGGGGCGGTTAAGTCAGCCGGCACGACGCCGCGCTTCATCGCGTGGGCGAGCCCGATGATCGACGATCCTTCCGCTTGGCGATACACCTCGGTCAGCCGCACCGACGGGATAACGCCTGACTCGAGCAAATCTCTCAACACTTGGCCTGGTCCGACGGACGGAAGCTGATCTTCGTCGCCCACAAAAATGACTTGCATCCCGTCCGGCACTGCCTTTAACAGCTGATTGGCCAACCATGTATCGACCATTGACACTTCATCAACGACAAGCAGCTTGCCGGCAATCGGCTCATGTTCATCATGGCTGAACCCTTCCGCTCCGTTCCAGCCAAGCAGCCGGTGAATCGTCGCCGACGGCAGCCCAGTCGCTTCGCTCATCCGCTTTGCCGCCCGGCCGGTCGGAGCGGCGAGCAGCACCGGAAACGGCTCGCCGCTTTTGTAATGGGCGGGATCGAGCGATACACCGTTTAGAGAGGCAAACAGCTCAACGATCCCTTTAATCACCGTTGTTTTTCCGGTTCCCGGCCCCCCCGTTAAAATGAAAAGCGGTGATGAAAGCGCCCGTTGGATCGCCTCTTTTTGCTGGGGGGCGTATTGCATTCCGAGCCGCTCCTCGAGCGCCCCAAGCGCCAGCAAAAACTCCGACTCAGGAAATGAGGCCGATGGCGGCGTTTGCCCGAGCAACCGCCGAATGTTGGCGGCGATCCCCTTTTCGGCGAAGTAAAGCGAGGGAAGATAATAACGTCCTTGTTCCACGATCAGCTTTCCTTCTTCGCTTAACATCAGGAGCGTCTGTCCGATGGCTTGTCCATCGACCGCCCCGTTCGGGTTCCCGCCAAGCAGTTCGCCAATGCGGCTGACGAGCTCTTCCTCCTTCATATAGACGTGACCTTCTTGCAAGCATACCTGCTCAAGGACAAACAGGCAGGCGGCGCGCAGCCGGGCCGGATGGCTGCCGGAAATGCCGAGCTGGCGCCCGAGGTCATCAGCGCGGCCAAAACCGATCCCTTCAATGTCTTCGACGAGCTGGTACGGATTTTCATGAATGATATCCATCGTCTCTTCGCCGTATGCCTGGTAAATTTTCATCGCCAGCTGCGGGCCAAAGCCGAGCTGGGTGAGAGCGATCATGGTCTGTTCGAGCCCTTCATGGGCGCAGAGTGTTTCATACAACTGTTTCGCCTTTTGCTTCGTCAGCTTCGGCACGCGCAAAAGCGCCTCCGGATCGCGCAAAATCACGGCGATCGCGTTTTCGCCGAGCGCCTCAACAATCGCTGTCGCCGTTTTTTTACCGATCCCTTTAAACAAGCCGCTTGACAAATAATGAATGACTCCTTCTTTCGTATTCGGAAGCTGTTTGCGGAACTGCTCGGCCGCATACTGGCGGCCAAAGCGCGGATGTTGGCGGAACTGTCCGTAAAAGACGTACACATCCCCTTCATTCAAACGAGGAAAATAGCCGGTGACAACCACTTCTTCCTCGACAGCCGCTTCGTTCGTTTCTTCCACGCGGATGCGGACGACAGTATATAAGGTTTCCTCATTGTGGAAAATAACACCTAAACATGCCCCTTTAATAAACGTACGTCCGTCGAGCGCGAGCGATTGCTGCTCTTGCACCCGTCATCCCCTGCCTTTTTTACGGCGCAAGCCGCTTTTCTGCCAGCTTCTTTCCATACCCGGCAAGCACGTGATCCGGATTAACGTCCAAAGCGGCGGCAAATAAATCGCGGGCAGCGGCTGGATCGTCTTTGTACACATAAATGACCCCTAAATTGTAATAGGCGTCAGCATGGCGCGGATCCCGCTCCAATGTTTTTTCGAAATACCGTTTCGCCTCATCGACATAATCGAGGGTGGCGAGGCAAAGACCGAGTTGAAAGAGCGCCTCAGCATCCCCCTCGTTCAGTTCCGCTGCCCGCTGCAAATACGGCAGCGCCAGGCGCGGCATCTCAAGCCGCGATAGCGACATGCCGAGCATAAAGTGCGTATCGGCATCATCAAGCCCTAGTTGGAGCGCCCGCTCAAACATATTTTTCGCTTCGGCAAACTGCTCGCGCCTGTAGTGCACCGTGCCGATGCCATAATAGGCTGCCGCCGCCTGTTCATCAAGCGTGAGCGCCTGCCGGAAGCATTCGAGCGCCTTCTCTTCCTCGCCGGCTGCGGCCAAAACGGTGCCGATGTTAATATAGCCGGCCGGGTCATCCGGATATTCATTCACCGCTTCAGAAAAGCAACGGAGCGCTTCTTCGTATTCCCCTGCGCGCATATGCGAAAGCCCTTGTTCATTGAGATTGGCCACCGCTCATCCCTCCCAAACTTGCATGTCAGTACATTCGTTCGCTCTTCTCCGGCAATTGCAAAAACCCCTCAACCAAACACTCGGTTGAGGGTTCACCGCTAGCGCGGCATAATTCCAGTCAGCCGACATACCAAAGTTTTTCACCGTTGCGAAACACTTCGTCAATCGTGCCACCGCCGAGACATTCGTCACCGCTGTAAAAAACAACCGCCTGACCCGGCGTCACCGCCCGCGCCGGCGCATCGAACACAACTTCGGCTTTGCCGTCCGGAAGCGGACGAACTTCGACGCCGACATCCGGCTGGCGGTAGCGGAATTTCGCTGTGCAGCGGAACGGCGCTTCCGGCTTGCGGTCGGATACCCAGTTGACGTGGACTGCTTTTAATGATGTGGAGTACAAATAATCGTTTTCAAACCCTTGGGCGACATAGAGCACGTTTTCGCGCACATCTTTGCCGACGACAAACCATGGTTCGCCGCTGCCGCCGATGCCAAGCCCATGGCGTTGGCCGATCGTGTAATACATCACCCCGTCATGCCGCCCTTTCACCTCGCCGTCGAGCGTTTTCATCACCCCGGGCTGGGCCGGCAAATACTGGCTTAAAAATTCTTTGAAGTCCCGCTCGCCGATAAAGCAAATGCCGGTGCTGTCTTTTTTTCCGGCGGTGGCAAGCCCGGCTTCTTTCGCGATCCGGCGCACATCCGCCTTGTGCAAATGGCCGATCGGAAACATCACTTTCGATAGCTGGGCTTGGCCGAGCTGATTTAAAAAGTACGTTTGGTCTTTGTTCGGATCAGCCCCGCGCAACATTTTAAATTCACCGTCACGAAACTCGACGCGGGCGTAATGGCCGGTCGCCACATAATCGGCGCCAATCGACATGGCATGTTCCAAAAACGCCTTGAATTTAATTTCTTTGTTGCACATCACGTCCGGATTCGGGGTGCGCCCGGCTTTGTATTCGTCCAAAAAGTACGTAAACACTTTGTCCCAATATTGCTGTTCAAAGTTGACCGCATAATACGGAATGCCGATTTGGTTGCAGACGCGCACAACATCTTCATAATCTTCGGTCGCCGTACAAACGCCGTTTTCATCAGTGTCATCCCAGTTTTTCATAAAAATGCCGATGACATCATACCCTTGCTCTTTGAGCAGCAGCGCGGCAACCGACGAATCGACTCCGCCGGACATGCCGACAACGACGCGCGTTTCGTGTGGCGCTTTGTTCATGCCGTTTCACCTCCTTACCGGTCGGTGAGCCGCTTGACAATGTTCACCGTTTCTTCAGCGGCTCGCTCAATTTGTTCTTTTGTATTGCCAAGTCCGAAGCTGAAGCGGACAGACGAGCGAATGCGATCGGACTCCTTTCCACACATGGCGACAAGCACATGTGACGGGTCGATTGATCCGGCCGTGCACGCCGATCCGCTTGAGGCGGCGATACCGGCTAAGTCCAGGTTCACAAGCAGCGATTCGACGTTCGTTCCCGGGAAAGCAACATTTAAAATATGCGGCAAACCGTCCGGACTGCCGTTGACCGTATAGTCGATGCCTGAAGAGCGGAAAACGTCAAGCATCGCCTCGCGCCAAGCCGCGTACTGCCTGCGCTTTTCATCCCTCGTCCGCTCCACAATCTCCGCCGCCTGCGCCAAACCGATCATGCCGGGTACATTTTCCGTCCCGGCCCGTCGTTTTCGCTCTTGTTCGCCGCCGAACAGAAGCGGGGTGATTTTCACCGTTTCCCGGACATAAAGCGCCCCACTCCCTTTCGGACCGTTAATTTTATGGCCGGAAAGCGACAACAAATCGATGCCGTATTCGTTGACATCAATCGGAATAAGCCCGTACGCTTGGACAGCATCGGTATGAAAGTAAGCCGGGTGATCGCGCAAAAGCGCGCCAATTTCACGGACCGGCTGAATCGTGCCGATTTCGTTGTTGGCAAACATGATTGAAACGAGAATCGTCTCATCGCGCAACACGGCTTTTACATCGTCGACCGATACGAGCCCTTGTTCATCAACCGGCAAATACGTTACGTCAAATCCTTGCCTTTCTAAATATTCGCAAGCGCGCAGCACGGCGTGATGCTCAATGGCGGTCGTAACCACATGGCGGCCGCGGCTGCGGTTGGCCGTCGCCGTCCCGATGATCGCAAGGTTATCGGCTTCTGTTCCCCCGCTTGTAAATACAATTTCCGTCTCTTTCGCCCCGAGGCTGCGGGCGATAGTTGCCCTCGCTTCGTCAAGGGCGCGGCGGCTTTGCCGGCCGAAGTAATGGATGCTTGATGGGTTGCCGAACTGTTCGGTCATCCAGTGGACCATGCCGGCCGCCACATCCGGATGCACCGGGGACGTGGCGGCATGGTCCAAATAAATCCGTTGCACCAGTCATTCTCCTTTCTGTGCGTCAAATATAAAACATATATGCCCCTTCATCCCCGTCGCTATACTTCGCCAAATCTTCCAATGTTGTGCTGTCGAGCACTTCCTCGACCGCATCACGGATGCGGATCCATAGCTCGCGCTTCGCCGGCTCCTCCTCTTCAAGCTCCTCGACCGGAGTGAGCGGCCCTTCAAGCACGCGCAAAATATCGCCGGCGGTAATTTTCGCCGGATGCTCGGCAAGCACATAACCGCCATACGCCCCGCGGATGCTTTTGACGAGTCCGGCGTTGCGCAGCGGTGTGACAAGCTGTTCCAAATAATGTTCCGATAAATTGTTCGCTTTGGCGATCGAACGAAGCGAAATCGGGCGGTCGCCATATTTTTTGGCCAATTCGATCATAATCGTCAACCCGTACCGGCCTTTCGTTGAAATTTTCATCATATCCCCCCTAACGGCTTACCCCTTGCACATGAACGCTCGTCGTCCCGAGCAGGCGGCCGGTCATTTTCCGGCATTGCGGCAGCGCCAGACCGGCGACCGAGCCGATCGTCACACAAAAAAGAAGCGTGCCGAACGACACCGGACCACCAAGCAGCCAGCCGACAAGCAACACGAGCGTTTCCATTCCAATGCGAATGTACGCCACCTTCCATTTAGTCAACTCGGTCAGGGCGAGCATTAAACTGTCGCGCGGACCGGCGCCGACACCGGCGGAAATGTATAGCCCCATGCCATAACCGGACACGATGATGCCCGTCATTAACATTGCATATTGTTCGAGCGGCCATTCTGGTGTTTTCAGCTGGGGAATCATCATCCACACATCGATCAAAATCCCAACTGTCACCATATTCAAAAAGGCGCCAAGCCGCGGCAGCCGCCTTACGAGCAGGGCGGAAACCGCGAGCACCCCCACCCCGACAATGATCGACCATGCGCCGATCGTCAAACCAAATTGTCGCTGCAGGCCGATATGAAGCACATCCCATGGCGCACAGCCGACGTCAGCTTTAATCGTCAACACGATCCCAAACGACATGACGAGCAACCCGGCAAAGTAAATGCTCCACCGCAGCCATGGGATATAAGTATGGGTCATGATGGATGCGCCTCCTCTGTTAAGCCAATCGCCTGTGTTATTATACCATAAATGCCCCTTCCATTCACGACTCAACATGGTTCTCTTGACTCAACTGCCGGAGCCGTCGGTACACTTTGGCATAATACTTTTCCTCGCCATGCTCTTTCGGTTCGTAATAGCGAACGCCTTCAAGAACGGATGGCAAGTAAGCTTGGGCCACCCACCCATTTGGATAATCGTGCGGATATAAATACCCTTTCCCGTGTCCAAGCACAGCCGCTCCTTTATAATGGGCATCTTTTAAATGGTCCGGAATCTCGCCAAGCTTGCCGGCGCGCACGTCAGCCAGCGCGGCATCGAGCGCCTTGTAGGCGCTGTTTGATTTTGGGCTCAAACAAAGCTCAATCGTCACAACGGCAAGCGGAATGCGCGCCTCCGGCAGCCCGATCCGCTCCGCCGCTTCCACTGCCGCCTGCACTTTCACTCCCGCCATCGGGTTGGCAAGCCCGATATCTTCGTAGGCGATGACGAGCAGCCGCCGGCAGACAGCCGCTAAATCCCCGCCTTCAAGCAGACGCGCCAAATAATGAAGCGCAGCATCGGCATCGCTGCCGCGTACGCTTTTTTGAAACGCAGACAATAGCGAGTAATAATGATCCCCGTATCGATCATGAATAAAGCCGCGGTTGGCGGTGCATGAGGCAACGATATCCTCATCAATATACAGGCGGCCGTCGCGTTCATCAGCAGCGGCGACTGCCGCCTCAAGGAGCGAGAGCGCGGCGCGTGCATCCCCGCCGGCCGCCTCGGCAATGCGCCATAACAGCGCCTCATCGATGACCACCGGCTTCGCTCCAACGCCGCGTTCCGGGTCAGCGAGCGCCCGTTTTAAAATCACGAGTAAATCAGCCGGCGGAATCCGCTTTAACTGCTGAATTTGCCCGCACCGGCTGCGGATCGCGGGATTCACCTCATGAAATGGATTTTCGGTCGTCGCCCCAATCAGTGTCACCAGCCCGGATTCCATGTGTGGAAGCAGCACATCTTGCTGCGCTTTATTTAGCCGATGGATTTCATCGATGAACAAAATGACGTTGCCCGACCATCGCGCCGCTTCGGCCGCCTCTTCGATCTCCTTTTTCCCGGACGATGTCGCGTTAATGGCAATCAATTCCCGCCCGGCGGTGCGGGCGATGGCATAAGCGAGCGACGTCTTCCCCGTCCCCGGCTCCCCGTAAAGCAATAGCGACGGCACATACCCTTTTTTAATCATTTTATAAAGCGGTGTCCCGGGTCCGATGATATGCGCCTGTCCGACGATGTCATCAATCGTCTGCGGCCGCATCCGCACCGCGAGCGGTTCCGTCGTATGTTGCATGCTGATTCCCCCCTTCGTTTCATTGTACAGCGGCAGCGCCCGCTTCGCCAAATACAACCTCACCGCTTCTGGCGTAAAACGTCCATTTCTTTCGGTAATATGTAGTAGTAGACTCGTTGAATGGGGCAGTGCAGCTCAGCTGTCATTGCGTATGTTGAACCAGCCGGCGCCTTACTGCTTTGCACCAATCCTTCGCGGTGCAACGGCAAGCAGGAAAGGGAAAATGATGAAAATAAAGAACGTGAAGTTTAAATTGGAAAAAGAACGGAAAAACTATTATCATATCAACATTACATTTGCGGGGTGGACATCATGAAGACAAGACAGGATGCATGGTCACACGAAGAAGATGTACTGCTCGCCGAAACGGTGCTGCAATACATACGCGAAGGAAAGACTCAACTTGCCGCCTTCGAAGAGGTCGGAAGACAGCTGCACCGGACAGCGGCGGCATGCGGATTCCGTTGGAACGCCGAAGTGCGGAAACGGCATCTTGAAGCCATCGAGCAGGCGAAGAAGCAACGAAAAGAGCGGAAACGGGCGTTAGAGATGATGAAAAAATGGCAAAAAGAAGCGAACGCTATAACATTCGCCTCTTCCGATGCAACCCAGACCGCCCAAGGGTCATCCTCATTTCTCCCGGCCGCTCCGTTGACGCTCGACCAATGCATTTCCTTTTTGCAAACGCTGCAGCGCGATGCGGAACAGTTGGAAGCCGTCCGTCAAGAAAACGAGCGGTTAAAACGGGAACGAGCCGAATGGCAAGCGCACAATGAGCGGTTGGCGCAAAAATTGGAGCGCTTGGAGGCGCGCCAAACGACTGTCCAAGAAGATTACGAGGCGCTTGTCAAAATTATGGCCCGCGCCCGCCAGCTTGCTTCTGAAGAAGGCGAGCGCCTTTCCCTCGCCCAACTGCTTCTTGCCGAAACGGACGAACAAAGCGAACCGATGGCCCATTCATAACGAAACAAGAGGCGATGACATGCATCGCCCCTTATTTTTTTGCATCGTTTCCTTATTCCCCGACACGGGCAATCGGGATATCTTTTAATAATTCATTGACCACGTAGGACGCCATAATGAGTCCGGCTACAGATGGAACAAACGCGTTCGATGACGGCGGCATTTTCGCCTTGCGGATCGGTGAAGCGTCATTGCCGACGACCTGGCGGACATCCTCGCGGATTTTCACCGGCTTCTCGTCGGAAAAGACGACCGGGATGCCGCGACGAATCCCTTCTTTGCGCAGTTTGGCCCGGATCACTTTGGCAATCGGATCCGTGTGCGTTTTGGAAATGTCGGCAATGCGGAAACGGGTCGGATCCATTTTATTCGCCGCCCCCATGCTTGAAATGATCGGGATGCCGCGCTCCAGACATTGTTTCATTAAATGGACTTTATACATGATCGTATCGGATGCATCGACGACAAAATCCAAGTTATAAGCGAAAAATTGCTCATACGTCTCTTCCGTATAAAACATTTGCAAGGCGATGACCTCGCACTCCGGGTTAATGTCGGCGATGCGCTCTTTCATCAGCTCGACTTTCGGACGGCCGATCGTCGACAACAAGGCGTGAATTTGGCGGTTAATGTTGGTAATATCGACATTGTCACGATCCACGAGCACCAACCGGCCGACACCGGAACGGGCAAGCGCCTCAACGGCGAATGACCCGACACCGCCAACCCCGAGCACCGCGACGGTGGCATTTTTTAACTTTCCAAGCCCTTCTGAACCAATTGCCAGTTCATTGCGAGAAAATTGATGAAGCATCGTTCTCCTCTCCATTTGTTTAGAAATTGATCATGATGCCGCTTTTTATCCTATCATTAAGGCTGCCCTAGTGGCAACGGCATTTTGCTGGCAAAACAAAACCCCCTATGCTCTTGCCGGCACAAGGGGCATCGTTCTTTTATTCTCCTATGTATACCAGTCCCAATCGTGCCGTCGATGCCTTCGTTTTGAACCCGCTCCCACATAGGTGGGTGCCCTGTTCCAAGGTTTGCGCTTCCCCCGTAACGAAGGGGCATGCACGCCGCCTGGAAACCCCGGGCTCCCGGATCATCTACTGTTCGGTCAAAACGATGGGTGACCCGACGAACACATTAGGACGGTTGGTTGATTTGATTGTATCATATTTTTCAGCGTTTGTGAACACCTGCTGTTGATGTTTCTCTTTCGAGCGACGCTGCTATTCCCGATCGGAGGGCACAACGGTCAGATGCAGTTCCTCGAGCTGTTTTTCGCTGACCGGCCCCGGCGCTTCAGTGAGCAGACAGCTCGCGCTCGCTGTTTTCGGGAAAGCGATCGTGTCGCGCAAGTTCGTGCGCCCGGCTAAGAGCATAACAAGCCGATCGAGACCGAGGGCGATGCCGCCGTGGGGCGGGGTGCCGTATTCAAACGCCTCAAGCAAGAAACCAAACTGGCGGCGCGCTTCTTCATCGCTGAACCCTAAGGTGCGGAACATTTTTTCTTGCACATCGCGCTCAAAAATGCGGAGCGAACCGCCGCCAAGCTCATAACCGTTTAACACCAAATCGTACGCCTGCGCGCGGACGGCGCCTGGGTTTGTCTCAAGCAGCGGGATATCGTCGCGCACCGGCATCGTAAACGGATGGTGGGCAGCGTAATAGCGGCCTTCCTCTTCGTCATACTCCAAAAGCGGCCAGTCGGTGATCCACAAAAACGCCAATCTCGTTTCATCGACTAAGCCAAGCTCTTTGCCAAGTTTCAACCGCAATGCGCCGAGGGCGGCGGCGACAACCGCCTTTTTATCGGCGACAAACAGCAGCAAATCCCCCTCTTCGACAGCGAGCAGCTGGCGCAGCGCCGTTTGCTCGTCGGCGTTGAAAAACTTGGCGATCGGCCCTTTCAGTTCACCGTTTTCCGCTTTCAGCCAAGCGAGCCCTTTCGCTCCGTAGCGGCTGGCAAACTCCGCTAACGCGTCAATGTCTTTGCGCGAATAGCGGCTTGCAGCGCCTTTGACGTTGATCGCCTTCACTTGGCCACCTTGCTCAACAGCACGGACGAACACTTGAAAAGAAGAGCGACGGACAGCTTCCGATACGTCGACCAGTTCAAGGCCAAAGCGCACATCCGGTTTGTCCGAGCCGTAGCGGCTCATCGCTTCGTCATACGTCATGCGCGGGAACGGGCGCGGAATGTCGATCCCTTTAGCCGCTTTCACGACCGCCGCCATCATCCGCTCTGTTAAATCGATAATATCTTCTTGGCTGATAAACGACATTTCGATGTCAATTTGCGTAAACTCCGGCTGGCGGTCGGCACGCAAGTCTTCATCGCGGAAGCAGCGGGCGATCTGGTAATAGCGTTCGAAACCGCCGACCATCAACAGCTGCTTAAAAATTTGCGGCGACTGCGGCAGCGCGTAAAATTCGCCCGGGTGGACACGGCTTGGCACCAAGTAGTCGCGTGCCCCTTCCGGCGTGCTTTTCGTCAACATCGGCGTCTCGACTTCCAAAAAACGCTCGCCATCCAAAAAATCGCGCACCGCTTTCGTCACCTTATGGCGAAGCGCAAGCGTTTGGAACATGATCGGGCGGCGCAAATCCAAATACCGATATTTTAAACGGACGTCTTCCGCCGCATCCGTGTCGTCAGAAATGGCAAACGGGGGCGTTTTCGCCTCGTTAATGATGTCAATTCGCTCAGCCTGGATTTCAATGCGGCCGGTCGCGATGTTTGGGTTGACCGTCTCCGGCGCGCGGGCGACGACCGTCCCTTCGACGCTTAATACATATTCGCTCCGCACGCGCTCTGCTGTCGCCAGCGCCTCAGCCGAGACGTCCGGGCTGGCGACGACTTGAACAACGCCCGTCCGATCGCGCAAATCGATGAAAACAAGCCCGCCCAAGTCGCGGCGTTTTTGCACCCAGCCTTTCAATACGACACGCTCGCCGGCCGCCGCTTCCGGCACTTCGCCGCAATAATACGTTCGCTTCATCATTTTTCCTCCTCCCGCGTTGCCCGTTCTATTAAAAAGGTCACCAACTCCCCAAACGGCACACTCGTCTGCTCGCCGCTCGCCATATGTTTTACAGCCGCTGACTGTTTTTCGAGCTCCTCATCCCCGATGATGGCGACAAACGACGCGCCAAGACGGTCGGCCGCCTTCAGCTGCGCCTTCATTTTCCGGCCCAAATAATCTTGATCAGCGCGCAGGCCGGCACGGCGCAATTCATAAACGAGGCGGACGGCCTCATCTTTCGCCCGCTCGCCAACCGCAACAACATAGCAGTCGATCCCTTTGCGGACCGGCAGCTCAATCCCTTCTGCCGCAAGCGCCGCCAAAAGGCGCTCAATGCTTAACGCAAAGCCGATTCCCGGCGTTTCCGGGCCGCCGATTTCTTGCACGAGCCCGTTGTAGCGCCCGCCGCCGCAAAGGGTCGCCGCTGCCCCAAACCCTTCGGCCTCGCTCATAATTTCAAATGTCGTATGGTTGTAATAATCGAGCCCGCGCACGAGCCGCGCGTCGATGACGAACGGAATGCCAAGCGCTGTCAAATATTGCTTCACCTTTTCAAAATACGCGCGCGATTCGTCATTCAAATAATCTAAAATCGACGGCGCTGACGCCATCAGTTCATGGCCGCGGTCTTTTTTACAATCAAGAATGCGGAGCGGATTCGTCTCAAGCCGCGCTTGGCAGTCCGGGCACAGCTCATGAATGCGGCCGGAAAAATGGCGGACGAGCGCTTCGCGGTGCGCCCGCCGGCTGTCTAAATCACCTAAACTGTTGATCACCAACCGGATGTGTTTTAGCCCGAGCGCTTCATAAATATGCATCGCTAACGCCATCACTTCGGCGTCAATCGCCGGATCGCTGCTGCCGAGCGCTTCAACACCAAACTGGACGAACTGGCGGAACCGCCCTGCTTCCGGCCGCTCATAGCGGAACATCGGTCCGGTGTAATACAGCTTGACCGGTTGGCTCGGGCTGCCGTACAGCTTATGCTCGACAAACGCCCGGACGACCGGCGCCGTTCCTTCCGGGCGGAGCGTCAGCGCCCGGCCGCCTTTATCTTCAAACGTGTACATTTCTTTTTGCACGATATCGGTCGTATCGCCAACACCGCGCAAAAACAGTTCGGTATGTTCAAAAATCGGCGTCCGGATTTCTTCATAGCCGTACCGGCGGCAAAGATCACGGGCAATTTGTTCGGCATATTGCCACTTTTCCGTCTCGCCTGGCAGCAAGTCTTGTGTCCCTCTCGGAATTTGAAAAGCCATATTCGTCCTCCTTTACACAAAAATAAAAACGCCCTTATCCCCATCATCGATAGGGACGAGAGCGTCATTCCCGCGGTGCCACCCTAATTGAAGCATACAAGCTTCCTCTTGTCGCCGCTAACGCATGGCGCGCGTTCCCCCTTACTGACGCACGGCGTGTTCAAAGGGAAACCTATGGAGTGTCTTTCGTTAAGCCATCATGGAGAAACGCTCGCAGCCTCAGGCGTTTCCTCTCTGGCCATGTGGGCCCTAACTACTTTTCTCCGTCATCGGTTGTCTTGTATTAGGGAAATGTAATTTTATATTACGGAGAAAACAAGGTATTGTCAAGTTGTCTTCCCTGTGAACTTTGTACTGCTACGTCGGCTGAAGGGGGGAAACTTCAAACGGCCTGGATGTATTCGTTAACCGGCAGGCAACATGGTTTTCTTCATTCTGAAGATGTATGTTCGACCGCCATGATTGCCAGCATGGCCGTCATCGCCTGCCAACATTCATTTTCCTTTTCGCTGCTGCGGACGCACTTTCCAGTTGGAAGTCGGGACTTTCCTCAGGCATATGTGAAAGGAGAGCCATTTTTGGCTCTCCTAATGACGAATCAAGTAATCAAACGCGCTCAATGCGGCGGTAGCGCCCGCCCCCATCGAAATAATGATTTGCTTATAGGCGCTATCCGTGCAATCGCCCGCGGCAAAGACGCCGTCGACACTTGTCGCACTGCGTTTATCGACGATAATTTCACCGATGCGGTTCCGTTCAACCGTCCCTTCTAGCCACTCTGTATTCGGCACGAGACCGATTTGAACGAATACGCCTTGCAACTCAATATGGTGCTCTTCCCCTGTTTCCCGGTCTATATACGTAAGGCCATTCACTTTATCTGTACCGGTAATTTCTTTCGTTTGCGCGTTTTTGATGACCGTCACGTTCGGCAAGCTGTACAACCGATCCTGCAAAACAGCGTCCGCTTTCAACTCCGGAGCAAACTCGAGCACGGTCACATGTTTGGCAATGCCGGCGAGGTCAATCGCCGCTTCCACGCCGGAGTTGCCGCCGCCGATGACCGCGACGTGCTTGCCTTCAAACAGCGGGCCGTCGCAATGCGGGCAATAGGCCACGCCTTTGTTTTTGAACTCTTCCTCGCCTGGTACGCCAAGATTGCGCCAACGGGCGCCCGTCGCGATAATGACCGTTTTGCTTTTTAACACGGCGCCGTTTTCAAGCTCCACTTCAATGAGATCCTTCTTTTCCAACCGTTTCGCACGCTGCAAGGTCATGATGTCGACATTATAATGTTTCACATGCTCTTCAAGGCTTGCGGCAAGTTTCGGACCTTCCGTGTATTTCACGCTAATAAAGTTTTCAATGCCGAGCGTATCGAGAATTTGTCCGCCAAACCGCTCAGCAATAATGCCGGTGCGAATGCCTTTTCGCGCCGCGTAAATCGCCGCCGCAGCCCCGGCCGGACCGCCGCCGACAACGAGCACATCGAACGGTTCTTTATTGGCAAAGTCAGAAGCGTCTACCGTGCTTCCGAGTTTTGCAAGAATTTCCTCAAGCGACATGCGGCCGCTTGCAAACGGCTTGCCATTTAAAAAGACGGTCGGCACAGCCATAATTCCCTTTTGTTCTACTTCTTCTTTAAACGCTGCCCCGTCGATCATCGTATGTGAAATGTTCGGATTTAATACGCTCATCACGTTTAACGCCTGAACGACATCCGGGCAGTTATGGCACGTTAGGCTGACGTATGTTTCAAAACGATAAGTGCCTTTGAGGTTTTGAATTTGGTTCATAACTTTCTCGTCAACCTTAGGCGGTCTTCCGCTCACTTGAAGCAACGCCAGCACTAGCGAAGTAAACTCATGCCCCAACGGAACGCCGGCGAATGTGACGCCCGTATTTTCGCCAACCCGATTGACGCTGAAGCTCGGCGTCCGTTCGAGCTTCGCTTTTTCTACTTTAATTTTCGGCGACATGGCCGTTAATTCATCGACTAAAGCAAGGAGATCGCGGGAAACTGGATCGTCTCCCGCGCTCACTGTTAAAACAATATCATTCTCCATTAATTGTAGATACTGGGCCAATTGGGCTTTGATGTCAGCATCCAACAGCATTGCATAAGCCTCCTTAAATTTTCCCTACAAGGTCAAGGCTTGGCTTCAGCGTTTCCCCACCTTCTTGCCATTTTGCCGGGCACACTTCTCCCGGATGGTTGCGAACGTATTGAGCCGCCTTGATTTTGTCAATCAGTGTGCTGGCTTTGCGGCCGATGCCGTCAGCGTTAATTTCCACCGCCTGGATGACGCCGTCCGGGTCGATGATGAACGTGCCGCGTTGCGCCAGCCCTTGCTCCTCGTCAAGCACGTCAAACATGCGGGACAGTTGGTGCGACGGATCGCCGATCATAACATATTCGATTTTGCTGATGGCTGGCGATGTATCATGCCATGCTTTATGAGTAAAGTGGGTATCGGTCGAAACCGAGTACACTTCCACGCCAAGTTCTTTGAACGTTGCATAGTGGTCTTGCAAGTCTTCAAGCTCTGTCGGGCATACGAATGTAAAGTCGGCCGGATAGAAGCAAACGATGCTCCATTTCCCGAGGAAGTTTTGTTCCGTGACTTCGACAAAATCTCCGTTGTGATACGCTTGTGCTTTGAACGGTTCTACTTTTTTCCCTACGAGAGACATTCTTCATCTACCTCCTGTAATCGTTAGTGATTAGATTAAAATTATTTTAATACGATATTGATTATCATATAGAACTATGTATTTTGTCAATATATATGCTTAAAATTTTTCCATCGCCTCTAGCCACCTTCAGGTGCAACACGGTGCACTTGTGAGATGGGCAATAAAGTTGGGCGCCCTTTATTTGTCGTCCTGTCCGGAACTCTCCCCAACCGGGGGAATCACTTTTGCAGCGGCCCGGCCGTGTCTCTCAGGAGAACCGACACACTAATCAGCCAATGGGGATGCCATACCGGTTATGTCCGCCCCATGACATGGGCGCCGCTCCTCCGGCCGAAGCGCCAGCGCCCGGCCGTGTTCACGGACGAAACTGCTGCTTTTTCAATGTTTGCACGTCTTTTAGCGTCACGCCGAACTCAGACGCCAGCTCAAAGGCGCTGTATTCAGACTCAAGCCTCATCCACTCGTGGAAATCAGCGGAAAGCACATCGTTCGTCCGGTGCGCCTGTACGCCTCTGCCCGTTTGCCGCATCGCCCCTCCTCCTTTCTATGTGCCGGTTTGTTTTCATCTTTCCCATTTTTCGTCGAAAATAAAAAAGAAACCGGGAAACGTCATTCGTTTCCCGGTTTCTCGCCGCTGTCGATGATTAAGGTGACTGGGCCGTCGTTTGTGAGCGTCACGTTCATCATGGCGCCGAACACGCCTGTTTCAACATGAATGCCTTTTTCGCGCAAGAAGGCGTTGAACGCCTCATAAAGCGGCAAGGCACGATCCGGTTTCGCCGCTGCCATAAAGTTCGGCCGCCGCCCTTTCCGGCAGTCGCCGTACAAGGTGAATTGCGACACTGACAGCACCGCCCCACCGACCTCAAGCAACGAGCGGTTCATTTTTCCGTCTTCATCTTCAAAGATGCGCAAATGGGCGATTTTCTCCGCCAAATAGGCGGCGTCGGCCTCCGTATCACCGTGGGTGATACCAAGAAGCACGACAAGCCCGAAATCGATCGCCCCAACGACCTCGCCGTCAACAGTAACGCCCGCCTGTTTTGCCCGCTGAATGACCGCTCTCATCGTGTCCCTCCTTTTGACGCCCTTAGTTGTTCATCAGGCGTTGAACCGAATAAATATCGGGAATTTGTTTAATTCGTTCCACTACCTTTTGCAAATGGCTGATGTTATGAATGGCAATCGTCATATGAATCGTTGCGATTTTATGGCGATGGTCCGAGCGGCCCGAGACGGCGGAAATGTCCGTGCGCGTTTCGTTTACCGCCTGCAACACTTCATTGAGCAAGCCGCGGCGGTCAAAGCCGGTAATTTCAATGTCGACATTATACTCGCGCTCGCCATTTGTGCCGCTTTCCCATTCAACAGGAATCAAACGGTCAGCCGCCTCTTCCACCTGCACATTCGGACAGTCGGCGCGGTGGACGGAAATGCCGCGACCGCGAGTGATAAAGCCAATTATTTCGTCGCCCGGCACCGGGTTGCAGCAGCGGGACAAACGGATCAGCAAATTGTCGATTCCTTGGACGCGAATACCGCAGTCGCGTTTTTTGCCGGCCGGCAGCTTGGCCTCGGAGACCGCTTCAGCCAGTTTGCGCTGCTGTTCTTCCAAATCGCGCTGCTTTCGCCATTTTTCCGTCAGCCGGTGGGCAATTTGCGCCGCCGTAATCCCATGATAGCCGACCGCTGCATACATGTCTTCCTCATTGGAAAAATTAAATTTTTCTGCGACGCGCTTCAAATTGTCGGCCGTCATCACTTCCTTCGCCTCAAAGCCGAGGCTGCGCACTTCTTTTTCGACCATTTCTTTCCCTTTTTCAATATTTTCCTCGCGCCGCTGCCTTTTGAAAAACTGGCGGATTTTATTGCGGGCCTGTGACGTTTTCGCGAGTTTCAACCAATCTTGGCTCGGACCGTATGAATGTTTCGACGTTAAAATTTCGACAATGTCGCCTGTTTGCAGCTTGTAATCGAGCGGCACCATTTTGCCGTTCACTTTCGCCCCAATCGTTTTATTGCCGATTTCCGAATGGATGCGGTAGGCGAAATCAATCGGCACCGAGCCGGCCGGCAGCTCGATGACATCGCCTTTCGGGGTGAAGACGAACACCATGTCGGAAAACAAGTCCATCTTCAGCGATTCCATAAATTCCTCGGCATTGCTGGCATCATTTTGCCACTCTAAAATTTCCCGGAACCATGACAGCTTTTCTTCAAACGAATTCGGCTTGACAGTTTTTCCTTCCTTGTACGCCCAATGCGCGGCAATCCCAAACTCGGCAATTTGGTGCATTTCAAACGTGCGGATTTGCACTTCAAGCGGCTCACCTTTTGGGCCGATCACCGTCGTATGGAGCGATTGGTACATGTTCGGCTTCGGCATGGCGATGTAATCTTTGAAGCGACCTGGCATCGGCTTCCAGCACGTATGGATGATGCCGAGCACGGCATAGCAATCTTTAATGCTGTTGACAATGATGCGGACGGCGAGCAAATCGTAAATCTCGTTAAACTGTTTGTTTTGCATCGCCATTTTCCGATAAATGCTGTAAATATGTTTTGGACGCCCGGAAATTTCGCACGGAATATGCACTTCATTCAGCCGCTCGCGCACCTCTTGAATAACTTCTTCCAAATATTGCTCACGCTCAGCCCGCTTTTTCTTCATTAAGTTGACGATGCGATAATATTGCTGCGGATTTAAATAGCGAAGCGCCGTATCCTCAAGCTCCCACTTAATTTTTGAAATGCCGAGCCGGTGGGCAAGCGGAGCAAAAATTTCGAGCGTCTCATTGGCGATGCGCCGCTGCTTTTCCGCCGGTAAATGCTTTAGCGTCCGCATGTTGTGCAGCCGGTCAGCCAGCTTAATTAAGATGACGCGAATATCTTGCGCCATCGCCAAAAACATTTTCCGGTGGTTTTCCGCCTGCTGTTCTTCTTGCGACTTATATTTGATTTTGCCAAGCTTCGTCACCCCGTCGACAAGCATCGCCACTTCCGCGCCGAACTCGCGCTCGAGGTCTTCTTTTGTCGCTTCGGTGTCTTCGACGACATCATGCAAAAACCCGGCAGCGATCGTCGTCGCATCCATTTTCAAGTCAGCCAAAATGCCGGCGACTTGAATCGGATGGATGATATATGGTTCGCCCGATTTCCGGAACTGGTCGCGGTGGGCGTGTTTCGCAAATTCATACGCCTTTTTTAAAAAGGCGACATCTTGTTCCGACAAATAACAGCTCGCCTGTTCAAACACTTGCTCCGCTGTCAGCACTTGTTCATTGGCCATAGAGTTAAATCACCTTTAATTAAAATAAAATTCAGACGGAAAGGCATAGGCATCCATCACGTTAATAAGAAAGAGCACTCGTGCGAGTGCCCCTTTTTTCTCTATTGTAGCGAAAGAAACGAATCGTGTCGACTATTTTAAAACTGCATGAGCGTCAAAATATCGTAGCCTTCCAATTTTTTACGCCCGCCAAGTTCCGTCAATTCAATTAAAAACGCCAAACCGGCCACCGTGCCGCCAAGCTGTTCGACCAAATCGATCGTCGCCCGCATTGTTCCGCCTGTCGCTAGCAAGTCGTCGGTAATTAACACGCGCTGGCCTGGCTTGATGGCATCTTTATGCATCGTCAGTACGTCCGTCCCATACTCTAACCCGTATTCGACACGAACGACTTCGCGCGGCAGCTTTCCCTCTTTGCGCACCGGCGCAAACCCGACGCCAAGCGCATAGGCGACCGGGCAGCCGATAATAAAGCCGCGCGCTTCCGGACCGACGACGATATCGATTTGTTTTTCGCGCGCATATTGGACGATTTGGTCAGTAGCATATTTGTACGCTTTTCCGTTGTCCATTAGCGTCGTAATGTCCTTAAATAGAATGCCCGGTTTTGGAAAATCCGGCACGATCGTGATGTACTGTTTTAAATCCATTATACGTTTGCCTCCTCGTACGTTTGCGAACGTGTCATTGCTGCTAAGCAGCGTTTCAACTGCTCGTAAGTGGAATATAATAACTGATGTTCCGCCTCAAGCTCGTCCCGCCGGCGGCAGTATGTCGGCGATTCATGCAAGTCGCGCTTCGCCGGCGTATGAACGAGCGAAATGACGCCGTTTTGTTCCGTAATAAACTCCAGCTCTAAAAACACTTTTGCCATAAAATAAACCGTCTCTTCCGTCCAGCCGCGGGCGCGCGCCAATTGTCCGCCCCGCTCGGCGAGCGGAAACGAACGATATTTATGCAAAAGGGCATAAAACCATTTAAAATGGTCGCGCGTCGGGAACGTGCGGAAAAACTGCGCTTCCGGCTGTGCGAACACCGCGTAAATGCGCTCCGGCTGCCCGTTGCCAAGCAGGGCGGCAAGCCGGCTGATCTTTGGCGGCAAGTCAAGCAGCACAACATAGCGGCCGTCAATCGCCAAGGCGCCCGCCTCTTCATCATTTGACACATAATGAAGTTCGCGGCGAAACGTCGCCAAATCTGCACGATGTCCAGTTTCGCGGCGAAACAGGACGAGCAGCCGCTTCTCTTCCGGCAGCCGCTCGAGAAGCGGGCGGACGTCGCGGCAGCCGCGGGCATCAAACAGCTGACAGCTGCTTACCGCTACATCACATAACGACAGCTGCGGCCGTGCCAGCCCGTTCCATTCGTTCACCGCAAGCTCCCCGACGACCGAGACGCGCGCCCCTGGGGCGATTTCCTCGCAGAGCGGTCCAAGGCCGAAACCAATGGCATCAATCGCTGCGCCGTCTTGGGAAAAGGCGGCTTTCATATGGGCGCCGTTCGCCCCGACGCGCCGCATCGTTTCAACCGCCGCCTCCTCAATGAGCAGAAGCGGCCGCGGATTGCCGACGCCAAACGGAGCAAGCCGTTCAAGCCCGCGGGCGGCCGACAACGTCAACTCCGCAACGGAACAGGCAGCATCGATGAACGTCGGCGGCGTAAAATCATCATCCGACAACGTCCTCGCCGCGATGGCATTCAACCGCTCCCGCAGCTTCTCTACATCATCAAGCGCCAAGGTCATTCCCGCCGCCATCGGATGGCCGCCAAAATGCGGCAAGATATCGCGGCATTGCGACAGACTGGCAAAAAGGTCAAAGCCTTGAATGCTGCGGGCTGATCCTTTGGCGATTCCTTTTTCCCGATCGATCGAAAGTACAACCGCCGGACGGTAAAACTGCTCGACAAGCTTCGAGGCGACGATGCCGACAACACCCGGATTCCATCCTTCACCGGCCACAACAAGAACGCGATGCTCGTCAGGCGGAAACCGGCGCCGCACCATCTCGGCCGCTTCTTCAGCTATTTGCGCTACAAGCTGCTGACGCTCGCGATTTAGTTCGTCCATTTCTTGAGCCAACCGGACCGCTTCGTCCTCATCGTCAGTCATTAACAGCGCCACGGCCGGATCAGCGCCGCCGAGGCGGCCGGCTGCATTCAGCCGCGGCGCGATGGCAAAGCCGACCGTCT